>JAUNBK010000007.1:0-50772 GCA_030527105.1 Planctomycetia bacterium
ATAGTGTCGCGATCCGCCAACCTCTTGAGAGGAAACATTTTTGAAAATTTGTTTCCTCTCAAACTTTCCTTCAAAAAACTTTTGGAATAGCACAGACCCGCCGAGCCGAGAACGAAGCGAAGCGGAGTTCTGGATGAAGTGCCGAGGGATTTTGTCATACGTCGGAGCATCTTGAACGCGGAATTTGGTGAAACACCCTTTGGATTGAACGTCAAACGATTCTCCCACCGTCTGGAACTATGGGCTACATCTTGATAGCAAGGGAGACCAGAAGCGTTAGCGGCCGCCTCCCGACGATGTTGCAACTGGCGGAAGCCGTCGTCGCTCCCGGTCGAACCGGGCGGGCAGCGTCTGGCTCGACCGGGAGCGATTATGTTTTCGTCCCTTTCATGCCCATCAACCATAGTATTCCATTTCAACGAGAGACATTATACAGTGCATCTCGTTGAAATTTCTCACTTCCGTCCGCCGTCGGAGCAACGCACCACGGCTCGCAAAACGTCGCGCAGAACGGGGATTTTAAAGCACGATGTGCGTAAATCTCTATTTCTTCTCGTCGCTCAACGGGTTGCGCATGTAGTACAACCGCCCGTCTTCCGCGCCGATTACGACATCGGGGATTCCGTCCTGATTGAAGTCGGCAACGGTAGGGCTGGAGGAGTGTCCCGCCAAATGACGAGTATCGACGTTCCCCATGTTCTGGAAAAAGTATTTCCCTCCCTCCGATTTCATCTGCTTATAAAAGTCGGCATTTCGCGAATTGAGAAGCAAGTCCGCCTTGCCATCCATATCGTAGTCCACGATGCAGATTTTCCGTCGTCCGCTGCTCCCCGCCTTGCCACCGTTCAGGCGAAGGGGATTTCCCTGCATGTCGCAGAAAATCCGCTGCGGATGCTTTAGTTTCAACGCACCAGACGCGTCGCGGTACCGTTCGAAAAATGCCAGGTATCCTTCCGTGTCGAGCATGCATAAATCCATCAGCCCATCTTGATTCCAGTCGAACATGACGGGAGTGGTGCGCCACTGCGTGAGGAGTTTTTTCCCATCAGGTTTGAGCCAACCCCACGCCAGTCGTGGCTGCTCTCCGTCCCACTCGACTTCGACCGGCTGTTCGGCGGCAAATCGAGGGTTCGTTTTCGTGCCGATGTTCTTGAACCACCCGGGTTTGCCCAAAATGTGGCTCCACATGATGTCGGGCAGCCCATCGCCATCCCAATCCGCGACGGTGAGCGTTGTGTAGCCCCACTTTTCCTCGATTGGCCCTTGGATGGAGCCGCTGGGGCCCGCTTTGACGCGAGCTACTTTGCCCCCCGCTTGGATATAGACGGGGCGTGCCCACTTCGGGTATTCGACCCCGGGTTTGCTTAAATTTTGAAAATAGAGGATGTACCCCGCCGACGTGCCGCAGAGGATGTCGATCGCTCCGTCGCCGTTGAGATCGGCACAACAGGGTGTCGCCAAGGCACCTGCCTTCAATTCGTAAGCCTCCTGTTGGAAGTAGAGCAAGTCCTTGAAAATCGGGCATTTGACGCTTATGTCGCCGACCTTTTCTTCTCGGAATCGTCCCGTATTCTCGAAATACGCGACGCGACCATCCTCATCGCCGCAGAGGATGTCCGGCTTCCCATCTCCGTTCCAATCGAAAATGACTGGCGTCGCCATGCAGAGATCGATTTCCGCAAGGTTCCCATTCTCCACGCGAATCCAGACACCGGGGGCGTACTTTGGTGCCGTCCGCGTGCCGATGTTTTGAAAGTAGGTGAAATTGTCGCGGAATTCGCCACAGAACAGGTCCAAATCCCCGTCGCCGTCAAAGTCGACGAAATTCGGAGATGGCCAACCATACGTCAAAATCACTTTTCCCTCGCAATCCTCGAGCATCACGGGCGTTTCGTACTGCGGTTTTTCGTTCGTGCCACGATTTCGAATGATGTACACATTGCCGTGCGTCTGATCGTTTTTCCAGACGCCGTTTTCGTCCCACGCATTGTCCCACCCGTATCGCGACCAGTCGTCCGTGCCGACGGCAATATCTTGAACGCCATCGCCATCAAAATCGACGTATTTCCACATGTTTCCTCGGACATTACGCGAGTGGATGTTGGGTTTTAGACCCAATTCGACCGGGTTGAGCAAGCCGGTTTGGGCAAAATCGGGGAATTCCTGATTCGGACGCAAGACTCGCACCTTGCCATCGACCCAACTCGCCTGGACGTTGATAGCACCATGGCTGATTTTCTCGCCCGGACGAAAAACGGGCATAGCGGAATTCCCTACCGGGCTGCTGGACTGGGGACGGACGCCCAGACCGCGATGCTTCGCGTCAACGCCGGGATTAATGAAGCGATACGTACCGTTGTAAGGTGTATCTTCGCAGCTTAAAACGAGATCCATTTTCCCATCCTGATTGCAATCGACCGGCACAACCCAGACCCACAGCCCCACCGCCAAGTCGTCCACAAGACCGGGATTGTTATACATCATTCTCATCAGGCGGGGGCTTTGAGGGTGCGGCAGATCCCATTGAATCGGCTCATTGGCAAAAATGAGTTGCGAGCCGGTCCAGTTCCTCTGGGGAATCTCGATCCTCTCCCCTTTTCTCACCTCAGAGGAAAACAGTCGCATACAACTCGGGGACTCGCTGGTGTAGATAAACGCGCACCCATGACGCATCTCCCATCTCTCTGGCAGGTACACTGATTCTTGTACTCCGGTTACGATCCAGAGCGTCGTATCTTCCTTAACGTCGACCACGATTTTGGTCTCCTCACCCCCAAAAACCTGGGTGAAGAAAGCGCCTTGCAACTCTTTCGGTACGTTTTTGTAGACATAATCCCGATTCGCGTACGCTCGCACGTCGTTTTGGAGGACTTCCTTCCGGCAATGCTCCCCTGTCACGCGAATCGAGGCATTCTCGTACTTAAACGAGTCATTCGCAGCCATTCCAACGGAACAGATCAAGAGGCAGGCACAACTTCCCACTCCCCACAACCACGCAGGGAAATCGTTCTTTCGTTTCATCGTCATTCTCCTTGAAGGCAACTTCCAAACCCCCCACACTCTTGAGGTTCGACCGCTCCCTTGAGTGTACCATGGGGAAATCGCGTTGTCAAGCGGCTGGGGACAATTTCTTGGAAACTTTTCATTTTTACATGCTTTTCCCGTTTCAATTGTGCATCTTTGAGGAGCGCCTTGATTTTGCGAGCCGTCTCGTGGGGAGAGGGATTCGCGCCCGTCTGAGGCGCGGCATTCACGCATTCTTGAGCATAATCGAGCGGCGTTTTGCCGTTTTCGTCTTTCAACGCGACGTCCGCACCTTTTTCGACAAAATACTTCACCACGTCGACATGCTTCACATTTATAATACTTCTCGTTGAAATTTCCGGTGCCGTCCGCAGTTGGAGCTTGTGCACTACGGCTCGCAAAGCGTCGCGTAAAACGGGAATTTTAAACGACGATGAGTATAATACGGTACAGGAAGTGGAGGAGAAAAAACAAAAAAAAGTCGAAAATTCGCTCTCCCCCCCTTGTGTTTCGAGGATTTGTTGCTATAATACGCCTTGTTATGTGAGGGCAGGGCTATAGAGAGACGTTTCGTCTTGCGACAGCCCGAACAACGAATACACAGCGCTAGAATAGCTCAATTGGCAGAGCAGTTGATTTGTAATCAACAGGTTGTGGGTTCGAGTCCCACCTCTAGCTTTTCATGGTGGAATTCCCGAGTGGCCAAAGGGGGCAGACTGTAAATCTGCTAGCAGCGCTTTCCGTGGTTCGAATCCACGTTCCACCACTCCAGCAAAACCGAAAAATTGCGGGTGTAGCTCAATGGTAGAGCCATAGCCTTCCAAGCTAAAGACGAGGGTTCGATTCCCTTCACCCGCTTAGAGTGCCCGCCATACGTGCCGTTCAAGCAAAGTACGGCACGTGTAACGGGCAAAGTGTCCATTTAGACCCACTGCTTGCCACGGGTTGAAATCGACAATCGCTGCTGTAGCTCAGTCGGTAGAGCACATCCTTGGTAAGGATGAGGTCATGGGTTCGATTCCCATTGGCAGCTTTTTGGGTGGAGTGGGCATCGTGCAAACTCCTTATTTTTCAGTACGAATCATAGTTTTGGTAACGGAACCACCGTCAGGGCGAGTAGTCAAACAATCTCCGTCTTTAGGGTGTTGGTCTCCGTAAACACATTTTTGTGAACTAGAGGAGTAGCAATGGCTAAAGAAAATTTTGAACGAACGAAGACCCACGTCAATGTCGGTACCATCGGTCACATTGACCATGGCAAGACGACGTTGACCGGTGCGATTCTGATGGTTCAGGCTGCGAAGGGTCTGGCCAAGATCAAGTCCTATGCCGATATCGCCAAGGGCGGTACGGTGCGTGACGCGACGAAGACGGTGACCATTGCCGTGGCACACGTGGAATACGAGACGGAAAACCGTCACTATGCCCACATCGACTGCCCCGGTCACGCCGACTTCATTAAGAACATGATCACGGGTGCCGCTCAGATGGACGGTGCGATCGTGGTGGTTTCGGCGGCGGACGGCCCGATGCCGCAGACGCGTGAGCACATTCTGTTGGCGCGCCAAGTGAACGTTCCGAACCTGGTGGTGTTCCTGAACAAATGCGACCTGGTGGACGACGAGGAGCTGTTGGATCTGGTGGAGATGGAAGTTCGCGAGTTGTTGTCGAAGTACGACTTCCCGGGCGACGACATTCCGGTGATCCGTGGTTCTGCGAAGGCTGCGTATGACAATCCGACGGACGACGCTGCGAAGAAGCCGATTGAGGAATTGCTCAACGCTTTGGATTCGTACTTCCCCGATCCGCCGCGTGAGAAGGACAAGCCGTTCCTGATGGCGGTGGAAGACGTGTTCTCGATCGAAGGTCGTGGAACGGTCGCGACGGGTCGTATTGAGCGTGGTATCATCCATGTGAACGACGATGTGGAGATCATTGGTTACACCGATGAGACGCGTAAAGTGGTTTGCACGGGCGTCGAGATGTTCAAAAAGACGTTGGACGAGGGTCAGGCTGGCGATAACGTGGGTCTGTTGCTTCGTGGTGTAAAGCGTGAGGAGATTCGTCGTGGTCAGGTTTTGGCCAAGCCGAAGTCGATTACGCCGCACAAGCACTTCGAGGGTAAGGTGTATGTGTTGTCGAAGGATGAAGGCGGACGTACGACGCCGTTCTTCAGCGGATATCGTCCGCAGTTCTATTTCCGCACGACGGACGTGACTGGATCGGTGAAGCTTTTGGGCGACGTCGAGATGTGCATGCCTGGCGATAACGTGCAGATGGAAGTGGAATTGATCGAGCCGATCGCCATGGACAACGAGAACCGTTTTGCTATCCGTGAGGGTGGCCGTACGGTCGGTTCGGGCGTTGTGACGAAGATCATCGAGTAGGAAAATACGAGGCGGGACGCGAGGAAACCCTTGTGTCCCGTCTTACCTCCTTGTAAAAAACTTACCCCCCTTGTAAAAAAATGGAAAAGGGGTACAATCTGCTGAAATTCTTTGGAATTTTGGTAACAATTTAGGGGTGTGGCTCAATTGGCAGAGCAGCGGTCTCCAAAACCGCA
Organism: Planctomycetia bacterium; assembly: GCA_030527105.1. Lineage (GTDB taxonomy): Bacteria > Planctomycetota > Planctomycetia > Pirellulales > Thermoguttaceae > RGIG3701. The sequence continues at coordinate 5,588 of JAUNBK010000007.1, forward strand.
GGTTGAGGGTTCGAGCCCTTCCGCCCCTGTTATTGGAAGGAAATCCATTGTTAAGCCGGAGGTGAGTCGTGGTCCGATTGTTTCAGGAATTGATTCAAGAATTTTTTCGCGTTTCCATATACAAGAAGACTCAAGGCAGAATCGTTCGTCAAGTTACGTTTGCCGCTTTGGCTCTGGTTGTGCTTGCCGCTGTTTTTCAGTTGAATGCTGTGCTGATTGGGTGGAAATTGACCCTCGCGACTCGTTACGTCGTTCAGATCCTTTTCGGTGCGATTTTTATTTGGTTTTCCTATCGACTGGTAAATTATCCGAAGTTTGCCGACTTTTTGATCCAGGTTGAGGCAGAGATGCGAAAAGTCTCTTGGCCTGCGAGGGATGAGTTGATCCGAAGCTCTGCAGTCGTCATTTGTGTTATGTTCATTTTGGCGCTTTTGCTTTTCGGGTACGACCTCCTTTTGTCGGCTGTCTTTGACGGATGCAATATCGCGGGTCAAAATTTCTTCAAATGGATCGGTATTTTCAGTTGATATCAGCAATATAAGTTTTACGTTTGACCACGAACGTTAATTAGTGGAAGTCAGTTTCCTGACGCAGGTATTTTTAGATCGAGAGTGAGACCCGGAATGAAAGAAGAAATACGTAAAACAGCTTCTGATGAAAATCGATCGGGGAAACATGTCGAGATTGAAGAAAGTGCACCTGATGGTCGTTTAGAGACCGAGGGTGCAGAAAATACTGGTGATTTGTCCGAAGAAGCGAATATGGATTGGTACATCCTCAAGGTGCAAAGCAATCGTGAGGATTCTATCAAGAAAGCTCTGGAACGACGCGCCCATATTGCTGGTCTTGAAAAGTACTTCGGACAAATAATTGTTCCCACGGAGACTGTTACTGAAGTTAAAGGTGGTCGGCGTAAGACGACAAAAATCAAGTTGTATCCAGGTTACGTTATCGTCCAAATGGAGATTAACGAAGATACTTGGTACTTGGTGCGTCAAACTCCTGGTATCGGCGATTTTGCTGGTTCAGGCGGTAAGCCATTGCCTTTGCAGCCTCACGAAGTGGAGAAGATTCTCGCGCTCAATAATGCCCCGGTTGAAGAGAGTAAATCTTTGAAGATCGGCTTCAACGTGGGAGATCGAGTTAAGGTTAGCGAAGGTAATTTTGAAAGTTACGAAGGTGAGGTTTCAGCGCTCGACAAGGTTAGTGGTCGGGTGACGGTGATGATCAACATCTTCGGAAGAAGCACTCCCGTGGAACTCGAATACTGGCAGATTGAGCAGATTTAGACGAAGAGTCTGCGTTAATAGCTAGTTGACCGCTTTTCGCGCTTTTTAACGTGCGAAGTGGTTGTTTTGACGGTGTGCAGGTTGATAAATTCATTCGCAAAGGTAGTTTCTATCTCGAGCGGTGGTTAAGAACCGATTTTGCGAGAGTATGCAAAATCATAATGGAAAAAAGGACAGGTGAAATATGGCTAAGCAACTTGTAGGGATCGCACGATTCCACGTTCCTGGCGGAAAGGCCACGCCGGCTCCTCCGGTTGGTACGTCGCTGGGGCAGTTTGGCGTCAACCTTGGACAGTTTGTTTCTCAATTCAATGATCGTACCAAAAATGACGTGGGACTTCGTATCCCGGTCGTTGTTCGTTGCTATAACGATCGTTCCTTTGAGTTGGAAACGAAAAGCCCAGCAGCGGTCGATCTTTTGAAACAGGCGGCGGGGATTGCAAGCGGATCTGGCAATGTTCCCAAAGTCAAGGTCGGCAAAGTGACAAGGTCGCAAATTGAAGAGATTGTCAAACGTAAGTTTGTGGATTTGAACGCTCGTTCGATGGAACAGGCTTGCAGGCAGATTGAAGGTACCGCCCGTAGTATGGGTTTGGATGTTGTAGAAGGATAGGAATTAACCGAGAGGCAGGAAAGCGGAAGCTATGGCGAAGCGATCAAAGCGAATGCGTAATATGGCGTCTCAGACGCCGGGCAAAACGCCGCTCCCCCTTACGGAGGCGGTCAGTTTATTAAAAAAGTTTAACACCACGAAGTTCGATCAGTCTGTCGAAGTCCACATTCGTTTGGGTATTGATCCCAAACAGGCGGACCAGATTGTGAGAAGCTCAATCACTCTTCCGCACGGTATTGGTAAGGAAGTGCGTGTTGCGGTTTTCGCGAAAGGCGATAAACTCGACGAAGCTGTTGCGGCTGGCGCGGACGTCTACGGAGGTCCCGATTTGGCGCAGAAAGTCAAAGACGGATTTCTCGATTTCGATGCGTGTATTGCTACGCCGGATATGATGGGCGTGGTTGGTCCTTTGGGTAGGATCCTTGGTCCTCGTGGTTTGATGCCTGCACCTAAAGCGGGAACCGTCACGATGGATGTCGCGAAAGTCGTCAAGGAATACAAAGCTGGAAAAGTGGAATTCCGAAACGACAGCGGTGGAAACGTTCACGCGATTGTTGGGAAACTCAGCTTTACTGAGGAACAGTTGGCTGAAAACATCAAAAAGTTCATCGACTATATTCAGGTTTTGAAACCTCAGACTGCGAAGGGACAGTATATCAAAGGCATTGCGATTAGCGCAACCATGTCTCCTGGCGTAAGAGTTCAACAACAGTAACACGAAAACGGTAACGAAACAATGAGTAAGTATGTAAAAGATTTGGTCACCAATCACGTTGCTGCGCAGCTCGACGGCGTGCAGGATGCGCTTTTGGTTGACATGGTTGGAATGACGGCGAACGAAACGAACCAACTTCGTGGTGAGCTGGAGGAAAAGGGCGTTTCCTTGATGGTGGTCAAGAATACTCTTGCGCGCCGTGCTTTCGAAAAAACGAGTCTTGGTCCTCTTTTTACCACGATTGGTGGCTCCTCCGCTATGTGCTGGGGGTGCGAGGATATCGTATCGCTCACGAAAATTGTGTGTGGGCTTGCTGCGGACAAACGTTACGCAGACAAATTTGTCGTGAAATGCGGCGTGATGGACAAAGAGCGTCTCGAAGCGGATCAGGTCAAAGCCGTTAGCACTTGGCCATCCCGAACCGAACAGCTCGGTATGTTGGTCGGACAAATCCTTGGTCCTGGTGCCAATCTTGCAGCCGCAATGCTTGGTCCCGGCTCGACGATTGCTGGGCAGCTTAAAACAAAGGCGGGGGACGAAGCAGACGCTGATTCTGCCGAGTAGTTATAATTTAAATTTGTGCGCGGTTGTTTGACCGCTAAAAATATAACCCATTGTTGAGCGTGCAGGAAGTGTGCGAATATTTTGCGGTGTGAGCTTAGCAAAAGTGTGAGTTTTGCACAAAAGATGTCCCAGACCGAGTGTACGCAGATGCAATACAATTCATTTGAAAGGAACAAATCAGATGTCTACAGATCGTGAATTTTCCGCTTTGGCTATCGAACTTGGCGACAAAATTGCTGAGCTGACCTTGAAGCAGGCGAAAGAGCTTGCGGATTACCTCAAGGACGTCCATGGAATCGAAGCCGCCGCTGGTGGTGCCGTTGTCATGGCTGCTGGTCCTGCGGCTGGTGCAGAGACTGCAGCTGTTGAGCAGACCGAGTTCACCGTTGTTATGGATTCCTTCGGCGACAAGAAAGTCGAAGTCATTAAGGTTATCCGTGGTCTGACCGGCTTGGGACTCAAAGAGTCTAAAGAGCTTGTCGAGTCCGCTCCTTGCAAAATCAAGGAAGGCGTTTCTAAGGAAGAAGCCGAGAAAATCAAGGCTGACCTCGAAGCCGCTGGCGCTGCCGTTAAGATTCAATAGTCTTGTTTTTCAAGAATTTGGAGCGGATCAGCGCAAGTTGGTCTGCTCTTTTTTTTGGTAAAGAGGCAGGTTCTTTTTTTATGTGTTTCTTTTTTCTTGTGAAACGCCAAATATTCGATAAAGTTGTGGAAAAACATGTTTTTTTCTATATCCCCCCCTTGTCTTAATTTGGAATTTGGGTATAATCCCAATATTCAAATTTGGTTGAACTTGCACATGCTGACAAAACTGTTCATTTCGTTTATTCGATTTGGATGGCGTACGACGAATCAAGTAAACTTTTTTTATTTTTTCGACACAATCGCATTCAAAAAGGAGTGGGATGAGCAGCTATGTTGGTGAAAATTGGAATAAACCTGTAACAACCGCGTAGAATTCGTTCATTTTACGCGGTTTTGTCTGTTTGCGCAGACGGGGTGCGTCCTGCGGCTTTAGTCGTGGGGTTATAGTGTCATTTTCTGACATCACGTCCGCAGAATTTTTTTGTGGAGTAAATCCTGGTAGATATCTGGTGAATAATCAATGGCAACATCTCAAACACGTCGTATTTATCCCGAAAATGTTCGTCGTTTCGGATCGGGCATCGAAGCTCTTCCCGTTCCTGATTTGACGAAAATTCAGACAACCAGTTACGAGCGCTTTCTTCAGTATCAATATCCTGAGGAAGAGCGTGACTCGCTTCCTGATGAAATCAAACTGAACGATTACAAAATTCCGCCGGATAAACGCGAAAATATCGGTTTGGAAGCCGTTTTGCGCGAGATTTTCCCGATCTCTGGTCATGATGACAAGGTGAGTTTGGAATACGTGCATTACGAGCTTGGGAAGCCGCGTTTTGAGCCGGACGAATGTCGTCGTCTGAGATTGACGTACGGACGCCCTCTCAAGGTTCGCCTTCGTTTGAACAAAGAGCAGCCCGTTGAGGAGGATGTTTTTCTTGGCGAGTTGCCCATCATGCTTGGTGGTGGCGAATTCATCATCAATGGTGCGGAGCGTGTGGTGGTGAGTCAGCTCCACAGAAGCCCTGGTGTCGATTTCGTCTCGGACGAGGAGGCAACGGGGGACAGTCGAATGTTCAGTTGCCGAATTATTCCTGAGCGTGGTAGTTGGATTGAGTTGAATATCTCCAAAAAAGAGAGCATCAATGTTCGTATTGATCAAACGACGAAATTTTCCCCCATCACCCTCCTGCGCGCGATGGATCCGCGATATTCCGACAATGCGGGGATATTCCGAGCCTTTTTTGAGACCCAAGTCGTTTCGACGAAGGGTGGCAAGTGCGTTGCGAACATCGAGGGGAAAATTGCCGTTGGCGACGTTATCTACCCCGTCGGTTCTGACAACGTTGGCGAGATTATTGTCGAGTGCGGACAGAAGATTACGAAGAATCTTGCGGAGCAAATTTGCACCTCGGGCAACACGCAGATCGAGGTGATGCAGGATGCCAAAAACACCCTTTTCATGAACACTTTGGCGGAAGATCTTACACAAAGTCACGAAGAAGCCCTCCTGCGCATTTATCAAAAACTGCGCCCAGGGAACCCGCCGCAGTTGGACAAGGCTCGAAAGTTGTTCGACGAGAAGTTTTACGACGTCAATCGATACCGATTGGGGCGCGTCGGGCGTTTCCGCATGAATCGCAAATTTGGGCTGGACGTCTCGGAAGAGGTTATGACCCTTCAGCCGGAGGATCTTATTTCCGCTATCAAGGCGATCGTTGGTCTCTACAATGGCGACCCGAATTATCAAGTCGACGATATCGACCACTTGGGTAATCGACGTTTGCGCACGATTGATGAGCTTGCCTCGGACGAAATTCGAAAGGGTTTCGCCAAGCTGCGCCGAACGGTTCAAGATCGCATGAGTTCGAAGGATACGCAAGATATGACGCCTCGGGCGCTTGTCAATCCGAAGAGCATTTCGTCGGCAGTCGATTTCTTCTTTGGTCGTGGCGAGTTGTCGCAGGTTGTCGACCAAACAAACCCACTTTCGATGCTCACGCACGAGCGTCGTTTGTCTGCGTTGGGTCCTGGTGGTTTGAATCGAAAGCGCGCGGGCTTCGAAGTTCGAGACGTCCACAGTTCGCACTACGGTCGAATTTGCCCGATTGAGACGCCGGAAGGTACGAACATCGGTTTGATTTCGAGCCTCGGTATTTTCGGAAGTGTGGACGAGTACGGATTTCTTGTAACGCCCTACCAAATCGTGGAAGAAGGACGCCTCACGGGTGAGGTACGCTGGCTCCGCGCTGATGAGGAGGGGGACGCAATTTTCGCCCCTGCCGACGTTATTATTGAGAACGGCTACATTGTTGGCGACAGTCGCGCGGTTGGTGAAAACGTGATTGCCAGGCGCTCGGGGGAGTACGAAGTCGTCAACGTGAAAAAGGTCAACTATATCGACGTTTCGCCCTGCCAAATGGTGGGTGTCTCGGCGGGCTTGATCCCATTTTTGGAGCACGACGACGCGAACCGCGCGTTGATGGGTTCGAACATGCAGCGCCAAGCGGTCCCGCTTCTTGTCTCCGAAACGCCGCTCGTCGGCACCGGTATGGAACGTGTGGCGGCTCTCAACTCGAGTCTTTTGATTCGTGCGAAACGCGGCGGAACCGTCACGTATTGCGACGCAAGAAGAATCGAAATCGGCGACGATATCTATATCCTTCGGAAATTCAAGGGTTTGAACGAACGAACGTGTCAGAATCAGAAACCGATTGTTGTGCCGGGACAGGTTGTGGAAGCTGGTGATGTGATTGCGGACGGGGCGGCTACTCACGAAGGCAATTTGGCGTTGGGGAGAAACGTTCTTGTCGCGTTTATGGTCTGGGAAGGATACAACTTCGAGGACGCTATCATCCTGAGCGAGGAGCTTGTGCAAAACGATGTGTACACCTCTATCCACATTGAGGAGTACGACACGGAGATTCGCGAAACGAAGCTGGGGAAAGAGGAATTCACGCGTGATATTCCGAACGTCTCTGAGAAGATGTTGCGAAATTTGGACGAAAACGGAATCGTTCGAATTGGAACGTACGTGCGCCCGAACGATATTCTTGTCGGAAAGGTAACGCCGAAATCCAAAACGGAATTGACGCCGGAAGAAAAACTCCTCCACACGATCTTTGGTCGCGCTGGTGAAGACGTGAAGGACGATTCGCTTCAGGTTCCGTCCGGCGTCGAAGGTATTGTGATCGACACGCAGTACTATTCTCGACGGATGAGTTTGAGCGAGTACGAGCGTTCGGAATTCGAGGCGCAAGTTCATGAGGCGGAGACGGAGTGCAGCGAAATAGTCGCACGGGTCTTTGGCAACATGATCGAACGTCTTGAAGAAGTGTTGGGAACGCCTGTTTTGGACAAAGCGGGACGACCTATCGTCGAGGGGAAGTCACACAAAGATATTGTGGTTGAGGCTCGCGGCTTCAACTATATGACATATTTAGATCTTCCCAAAGCGAAGCGCCAGCGGGTGATGGACATCCTGCTCGAGTGTCGTCCGCGCGTGGAAATGGCGCTTGACATGCTGGATCAGAAACTCGCCTCCCTTAAAATCGGTGACGAGTTGCGTACGGGCGTGCTGCGTATGGCGAAAGTGTATATCGCGACGAAACGAGTCATTTCAGTCGGCGACAAAATGGCAGGTCGCCACGGAAACAAGGGTGTGATTTCGAAGATCATGCCGCGCGAAGACATGCCGTTCCTTGCGGACGGTACGCCGGTGCAGATTTTGCTCAACCCGTTGGGCGTTCCCTCTCGTATGAATGTGGGACAGATTATGGAGACACACCTCGGTTGGGCGGGTGCGACGAAGGGTTTTCGCTCAATTACTCCCGTTTTTAGCGGTGCGACGGAAGCGGACATTAACGAAGCGTGTGAGGAGGCGGGGTTGCCAAGAAATGGGAAGACGCGCCTCTTCGATGGAAGGACGGGCGAGCCGTTCGAGCAGGAGACGACGGTTGGGTATATTTATATGCTCAAGCTGCACCACCTTGTTGACGACAAAGTGCACGCGAGAAGTACGGGGCCTTACTCCATGATTACGCAGCAGCCTTTGGGTGGGAAAGCTCGTTTTGGCGGTCAGCGTTTTGGAGAAATGGAAGTCTGGGCGCTCGAAGCCTACGGTGCTGCGTACGTCCTTCAGGAATTGCTCACTGTCAAAAGTGACGACGTGGAAGGGCGAACGAAAATTTACGAAGCCATGGTCAAGGGCGAAAATCGTCTTGAGGCTGGCACGCCCGCAAGTTTCGACGTTTTGACGAACGAAATTCGAGGTTTGGGTTTGAATATGCAGTTGGAGCGCGCAAGCAACCTGCCCTCCTGACACACGAAATAGTCGCACAAAAAACATTCCACCAACAGTCCCGCTTGTCCTTTCGGGGCTGTTGGTTTAACACATAATTCATAGGAGATTCGGTGAATGAGTAATTCCGATCGCAATTACGAGCGCATTAACGATTACACCTCTGTAAGAATTAGCCTTGCACGCCCGCACGATATTCGAAGTTGGTCGTATGGCGAGGTGAAAAAGCCGGAAACGATTAATTATCGAACATATCGACCGGAGCGCGATGGTCTTTTCTGCGAGCGTATCTTTGGTCCAGAGAAGGATTGGGAGTGCACTTGTCAAAAGTATCGCGGCATGAAATACAAAGGGATGATCTGCGACCGTTGCGGCGTCAAAATCACCCATAGTCGTGTCCGTCGTCAGCGCATGGGGCATATTGAGCTTGCCGCCCCTGTCGTGCATATTTGGTTTTTCAAGACCACCCCGAGTCGACTGGGGAATCTTCTCGATATGAAGATGAGCCAGTTAGAAAAAGTCATTTATTTTCAGGACTACGTTGTCCTTGATCCGAAAGACACGCCTCTCAAAATCCGCCAAACGCTCACGGAGGGGGAATATCGCGACGCGGTCGCGACTTATGGTGCCGACGGATTCCGCGCGGAAATGGGTGCTGAGGCAATTCGCCAGTTGCTCATGGATCTCGATCTTGTCACCCTCTCGGGTGAGTTGAGAGAAGAATTGAAGACGACCAATTCAAAACAGCGCAAAAAGGAGCTTATCAACCGTTTGAAGATCGTCGAGTCCCTGCGCGACAGCGACAATCGTCCGGAGTGGATGGTTTTGGACGTGATTCCGGTGATTCCTCCCGACTTGAGACCGTTGGTGATGTTGGAGAGCGGAAATTTCGCAACGAGCGACCTCAATGATTTGTATCGCCGAATCATCAATAGAAACAATCGTCTCCGCAAATTGGTTGATCTCAACGCGCCCGAGGTGATTGTTCGCAACGAGAAGCGAATGCTTCAGCAGTCGGTCGACGCGCTCTTTGACAATGGGCGTTGCCGACGTCCCGTTTTGGGGAGCAGCAATCGTGCGATGAAGTCGCTCACGGACCTGATTAAGGGTAAGCAGGGGCGGTTCCGCGAAAACCTTCTCGGAAAGCGCGTGGACTATTCAGCGCGTTCCGTGATTGTCGTGGGCCCCACGCTCCGCTTGCACCAGTGTGGCTTGCCAAAAAAAATCGCGCTGGAGTTGTTCCAACCTTTCATCATCCGTCGTTTGAAGGAATTGGAGCATGCCGACACGATCAAGAGCGCGAAAAAGATGCTCGAACGCCAAGACGAGGAGGTTTGGGATATTTTGGAAGAGGTGATTCGGAATCACCCTGTTTTGCTCAACCGTGCGCCGACGCTGCACCGAATGGGTATTCAAGCGTTTGAGCCGATTTTGGTCGAAGGAAACGCGATCAAACTTCATCCGCTCGTGTGCAAAGGGTTCAACGCGGACTTCGACGGCGACCAAATGGCGGTGCATCTTCCCCTCTCCATTGAGGCGCAGGTGGAAGCTCACACCCTGATGATGGCGACGAACAATATTTTCAGCCCCGCAAACGGAAACCCGATCATCAGCCCGTCTCAAGACGTCGTTATGGGGTGTTACTACATGACTATCCCGCTCGACGGCTGCTTGGGCGAGGGGATGAAATTCGCGTCCTTCCAAGAAGTCCACACCGCTTACGCACTCGAAAAGGTTAAGCTTCACTCCCAGATTTATGTGCGGCTTCCTGAAGGGTATGTCGTGAAGGATCAGCCAGAGATCAAACCGGGGCAGCTCCTCAAAACCACAGTTGGGCGCGTCCTCTTTAACGACAATTTGCCAGACGGAATGCCGTTCTACAATGAGCCGATGAAGAGCGGTACGTTGGGGCGTGTTATCTCCGACTGCTATGAGTTGCTTGGAGCGCGTTCCACGATTGACCTTCTCGACGACATGAACCAGATGGGTTTTCGCCAAAGTACGAGATCGGGTCTTTCTTTCGCGACGGACGATTTGATTACGCCTGCCTCGAAGAAGCAGATTATCGACGATACAGAGCGAAGCGTGATGCGGATTCAGCGCGACTATCAGCGAGGGCACATCACGGATCGTGAACGATACGCCAAGGTATTGGACGCGTGGACGAGTGCGCGTGAGACGATCACTCGAGAGATGAAATCTGCGCTCGAAAACGATCATCGTGCCCCAGGCTACGTCAACCCGATCTTTTTGATGTCCCAATCTGGCGCGCGAGGTGGTATCGAGCAGATTCGTCAGCTATCTGGAATGCGTGGTTTGATGGCGAAACCGTCAGGAAAGATTATCGAAACGCCAATTAAAGCAAACTTCCGCGAGGGGCTGAGCGTGTTGGAGTATTTCTCCTCGACGCACGGTGCGCGCAAGGGTTTGGCAGACACGGCGCTCAAGACGGCGGACTCGGGATACATGACACGAAAGCTCGCGGATGTGGCGCAGAACGTTGTTGTCACTTGCGAAGATTGCGGCACGACGCAGGGTATCTCCAAGGGGATCATTTATCGCAGTGAGAAAGTCGAAGTCAGCTTGGCGGACTCGATTAAGGGGCGCGTAAGCTGCCGCAATATCGTCCACTCGATCACGGACGAAGTGATTGTTCGCGCGAACGAGATGATTACGATCGAAGCCGCTAGAAAAATCGACGAAATGGGCATCGAAAAGATTATGGTTCGAAGTCCATTGACGTGTGAAGCTCCTCTGGGCATCTGCGCAAAATGCTACGGTATGGACTTGTCCACGGGCATGTTGGTCGAGCAAGGAATGGCGGTCGGAACCATTGCCGCCCAGAGTATCGGCGAGCCGGGCACGCAGCTCACGATGCGTACGTTCCACATCGGTGGTACTGCTGCTCACGGCGTGGAGGAAAGAGAAGTTCGCAACAAGAAAGCGGGTACTCTCCACTATATCAACATGAAGGTCGTGAAAAACGACGCAGGACAGATAATCTGTCTTTCGAGAAACAGCGAGCTGGCGATCATTGATAGCCGAGGTCGTGAGTTGGAACGTTATAACGTCCCAGTAGGTGCGATTATTCTCGAGGAAGATTTGTCGTCTGTCGGAGCCAACACGGTGATTGGTCGTTGGGACCCGCATAGTATCCCAACGCTTGCCGAGCGGTCCGGAAAGGTGCGTTTTGAGGGGTTGATTGAGGGCGAAACCGTCCGCGTCGAGCGTGATGCCTCGGGAACCGTCCGTCGCATTGTGATGGAACATCGCGGAGAGTATCATCCTCAAATCGTGCTCGAGGACAAAGATGGGAAAATGATCGACTACATCTACCTGGTCGAAAAAGCGAACATCGAAGTTGAGGAAGGCACTTGGGTCACGGCAGGTACGATTCTTGCTAAAACTCCTCGAGAAGTCGCGGGAACGCAAGACATCACGGGTGGTCTTCCGCGAGTCAGCGAGATTTTTGAGGCGCGCAAGCCGAAGGATCCCGCCGTGATTGCAGAGGTGAGTGGGCGTGTCGAGCTGTTGCAGGAAAAACGGCGCGGAAAGCGTACGGTCATTATCACTAACGATGCCATTCGTGACGAGAATGGCGACGTAAAAATCCACGAGCACCTCATCCCGCCAGGGCGTCAGCTTCGTGTTGGAGCAGGCGACATGGTGAGAGCAGGCGACGCGCTGGTCGAAGGTCCCCTCGTGCCGCACGATATTCTCCGCGTCTCGGGCGAAGAAGCGGTTCAACAGTATCTCACACGTGAGGTGCAGAAGGTGTATCGTTCGCAGAACGTGAAAATTAACGACAAGCACATTGAGATTATCGTCTCGCAAATGCTTCGTAAGGTTTTGGTGGAAGACGTCGGCGACACGGGGCTTCTCGAGGGTGCCATCATGGACAAGTTCGATTTCTTCGCCAAAAACAAGGCGCTCGATCGTTGCGTGAAGGTCGTGGATCCGGGCGACACGGGTTTTGTGCACGGTGAAATTGTTCCGAAAGAGCAATTTGAGGTGCGGAATGAGGAAACGGAAAGCACTGGCGGAACGCCTGCGACTTTCACGGCACCGAAACACGCCACAGGCAGTACGCAGCTCCTTGGTATTTCCAAGGCGGCCGTTCAAAGCTCCAGTTTCATTTCGGCGGCCAGCTTCCAAGAAACTACCAAGGTTCTCACGGAAGCAGCGCTCGCTGGGAAGGTCGACAATCTGGTTGGGCTCAAGGAGAACGTCATTTTGGGGCACCTTATCCCGGCAGGCACGGGGTTCAAAATCTACCAAAATGCCGAGTGGACACAAAACGCCAACGCAATCGACGAGGGACCGGCGAGTTCGTTCGAGAGTTTGTTTGCAGAGAACGAGGACGGCAGCTTCCCGCTTTTGGACGACGCGCATGCCAATTTGGAGAGTTTGGGACTTTTTGACGATGAGCCTTCTGATGATGAACCTACTGACGATGAGATCAATGAGGTTTTGAGCGATGTGGACGAAGGTGAGGGGCTTGACTCGGATTCCTCTCAGGACTCCGCCGCTTCTATGCCGCCGCGCCGCACGGCGTTGGACGACTTGCTCAACGAATAGTGAGACCTGCCATGGCTCGCACGGGCGCTGTGCCTGTGTGAGCGTGGGGGATATGATAGAGTTAAAACCGTGGTTTGAGGGGTTGTTTTTCGAGACAGCCCAAAATCGCGGTTTTTTCGTCTCAATTCCGCACAAAAGCAGAGAAGAAAGGGGATAGAAGATGGAAGAAGAGAGCGCAAAACTCCCGTTTGAAGGGACGGCGGAGGGAATTCTTCTGTTCGTCAAAGGCGCGCCCGGCTCGAGGAAAAACGAAATTCGGGGCGTTACAAATGGGGCTTTGAAAGTCTGCTGCACTCAAGTGCCCGAAAAGGGGAAAGCGAACAAAGCAATATTGGAGATTTTAGTCAAAAGTCTACGGCTTAAGAAGTCCCAAATCTCCCTCGTTGCTGGAGAAACGGACTCGAATAAGAAGTTTCTCATCACGAATCTGGAGGTCGCGGAGCTTCAATCGCGCATTGAATCCGCCGCCTCTGAGAAAAACGCAGCCTCTTGAATTGGCGCGGTTCTATAAAACGACTGGGTTCTATAAAACGACCGGGGTCAACTCAAGAGGCGCAAAATGCTCAATATTTCGGCGTCGGCGGACGATAATCCGACAATCGAATGGAGCGGAACCACTCGATCGTCTTCAAAAGCCCCTCGCGCAGCTCGATTGTTGGCTCCCAATGCAAATGCTTGCGAGCAAGATCAATGTTCGGCTGGCGCTGCGTCGGGTCATCTGCTGGGAGCGGTTGATAAACGAGGCGGGAGCCACTCCTCGTCAGTTCGATCACAAGTTCCGCAAGTTCGCGAATCGTGAATTCGTGCGGGTTGCCAAGATTGACGGGACCGATGAAATTCGTCTCTTGATTCATCATTCGAATCATTCCTTCGATCAAATCGTCGCGATAGCAAAAGGAGCGTGTTTGTGTGCCGTCTCCAAAAATCGTGATATCTTCGTTCGAAAGAGCCTGTCGGATAAAATTGGAAATGACGCGCCCGTCGAAAGGATGCATTCGAGGTCCGTAGGTGTTGAAAATTCGGATGAGCCGAATATCGATGCCGTTGTGTCGATGATAATCCATGAAAAGCGTCTCCGCCGCGCGCTTTCCCTCGTCGTAGCACGCACGAGGACCAAGCGTATTCACGCTCCCGCGGTAGGTTTCGGGCTGAGGGTGTATCTCAGGGTCGCCATAAATTTCGCTCGTTGATGCCTGAAGGACACGTGCCCGGCAACGGCGCGCCATGCCGAGGACATGAATCGCCCCCAAAATCGACGTTTTCATCGTCTTGATGGGGTTGAATTGATAGTGCCCAGGAGCGGCAGGGCACGCTAAATTATATATCTCGTCCACTTCAAGGAAGATCGGCGTGGTGATATCGTGCCGAATCAACTCAAAGTTCGGATTTGAGAGCAGATGAAGAACATTGGATTTTTGACTCGTAAAAAAGTTGTCGAGACAAATGACATCGTGCCCCTGCTCGAGCAGCCTTTCGCAAAGGTGCGATCCGAGAAACCCCGCTCCTCCGGTGACAAGAATTCTTTTAATTGCGGACATTTTTTCCTTTATATCCTCATATACCCTTTTTTGAAAATTTGGTGTGTTTTATAGTGCGTTGCGAGTCGAGATGTGTCGCTCCTACATGGACTCTAAAGCTAAAATTTTCTGTACAACACGAACGTTGAGATCATGCCCACTGCACGAGCCAACGATTTTAGCCGCCATCGGACGCCCCGCCAGCGCCAAATCTCCGACGAGATCCAACACCTTGTGGCGCGCACACTCGTCTTGGAATCGAAGCGAGTTGTCGATCGGTCCATTCGAATCGAAGACGAGCAAGTCCTGATAAGTAGCCCGCTGTGCCAATCCGGCGGCGAGGATTTTCCCCGCTTCTCGATCCGTGAGAAAGGTGCGGCATGGCGCAATCTCTCGACGAAACACTTCCGGCGTAAGAACGAACTGAACTTTCTGCCTCCCAATCGCGCACGTGGTTCCATAGTCCACCTCGAAAGAAAGCTCCAAAGCGTCGAGTTCTGAGGGAGAGACGGCAATTTTCCTCTTGCGTGCCGGGGCAACCAACTCAAAGACGTCGCGAATTTCAATCGGCGCGACACGACGATCTTGCTCTTCGTACCCCACTGCGTCAAACGCTTCTACAAATGGGAGAGCGCTCCCATCCAGCGCAGGCATCTCCACTCCCGAGACACGTACCTCGCAGTTATCGACCCACATGCCCGCCAACGCCGACATGATATGTTCGATCATCTCCACTCTCGCCCCACCACGCGCAAGAGAAGTGCGACGCGGAACTTCTATGAGATAATCAACATTCGCAGGGATTGGAGACACGTTGGGCAAGTCCGTTCTGGTAAAAACTATGCCAGAATTCGGTGGCGCTGGAGAAAATTCGACGAGAATATCCTCTCCACTCCAATATCCATACCCTTCTATTCGAACGGCTGAGGCAATCGTGCGTTGGAATCGCGGCAATTTCATAATGTCTCGTGAAAAAGGGAACGGACTGTCGAATCGAATTTTTCTTAAATTGTCGTCTATTTCGATCCACGACCTGGGAGGCTCTCAGTCGGCACTTGCCGCAGCCACTCGCGATCAAAATAAAAGACCCAAAATACACAACACAACATTATACACAAAAATCTGCATTGCGACAAGAAGGGGTGTGAACTTTTTCTCGAAAAAATCAGAAATTGTCCTAAAAAGAGGCGGCATAAGCGGCGGAACCAACGTATCCGCACAAGTTACGAAAAAAAGCGCAGAGCGAAAATGCCCTGCGCGACAAAAAAGCAAACGGCGGATGGCGAACGTCCAATTTCGACGAAACAGCTACCAACCCAACATCATATTCGATTCGACGATTTTCTTTGCCTGTTCCAAGTCCGTGCCGGTTTCTTGCATGTATAGACGGATCGCGTGAACTTTATCGCCCGACGCCTTGGCGAGGCATTCGCGCGCAATGTTGCATGGATCAATCCCTTCCGGCGTAATTCCCAGAGCCGCTTTCGAAATAACCCACAGATTTCGGGGTCGTTTCGAAATTCGCACAGGTTCTTCTCTCGGAAAATATTCCGCGAGCACCGCGCGCGCCTGCGCTTCATCTTCCGCATTTGCAATTACAATGTGCGCTCTGGTTTCAATCTCGAACAAAGGCATAATCAACTTCTCCTTAGTAATCTATAAAAAGTACCATACTGTGCATGGAATTTGTCCAACAGACCGAGGCGACATTCAAGCCGACCTCAGCCACGTCTCTAATATATCATCAATCCCAAAAGTTTTCCAGACGTGATAGCGGGAATTTTGGGAATATTGCCAAAAATTAGTCAAAAAAAACTCGTATTCCCTCCCCGCTTGGCAATTTTCGACCATCTTTTGTCGAGAGCGACATAGAAAACGAGCGAAAGTGCCCCGTTCGAGGAAAAATTTGCCGTACAATCCTCTCAAGCGCCGCACAATCCCACCCAGGTGAGTGCGTTGTCAAAAGAAGATACCTCAATCCCCCTTGTGAAAGTTGCGCACATAGAGTCAAAAGCGCCTCCAAATGGTCGTCCAACTTCCAAACCTCTCCCTTCACGCCGTGTCCGTAGGTCGGAGGGTCCAAAATAATCCCATTGTAGCGCCGTCCGCGCCGCACCTCTCTTTGCACGAACTTCATCGCATCCTCGGCAATCCACCGAATCGGAACGCGTTCTCGCGCGGAAAAGAGGGCGTTTTCTCGCGCCCACTGGACGATGTTGCGAGCCGAATCGACGTGAGCAATCGCAAAACGCTCCCTCATTTCGGGCAGAATGCCAAACTCCTCAAAAGCCTTCGCGACCGCAAGCGAGCTTCCTCCCGTGTAGGCAAAAAGGTTGAGGACGTGGAACGAGTCCGAGCCCTCCAAACACCGTAAGGTGGACTCATAAAGCCAGCGCCAATTTTCGAACTGCTCGGGGAAGACGCCGAGATGCCCCACTTGAGTGGGTTTGAGTTTGAGTCGAAAAAACGACGTTTCAAACGCCCAATCATCCCCACGGCGGTCGAACATATCATCAACTTCCCACCGTCCCTTTAAGCCCGAATTTCGAAAAAAGGCGGCGTTTGCGCGCTCCCACGCTCGAGTCGCAAGACGGGGAGCAACCCCCTCGGCAGGCGGCGAGGGACGATCAAGGACGAAATCCCCAAAGCGCTCCAACTTGCGTCCCGCCCCAAAATCGATAATTTCATAGTTCAAACAATCCATCATGCCGATTATTGCTCCGCCAAATGAGTGGCAGTCCTGCGTTTTTTCCCATCAATGACGCGTTTTGCGGTGCGATTTTCGAGATTTGGTCGAAAAATGACAAGTATCATGAACGGCAAAAACCACGCCATGTACATTCCTCCCTGGAACGGTTGGCAAAACTGCGCTCCCACCATGAGTGCGGCAGAACTGCTCAAAAGCGTCCCGAGGTTCTTCTGCGCGGGCCAAAAAGCCAAAAGGCAGACAAGAATCATATACGTGACGAGAACCGGCGCGCGATAAAAAACACTGTGTGGCTCGGATTCCCAAATCCCGTCGGCACTTCGGATGAATAACCCAACGAAACCAAAGATGTCTCCCGACTGTTCAAAAAAGTTCTCCCAACCTCCTGCCAAAGGAATCGCAAGGCAGAAGAGAGCCACCATGACGCTGAGCGCGGGAATCGCAAATCGGTACAACCCCTTCGACAAATAAAAGCTGCACCATAGAGGAATCAGAAAAACGGGATAGTACGCCAATGCCGCCGCAGTGCCCAACAATATCCCCGCAAGAGCAGGGCGGTGCCAACAAAACACTGCCCAAACGAGCAGCGCGCCTGGGATAATATGATCGAGTCTAGACGGCATCTGCGCCGCGTATGGGATAAGCAGGTAGAGCGTAGCCGCCGCCACCCCCGTCGCGAAATTCTCAAAATGCCGCCACCCCGTAAGCATAAGCCCTACCGCAATCGCGATCTGCCCCGCCACTGCCGCTAAAAAAGTGAGCCAAAACTGCCCATAAGGGAAATTCGCGTCGTTGTCTGCCGCCGCACGCGCCCACGTTCTGGGGCGGATTCCAATCGAGGCGTGTTCTTCCTCCGCAGCATTTTCTTCTCCTTGCGCGCTTGCTTGCTTCATCTGCCTCATCCTGTCTAGCAAATACGCTCTAGGCGCATCCGAAAATTGCGTGAAAAATGGCAGACCGGGACCGTGTGTCAAACGAGGTCTCTTTTGCGCGGAGTCTTCTTCATCCGCTTCGTCCGCAAGAAGGCGCTCGTTAAGGTGCATCGTCATAAGCTGTTCAAGCGTAGCGGTCTGGACCGCTCCGGGAAGCCTCCACTGCGTGAGAGCAACGCCTGCGACTTGGAAGACGAGAAGAGCAATGCAACAGAAGAGTAGCCCCCCCGTAGAAAGGTTGACGTCCAGCAGAGGGCGACGCGCCATCATGGGGTCGCACAACATTCGAACCAACAGGAAGAAAGAGACAAAAAGGATGCAAAAATATCCATAGGGCACAAGTTGTGCCTCGTTTGCGACCATCAACACGCCTGGAAACAAAAAGAGCAACCCGACCAGGTCGAGATTCCGAACGCTCCAGACACGACGGAACTTGAAGAAAATCCCGACAATCATGAGCGACGACAAATAAAACCACGTCGTCGGATTGACTTCATACATCATGAAGACTTTAATCATGGGATTGTCTCCAAAAAAAGGGCGGGCGAAAACAGGACACGCAAGTAACAACTGGATATGTAGTAATTATACTCCAAAAATCCATGTGCGCAAGGCGACCCCCCTCAAAAAAAACAGACGCCCTGAAAAAAACTTGCAGGGCGTCCAGACAAACTATCAAGCAACGATTAACGCTTGGAGAACTGCGTCGCACGACGCGCCTTGCGAAGACCGGGCTTTTTGCGCTCGACCATACGGCTGTCTCGCGTAAGGAGGTTGGCTCCCTTGAGAACTTCGTACAGACCCGAATCAAACACTTTCAAAGCACGCGCGATACCCAACTTGCACGCGCCGCTCTGACCCGTGATGCCGCCGCCGGAAACGCGAATGATAACGTCCACTTCCTCTTTCTTGCCCGTTTGAAGGAGAGGTGCAAGGACTGCGTTGCGGTGCTGGATATTGTTGAAATAATTCTCTAAGCTGCGACCGTTGATTGCAATCAATCCACTCCCGGGACGAATGCGCACACGCGCGATTGCCGTCTTGCGGCGACCAGTACCAAGAGAATCGTTCGTGCCTTTGCCTTCAATGATAACTTTATCTGCCATGGTTAGGTGATGCTCCTTTGTAAAAACTTATTTTCCCAAATCAACTTCCGCCGGATTCTGCGCCTGATGCGGATGCGCATCGCCAACGTAAATCTTCAACTTGGAAAGCATCTTGGTCGCCAATTTGTTTTTCGGAAGCATTCTTCGAACCGCTTCCCTCAAAATCGCGGTGGGGTCCTTCTCCATACGAGTTCGTGCGCTCTCACTTCGGAGACGTGTGTATCCCGTGTACCATGTGTACTGTTTCTGATCCCATTTTTTGCCGGAAAACTTCACTTTCTCGGCATTGACAACAACCACAAAATCGCCCGTGTCAACATGAGGCGTGTAAGTAGGACGGTGTTTGCCCATGAGGCGCATCGCAATGTCGCTTGCCAACCGACCAACTACCTTGTCGGTCGCGTCAACCAACACCCACTGCTGTTCAACTTCCGCCGGTTTCGCCATGAACGTTTTCATAATGAACACTCGCTAAATAATAAAAATCTCAAAAATTCTTGGGACGCCTTGCCGGAGCCTTGACGGGGTCTCGCACATACCAATAAAATGAAGCGTCCGCCCACTGTATCGACCAGTCCCGCGAATAGACCCTCGATACTCAACTCTTTTTTCAGCCATGGGTTCCTGTACAGCGCCATTTTCGCTCGAACAGGAAAGAGTGTGGATTATACTACATTTTCGTCCTTTTGAAAAGGGGGGGCGGTCATTTTTTCCCTACCCAGGCGCCTTCAAATTTTGACACGCAACCACCCGAGCCAAGAACGAAGCGTAGTTCTGGATGAAGAGCCGAGTGACTCTCCCTTCCGTCTGGAAATTCTAACGCGCAGTCCTATAAAAATACGACTTGAACGACGAACGGAATCGCAAACAGCACCAGACAAAACGGGAGTGTAAGAAGAGCGAGGCGCCATCGTGAAGCGACAATTTGTCCGGTGGAATCCTGTCGCAAAACGAATGGGAGCCTCTCAAGCAACATCGCTTCGCGCGGTTTTTTCGGATCGCAAAACATGCGAGAAATTTTGCGAGGCACGGCGGTGGAGAGATATTCGAACCTGAATTCTCGCGATCCTACGGAGTACGACAGATGAATGCGAAAAATGGGGCGCATGGCAGCGACGCCTCCGAAGCCAAAACCGCTGTTCTCGGCAGAAACGAGTCGTGTTGGGGCGAAAATCCCATTCTCAAGGAGGTGACTCATTCGGCGTCCAGAGAAAAAAGCGATCAAGACCCAAATTAGTCCAGGCGTTATGGTGATCACAAAAACGGGGATGAGGAGCGTCTTGTCAAGAGTCGTCGCCTCGTTCCATGAAATAAGTGTGAAGAGAATGTGGAAGCAGGCGAGGAGCCCGCCCAACGAACACCACCCAAGATATCCATACGCCGCAAAGATGCAGAGAGCGACCCGCGCAAGCCGAGAAATCGACCGTGGCGGATCGCTTTGCAGAGCATCCTGCGAATTTTCTACCTGTTCATCCATTCGGAAATATCCCTCGCAAACTACCCAATCGCGGCAATGCTTTGAGCGGGCACGTCGATCGCCTCTTGGGGAGTTGGCGCGGCTGGCGTTTCTTGCTCCTCGACTCGCACGAGTTTGATCGGCTTGCTCGATGCGCGGCGTTCTGGGACGAACCCACGCTGACTCCTCGCGACGAAGTCCGCGAAATGAGCCGCAAGCCCCTCAGGGAATTTCTCGCGCATGAGCGTCTCCAACTCTCTCATGGAGCGTTTTTCTTCATAGAAGAGACGATACGCCTCGCGAATCTTTTTAATTTCCGCGCTTGGCACTCCGCCGCGACGCAAGCCGATGAGATTGACGCCAACGACGAGGGACGTTCCTCCATCCACGTTGACGAACGGCGGCACGTCTTGAACGATGTGGGAAAGCCCTCCCACCATGGCGTACATTCCGACTTGGCAATATTGGTGCACCGCGACGCCGCCGGAGATATTCGCTCTGTCTTCGACATGGACGTGCCCGCCAAGCATGGCGTTGTTGGTGAGGATAACGTGGTTCCCGACAACGCAATCGTGCGCGATATGGGCATTGACCATCATGAAGTTATTGTCGCCCACGGTCGTGAATTTTCCCGGATACATAGCGCAGTGTACGGTGCTATTTTCGCGAATGACGTTGTTATTTCCGATGAGGACACCACCGTACTCGCCTTCAGAACAGATGTGTTGAGGAGGTCCGCCCAGAACTACACCCTCGTGAATGATGTTGTTTTCACCCAAGATGACGCCTGTTTTAATCACGGCGCGAGCATTGATTCGAGTTCCGGTACCTAAAACGACGCCGGACTCGATTATGCAAAAGGGACCAATTTCTACGTCAGGCGCAATCTTTGCGTCGTCGCTGACAATCGCTGTTGGATGTATTTTCACTGGAATTTCCTTAAAAAGACGGACTCAATCCGCGCACCACTCATACCTTGCCTGCGTCCGACATATTCAATCCATTCTATGGAACGCGACAAGTTTCTCTATGGAACAAAGGGGGGAATTTTGTAGGCTTCCTCCACAATGCTAATTTAATCCTAAAACGAAAATATTACAATGTTAATTTAGTGGAATTTTGCAAATGTTTCCCAAAAATTTTAAAAAAATCTTAAATTTAACCGATTAGGCAAAATGCAACACCTTGTTCTCGCGATCAACTTGCATACCTCGGCTTCTATATTCTCTATATTTTTCGATTTTCTGCAAGACCCCCTCTACCATTTCTTGCGAAAGAAGTTATACTCTAGTCAGGAGGTTGACCTACGGCGACCGTTGTTTTTCCAATACGCTCGTGGATTGGAGGGCAAGAAAAAATTTTTTTCAAACAACGAGAAAAATGTGCGCGAAGGAACAGCTTCCCCCTAATTGAATCGATTAATTTATTGTTTTGCGAAAATTTTGCGAAAACCTTGAGAAGAATGACCGAAATTACAAAAGAAGCGCGGTATGACGCCGCAATCGCACAAAAAGAAGCGGGGAATCTCGAAGCTGCCATCGAAATGTTGGAGAGCTTGTGTGCGGATTTTCCAGAGTACGCGTTGCCTCATGCCGCGTTGAGCATGATTTATTCTCGTTTGGACGCCCACGTGCCTGCGCTCGACCATGCCGCTATCGTCTGCGAGTTGGAGCCGGAAGACCCTTTTAGCTTCGTCGCGATGAGCGCCTTGGCGATTAAGTCCGGCAATCGTGAGGCAGCGGAGGAGGCGTTGGGCAAGGCTCGAATGGCGCAGCTTAAATACCTCCAAGCGCAAACGTCAAACAACGAAACAGACGGGTAGAGACAAATCGCGCGGGCAGATTGCATCGCTTTTTTCACTTTTGGGGAGGTTCCATGGAAAGTATCACCGTTCGTTGCTTTGCGTGCAAGGTCGGGATGAAAATCAAATCCGAATATGCAGGCAAATTGCGCAAGTGCCCGAAATGTGGCGAGATTTTCATCGTGCCGCAGTCGGATGGGAATGCGATTGTGCCGCCTCCTCAGGTCTTGGAGAAACTCCGGCAGGCAGAGCAAGCTAGCGCGCAGTCGGAGGTACAGACCAGCTCCACAGCCGGCACCCAAGCGAATCAGCCGCAAGCCAACATTTCGCCTCTGGACGACGAGCGAATCACGCCAGTCGATCACCCAAAAAGGTTGAATCCAAAGTATCGATACATGATTTTGGACACGCGCAGCGTTATTGCGTGTTGGCAGCTCGATAAAGGGTGGCAGGTTTGGGACGGCGCGAGGTTGGTTCCCGCGAAGCGCAACCAAAATTTGCTTCCGAAGCAGGGGGAGTTTTATCTCGTGGAGCTTCAACTTGAGGCGGCAGGCGACGAAATGAAGCTCACGAAGATACGTATTTTTCGCTTGGCGAGGCAGTACTCGGTGTCGAAACTTGCGGGGGATGATTTTGCCGTTTTGTCCACGATCGTGGCGGCGTCTGGGCTTCTTCGTCCTCAGAAATCCGCGCTCCTTGCGGGTTTGAAACAGCATTTTATGCGCGAAGTGTGGGCGGAAGCGAAGAATATCTATGACTACTTGCTCAACGACGATTCTCATAGCACAGAAGTGGAATAAATCCAACTTACGGCTCTGAGACGACTATGGTTTCACGACGACTGTTATTTCACAAAAAAACCGCCTCTGAATCCCTTCAGCGGCGGTTTCCCGATTAAGAACAACTATGCGTTACGGCTTAGGGGGCAACACCCAGTCGTTCCTCCTCTTCTTCCTGAATGATGATTCGAGGCGTGACCATCATCATCAGGCTTGATGTATCGCGTCCAATACCGGTGTTCTGGAAGAGGCGGTTGATGAACGGAATTTTATTCAAAATCGGAACGCCCTTTTCATTGCGTCCTTCGCTCAGGCGCTTGATACCGCCGAGCAAGATCGTTCCGCCATCCGGCACGCTGACCGTCGTGGTCACAGTCACGTAGGAGTAGCTCGGAAGCTGAACGGTGGTGCCCGTTCGAGACCCGCTCTCTTGCTGGTTGGTGACGACAGCGTTTCCGTCTTCGTCCTCACCATCTGTGGTGGTATCGGAACTTGTGGAGGTGGTGCCCGTGAAGGTAAACTCCGTCACATCGCCAATCTGGCTGAAGAACGGCACAACCGTGAGGCGCACATAGCGTCTGTCGGAGGAGGCGACAGCCTGAACCGTCATGAAGGATCCTTCCGAGAGCACGACAATGACTGGCTGGAGCGCCGCCGCAAAGTCGCCCACGACCGGAATCACGGAGACGACGAACGGCGTGTCCGTCACGTCTTGCACCAGCGCTTGCTGTCCGTTGAAGAGCGTTACTTTGGGCGCTTGCAAGATGTTGGACCGCTCGGTACTCTGCGCAGCTTGCATGAACAAGTATGCTTCAACATCGGACAGAATCGCGAAGCCCATGGAGGCACCTGCGTTTGCCGAGGCGTCGAACGCACCGTACGCTGGAAGTGCCAAGGCGGCGCTCCCTTGTCGGAACGCAATGTCCAACGGGGAAGGTGCGAAATCGCCCGTGCCTGCCACGTCGTTACGACCAACGATCGCCGAGGAGGTCACCTCGCCCGTGCTCGTGAACGCGCTTGCCGAGTTCGTTTTGACGTTCATGTTGAAGTCGACGCCGATTCGTTCGTAGAAGCTGTCGCTCAGCGAAATGAAGCGCACTTCAATCGTGATTTGCAAGTCTTGGAGGCGTCGAAGCTGTTCGAGCAAGCCTGCGATTTGTTCGTGGACTTCCTGCGTCTGGCTCACGACGAGACTCATATTCACGGGGAACGCTTTAATCGTACCGGTACCGTTGGTGTCTTCCCACGAATCGGGAGCGACGGTTCCCTGGATAAGCTCGATAAGTTTGTTGAAGTCTTCCTCGGAGGCACCACCGGATCCGACGGAGGAACCAGGAGAGCCGAAGCCCGCCGCGCCGCCACCAACGACACCCGCGCCAGCGCCAGAGCCACCAATGGGCACCTGCACCTGCCCCAAAGCCGCCGGGTTCATGCGCACATCCGTACCCACCGCACGCGACGCCGTGACGACCTCGGGAGCCATCATCTGCTGTGCCCACGGTGTCATGTTGGTGTTCGCGGCAGAAATCGCACTGCGGAGCGCGCCTTCAAGCCCCATGCTCTTGGAGGGTTGGAAGTTGGGAATCGGAATCACCAAATCCGCAACGGGATACGTCACTGTGTGTACGTTGGTGTCTTTTCGACTCTTGCTCGTGATCATCAGGACTTCGTTACGAATAACATAGTCCAACTGGAGCGGTTCCAAAATGAGTCGGAGCGCGCTTTTGAGGCTGACCTCGTCCGTCAAACTGAGCGTGACGGGTGCGGAGGGAGTTACTCCCATTTCCGCGAGTCCATCGGGCGCAAGGTGGATACTGATCCCGGTCATATTTCCGAGGGTCTCCATTGCCGCCTGAAGGGGCATATCCTTGAAGCTCGCTTGAACCGGGGTGTTCAATTTCCCGAAAATCTCAAGCTCTTTTTCGTTATAATTCGTCTTGTTTTCGCGCCAGCGCTTGCGTCGCTCGGTGATGTCCGCCCACTCTGTGCTGTACTCGATTTCGCTGTGAGGAATGATGAGTCCCTCATCAATACTGATGAAGTGATCGGCAATGCCACGCTCTTTTTCGCTTGCGATGCGCTTATTTTGATACTCGCGATTCCACATTTTCCCTTGGAAGTCCATCATCACGGCGACAGGCTCTTCGGGGTAAAGCTCCAACGCTTTTTTGCCCACCATCTCGGCTTCGGCATAGCGATGCTCACGAAGCAGTTGGTTGAACTCCTCACTCATCTCTTGGAGGCGCTTGCCCTTGTCGTAGATGCGTTCGCGATCATCGACTGCGGCTTGGAATTGCTTCGCGTTGCGATCTTTGAGGTCGATCTCCGTTCGATTGTCGGAAATGTAGTTTTCCAACTCGCCGATTTTGCCGTCGACTTGGCGGAGCAACAATCGTTTGTGTTCGTCAGAGAGCGCGGAATCTTCCGTCTTTTGGCGGAAATCCTTGAGCAACTTGAGCGCTTCCGTGGGGTTCTCGCTCGTCATTCTCTGCGTTTTGCTCGTGAGGTTTTGGAACTCGGTAGCCATCTGTCCCAAGAGAGCATTCTGAGGTTGAACAGTTCCGGGCGCGCCAGCCATCGGGGCGGGTGCTGCCGCAGAAATCGCTGCGGGCGAGGACGCCGCCAGTGCCGAGTGCAAGTCCGTGAGACGCTGCGCGTTGTCGGGCGTTAGCTCGATTCGATACTGCTCTGCCTGAGCGGCAATCTGTCGCGCTTGGTCGTAATTTCCCTGTTGAAACGCAATGAGCGCCTGTTGGAGAAGAGTTTGACCCACACTCGCAACGGGTTGGGACGGAAGCTGCGTGCCTGCGCCGGGTGCCTGGTTCGCAACGAGAATATTCTGCGTCGCGTCGGTTGCGGAGTTGTATCCTGCGTGCTGAGCGGCACCACCTGCGGAAGCGGGCGCAACTGCCGTCGCCTGGAGGATTTCGCCACCAGCATTGGGCGCACTCGTCGGCTGCGTCGCAGGAACGCTCGGCATCGGCGGCACGCTTGGCGCGGCGGGAATCGTCGACGGAGCCGGGGCACGACTCGCGATTCGCACGTTCTTCGCGTTCTCGACTCGCGTGAGAATGTCTGCCGGCTTCAACTCAAACTGCGTGTACTCCACATTGAGTTTTTGTGCGAAGGTCGCCAACTCGGCAGCTCTGTCCAATTGCCCCCAGCCCAAGAGGGTTTGCGCCTGCTCGAGGTAGGAACGCGCCATGAGATTGAGGACTTCTGGCGTCTCACCCTTTTCTTGCCGCATTTTTGCCGCCTGAAGGAAGTTCTGAATGTGACGCAGAACGTTTTCGTGTGTGTCATCATTTGGATTGTAGGGTAATCCCATCGCACCCGCTTCGTTGGCAATCCGCTGAGCGTCGTTGATCTTGCCCAAGGAGAGACTCAAGCGAGCGTTAATGATGAGTTGGTTGCGTTTTCCCACCAGCTGCATGTTGACTCGATTTTGCGGCATCTGCGTGTTCGCGGCAGTGGCACCAATGGCAGGGGCGGTTGGCGCAGCCGTGAGATCAGGCGCGGCGGAGTTTCCAGCTGCGGCACCTGCCTTCTGGGCGTCCGCAATGAGTTTCTCGGGCGAATCTTCTGTGGGGCCAAACGTAGCCGCCAGATTTTGCGCCTCGCGCGCCCACATGAGCGCTTGTTCCACATTGCCCTCCTCAAGCGCTTTGCGCCCCAACTGGAGATGCTTCTGCGCCGTAGCTTTGGGGTCAATGCCGCCGGGACGCGTCGTATACGCGCTAGGTACCCCGGACGGAGTCTGCAGTTGAGCGGCGGCTGGCGGGGTACTCCCTCCCGAATGGGGATACTGCTGACCCAACGCATTCGGAGTAAGAAAACCCAATGTCACAGCTGCAACCGCCACAATCGTCTGTGCGTTGAATCTGTTCATCTCTTTTCTTTTTCTTATCATGTTTCCTAAGCCTTAATTTTAGAAATGAAACCAAACTTTCCGATGGAACTCAATTGACACCACGAAAACTAAATTCCGATCCTCCGATCGATTTCATGAATCTATACCAAATGACTATTGGAATAAATACAAACTCCTTGAGATTCCGTCAAGATGGATTTGACGAGTTTTTCGATTTTTTCAGAAATATTGGCAAATTTTAAGACTTTTTCGCGGCGGAAGGGGGGATTCTCCGACATAAAAACGCCGTTCAAACCCCTTGCGCACGCAAATGGTACCTCTGCCCCAGAAATCGTGCCCATCATTTCACGCAAAGCACCATATATACCGGCATTATATACTGGCATTCTGCGTGAAAATAAAAATACGCACTTCGCTCGAGTTTATCCGACCAATTCCCGATACCGTTTCATCAACTCCGCGACGATTTGCGGCTCCGTCATTTTCAGGCTGAAACCGTACGCCTGCATTACCGCCCGATCATTTGCCTGGTGAGCCTTACGAAGTTCCGGCGGCATCGTCGCCTCATCGTACAAATCCGCCAACGAACAGTCGGGAAACAACGTCCGTGCGTCCAAAATTCCCTGTGCCGTCTGTTCGATTTTCCCCTTCCGCTCGTCCGAAACCTCCGACCAGGGGAAGTTGTTGTAAACAATATCTTTCGAGTAGCGGTAGTCGCTTTTTAATCTTCCGCACACCGCACGCATCCACGCCATGTGAACGTTGGACGTTAAAATGCCAAAGTGGTATAAAGTGGCATTGGGGATAATCTGCACCGAATCGTTTACTATAATTTCAGGAGAAACAAATCCCATTGGTACATAGCGTCGGCGCTCCGAGGAGACGCGAGGAACAATGATATAGTCGGTCTCGGGTTGGCGAATTTCCTGAAACAACGTTGGTGTTTCTGCTGTTTTGCGTGTTGCTTCTTTTGAACTTGCCAAGCGAAAATTTTTAACACTATCAATTCGCTGCATAATTTGTTTACTCGCTCGCAAATCCATAGGGCTTGCTTCAATGAGCCACAAACAATAACGGAGCTTATTATTTATGTACTCTTCTGACCCATAGATTTGGCGAATAAATTTTTTCGTTTGCCGCTCTTTCCTGATAAATACGTCTTTTTCTTCTTTCGTCAAAAACAAAAAACCACCGTCAACAGGTTTGTTCCCATAAACCATCGCAGGAACATCACAAATTGTTTTACTTCTGCTTTCGATAAAGACGTTTTCGGCCTCCACCAAATAGGGGTTAATGTTGGAAACTTCTTTTGCGTTTCCCTCTTCGTCGAATAGCCGTTTTTTGTTCCCGGCGTCATTACAGGAAAATCCGATGATTACGCAGTGGACATGCGCTTTGGAGGTGCTTTCACTATCCCAGCGAAATGTACGGTGTGCGAAATTTATGTGAATGCCGAAACGTTCAAAAAGCGGTTTCCAGACGCTGGCGACCTGTTCCCCCTGCGTGATGGAATTTGTGGAAACGAAGGCACAGCGTGTTTGTGTTCCCACAAACATCTGCGCGGCTTTGAAATACCAGCCGGAAACGTAGTCGATTTTCCCGGCGGTCTTGTACGGCTTCCCTTTTTCGTCGACGTAAATGGAAAGAATGTCGTCTTTTTGCTCTTTGCTTTGTAGGGAATATCCTACAAACGGCGGATTTCCCATGATGTAAGAAAGTTTTTCTTTTGGGACGATGGTTTCCCAATCCATTCGCAGAGCGTTGCCTTCGATGATGTGGGAGTAGGATTTCAGGGGGAGGAAATCGATCGAACGCTGCACGATATCTTCCGTTTCCTGAATCATCTGAAGTTCCGCAATCCACAGTGCGGTACGCGCCACCGACACGGCAAAATCGTTGATCTCGATTCCGTAAAACTGGCTGATGGAAACCTGAATGGGCGAAAAATCCTCACCAAGAAACATTTGACCGCGAAACATCTCACGCAAAATGTCATTCTCCAGCCGCCGCAGGGAAAGAAACGTCTCTGTCAGGAAGTTGCCAGAACCACAGGCCGGGTCGAAAAACGTGAGTGCCCCCAATCGTTTATGAAATTCACGTAACTTTTTTCCCGTGTCCGGGTTGTGGAAATGGCAAAAATCTCTTTTAACTCGGTGCGTAAATCCTCTAAAAACAACGGATCGATCACTTTATGAATATTTTCAATCGACGTGTAATGCATTCCGCCGCCGCGCCGCGTTTCGGGATTCAACGTACTCTCAAAGACCGCGCCGAAAATCGTGGGACTGATCCTCGACCAGTCAAAATCTTTGGAACATTCCCGAATCAGCAGTTCTGTCACCTCCGGTGTGAGACGGGGAATTTCGATATTTCGCTCGGCAAAAAGCCCGCCGTTGACGTATGGAAACGCCAGCAAATCTTCCTCCAGATACGGATCCCGATCTTCGGGCAACGTGTCCAGTGTCTCAAAAAGATCCATCAGCGCACGACGAATATCCGCATCCCTGCGTTTATTCAAATAGGCGTGCACACAATTATGTTTCCCCAAAATCCCCGCGTCCTCGGCATAAAAGCAAAAGACCAGCCGAACGCAGAGAATATTCAAACTCCGCAAAGATTCCGCCGAATCCGGGTTTTTATACTGCGACCGCAGCGCGTCGTAAAGGCGCCCGACCAGTTCGCCCGCGTCGATGGAAAGCTGCGTCTCGCGGTACGTCTCCGTCTGCGTTTCATCGACCAGGAAATTCAGAACGTGCGCCTCAGACTCCAAATTTTCGAGCAGCACGACGACCGGCGGAGAGTCTGGTCTCTCCATGTCGTGGACGTGAAATTCCCGGAAATTGCAAACGATAATCCATTTGCTCCGTTGTGAATATGGCAAACGATTATTGTAGCGTTCCGCCTGTTGGAAGGGCGTGAGGCGCGATCCGTCCGACTGGAGGATCGGTTTCGTGAGATCGACGTCGGAGTTTTTCTGCTCAATGAGAACGTGCGTGGAGGGAATCTCCGCATCGATGAAACTCACGTTTTTCAGCTTCACGCGTTTTTCGAACAGGATGAAAGCGAAAGGGGTTGGGACGTCGAAAACGTCGCGGAGCAGCGCCAGCCAAAATGACTGCGTGTCGCTTTTCTCGTCGCCGCGCCCCGTCCAGTGGGAGACAAACTTGCGTGCCGCAAGGCGTTGGCGGGATTCTTTCATGAGTGTTCCTCGTGTTGGAGCGAAAAGGTTTTTTTGTGTGGTGAAATGCAGCTTATAATTTGAGTTTACACAAAAAAGTGTGGAGCCGTGGTGGATGGCACCGATTGCGGACGGAACCGGGACTCCATTTTCAACCGCTCTAAAACGCCTGAGATGGAGAATGCGTCAGCGTATCTTGATTGATTGGTCGGAAGAGTGCTGCCGCTGGTGCCACTCTCGCCAACGTGCTTTGTCGTAGCCGAAATTTTGCCCCGTGAGCTTTTTGAGTGCCGCGAGTGCCTCGGGATTGCTCTTGGCTTGCGAGATAATTTTCACAGAAGAACCCATCGAAAGCCCCCCGACGCTGGAGGATCCAGAACTTCCCATGCCGGCAGAGGTTTGCCCCGGATTGCCCCCCGTCTTGATTTGGGCTTTGTGAATCGTCTCGAGCGCATCAATGAGAGCAGGTACCGCCGAGGCGTCGCCCAACTCGCCCAGCGCGTATGCCGCAAGG
This sequence comes from Planctomycetia bacterium, assembly GCA_030527105.1. Taxonomy (GTDB): domain Bacteria; phylum Planctomycetota; class Planctomycetia; order Pirellulales; family Thermoguttaceae; genus RGIG3701. The sequence continues at coordinate 36,090 of JAUNBK010000007.1, forward strand.
TTGATGTGGGAGTTCAAACCCTTCTTGGGACTGAGGCGCGAGATGTAGTATTCCGTGACAAATTTGCTCTTGTGGTTTTTGATAATGTCGAGGCACGTCAGACGGAGATCCTCGGACGGATCCTCAATAGAGAGTTGAAGGAGTGGGGAAATTGCCTCGGGAGTCCCGACGCGCCCCAACGCGAGGATCAACTCTCGACGCGCAGCGACTCTCTTCTCCTTTTCGAGTGCGGCAAGAAGCCCCGGAACGGCAATCGGGGAGCGAACGCCTCTGAGTTGGTCGCGCGCCTCCTGGTCTCTGCTGGTGCCGATGTCGGCAGTCCAACGAGCGATGTTTCGTGTCATTTTAACGACTTCCGACCTTTGCGCCGCTTGCGATTCCAACGCGCGCTTCTCCTGAATCGAAATGACGCGCCCCTTGTATCGCACCCTCCCTTGCGCGGCAAGCTCTTCGTCAGGAGTTCGCCACACACCGTCGATCATGCGACGATAGCCCAACTCGCGCCGCGCCTCCTCATGGTCTGGGTCCAACTCGATAATTCTCTCGCAATGAATTTTTTGCCGCGCTTTTTCACCATTTTTGTCGCACCACTCGGCAAGTCTCCAGTTGCCCGCCACGGTGTCCGGGGTGATTTGGAGGAGCTTTTCGTACTCTTTGACTTCGGCAGCAGACCTTTCGATGGAGGAGACGAATTCGGACGGGATCGAAAACTCCACGCCGTCGGAATTCCGAAATGGATAAAAGTCTGCGTCCTTCTCGAGAGGGCGAAGCAAGTAGCCCGAGATGGACTGCCCGTTGGCAAGGAGCAGCGTGTCGTCCGCCCACAACGCGCAGGGGGCGAGGAGCAGGGCGCCAGCCAGAATGCCGCACATCACGAAGCCGCTCGAAACGAAATGGGAAAAAGCGCGCAAGTTGAGCATGAGGATTAGCTTTCGTCCGAAAAAGGGTGAAAGGAGGTTTTTTTAGGCTCTGGGAGCGCGTCCAAAACCGCACGGGCAAGCTCGAGGTCGGCTTTCGTCGTGATTTTGATGTTGCATGGCGACCCCTCAACGACGAAAACGCTTTTGCCCGCTTTTTCGAACAGCATCGCGTCGTCGGTCGTTTGGGCGGACTCGTCGCGATTCCGATGGGCATAAACGTCGATGAACCAATCCTTCCGAAAGACCTGCGGCGTTTGCGCGTACCAAATTCCGCCACGCTCCATGGAGGCGAGGATGATGCCGTCCTCTGTCGCGCACTCTTCGTCCGGATCGGAGAACAACATGTCTAATCCGCCCCCCCTCTTCTTTTTGTTACGCACGGAAGAATCCGAAGGTTGGACTTTTTTCAAGGAATCCGCAATCGGCACGGCAAGGATCGCGGCGCCTCGATTTTCGGCGGCGAGAAAAACTTTGTCCACCAGGGCTTGCGTGAGACAAGGTCGCGCGGCGTCGTGGACGCACACGAAATCGCACTCCTCCTTGATGAGCGGAATCGCGTTTTCGATGGAGTCCGCACGCTCTTTCCCACCCTCGGCAAGAGTGATATCAAGGACGGCAATTTCCGCGCGGAATTTTTCAAGGACGTCCTCTTTATCTTCGGGAGAAATGACTAAAATGACCTGCGCGACGTCCTTGCGATTGAGGAAAAGTCGGGCAGAATGGAGCCAAACCGCACGATTCTTGAGAAAAAAGAAGGGTTTTTTATAATTGAAGTCGCGAAACCGACTGCTTTTACCAGCCGCTGGGAGAATCACACAATATTTTGCCATGCCATTTTGCTCCTATAAACGAAAAATCTTTCCTAAAATTATGCGAAAAATTCGATGGTGGGTACTTTTCTTTTTTCGACAAATTGGTTAAACTTACACAGAGAATTTTTTGTTTGGCTCTCATTCGTTATATTTATCGAGGTTTGCGCATTTTCTATAATCAGGTGGGCTTGCGCACTTCGGAAGAAAAGAGGTTAAAATGAGTTTGAACTCCGAGAAAACGCACGACCAGGTGGAAATTAAGGTGGGGCATAGTCCTGATCCAGACGATGCGTTTATGTTTTACGCGCTTGCGAAAGATTGTATCGAGACAGGGAAGTATTCCTTCACGCACCAACTGGTTGATATTGAAACGCTTAATCACAAAGCGTTTGAGGGCTTTTACGAACTCACGGCGTTGAGTCTCCATGCGTATGCGTTTTTGAGCGACAAGTACATTTTGTGCAACTCCGGAGCGAGCATGGGGGACAATTATGGTCCGATGTTGGTTGCGCGGAAGCCGATGAAGCGTGAGGAGCTTAAGAAGGGAACGATCGTTGTCCCGGGGACGCTGACAACTGCGTTTTTGGCGTGCGGAATGTATCTCGGCGGTCCGTTTGATTATGTTCTCGCGCCGTTCGATCAAATTTTGGATATCGTCGAGGCGGGAGAAATCCTCGAGGGTGAGCACAAAGGGAAGAAAATCGACGCGGGTCTCATCATTCACGAAGGGCAATTGACGTACCAAGAGCAGGGGCTTCATCTCATCGCCGACATGGGCGTGTGGTGGATGCAAGAGACGGGGTACCCGCTGCCGCTCGGCGCGAATGGGATTCGTCGAGACTTGGGCGCAACGGCAATGAAAGAAGTTCATCGATTGCTGCACGAGAGCATTCAGTACGGATTGGAGCATCGCAAAGAGGCGGTGGAATATGCGCTTCAATTCGGTCGTGGGTTGGATTTGGGACTTGCGGATCGCTTTGTGGGCATGTACGTGAACGATTGGACGCTGGATTTTTCGCAGCGTGGTCGTGAGGCTGTTGCGCTTTTGCTTCGGCGGGGGTACGAGTGTGGCTTGATTCCGCAGATGGTGGAGCCGGAATTTATCCTTGATTGAAAGTTCCACGTGAAACCAAACGAGGGGGCGGTTCGTTTTTTTTCTCGTTTTTTCGCTTTTTTTACTCACGAAGAAAGTTTTTACCCTTGACAAAAACGACGTTTTGCGTCAAAATATGCGTGCTTGTTTTTTGGCACTTTTCCCTTTCAGTTTCCCTTTCAACGAGGTTCAACTTTCATGCCCAACATTCAACCAATTTATGGGATTCGTTACAATTTAGGACAGGTTGGCGCTCTTTCCGACGTGATTGCGCCTCCGTACGACGTGATTAGTCCAGAGCTTCAAGAGGCGCTCTATGAGAAGCACCCGAATAATGCGGTGCGCTTGATTTTGAACAAAAAACTGCCGACGGACGACGAGCAGAACAATTGCTACACGCGCGCCGCAAAAACGCTCAAAAAATGGCTGGCGGACGGCGTTTTATTCACGGAATCTGAGCCTGCGCTCTACGTTTATCATCAAATTTTCGAGTACGACGGAGCCACGTACACGAGAAAAGGTTTCATGGCGGGGTTGGAGGTTCAACCTTTTGGGAAAGGGTGCGTGTTTCCTCACGAGCAGACGCACGCCTCGGCAAAAGCCGATCGACTTATGCTCACGACCGTGACGAAAACGCAGTTGAGTCAAATTTTTGGACTCTATCCCGACGCCGAATCGAGCGTCGAGACGATCCTCGAGAAGGCTATCGAGGGGAAAACGCCTCTGAGCGCGACCGATCATCTGGGCGTGCTTCATCAAATGTGGGTCATCTCCGATCCGGACGTTATTTCGGCGGTTCAATCGGCTATCGCCAAAAAACCGCTCTTCATCGCGGATGGGCACCATCGCTACGAGACGGCGTGCAACTATTTGGAGCACCGACGCCAAATGGGGCTGACAAAAGACCATCCCGTGCACTATGTTTTGACGATGTTCGTCGCCATGGAAGACAGCGGCTTGGCGGTTCTGCCCACTCATCGGTTGTTCAAGGGAATCCCGGCTTTGACGTCTGAGGAGTTGAAGGAGAAACTCGCGCCCTATTTTGCGTCCGAGACGATTGGAGAGGGGCCAGATTTTGGCGCGGACGCGTGGGAGCACGTCGTAACGGCAGACGACCAAGGCGTGATGGCGTTCTACACTCCGAAAGATGGGAAGTGGACGATCGTCACACTTCAGGACGCGGGTCGGGAAAAAATGGCGCAAAATGACGTCGCAGGAGAGCACTCAGAGGATTGGAGAGAGTTGGGCGTCAGCATTCTGCATCGCTTGATTATGGACGTTTTGTTGGAGCAACCCGACGCGCCAAAGCCGACGTACGTGCATTTGGTGTCTGAGGTGGTTGATGAGTTGAAAAACGATGCCGAATACGCGCTGGCGGCGTTGGTCATGCCCGCCACGGTGGAGCAGATCAAGACACTTTGCTTGGAGGGGGAGAGGATGCCGCAAAAGAGCACGTATTTCTATCCCAAATTGCTCTCGGGCTTGGTTTTTCGTTCCGTTGAATAGTGTTTTGAGGGTGCCTTTTATGCACTTTGGGGTGTGAAATTTGGGACGGATTATTTGCGTAATGAACCAGAAGGGCGGTGTGGGAAAAACCACGACCGCCATTAATCTCGGCGCGTGCTTTGCGCGCGCGGGATACAAGACGCTTCTGGTCGATTTGGATCCGCAATGCAACGCAACGAGCGGGCTTGGGCTGGCTCCTTTGGAGAGACACCCGCTTGTCGTGGAGGTCTCTTGGAGCGAGGCGGTCTTGAGCACGGCGTGGGGAAATTTGTTTCTCCTGCCGGGTGGGCGAAGTCTGAACGACGTCAAAACGCTCACGAATGTCGAGCAAGCGCAGCGGCTTCGGCTTCAACTGACTTCTGGTCTGCACGCTTACGATTATGTCCTTATTGACTCGCCCCCTTCGATTTCTTCTCTGACGAAAACGGCTTTGGAGTGTTCGACGAGAATTTTGATGCCGATTCAGTGTGAGTTTTTCGCAATGGAGGGCATTGCAAAAATGACGGCGCTCGTTCCGAAGGAAATGTGGCTATCGAGTGGTATTTTGTTGACGATGTACGACCCCACGTTGGAATTGACCACGGAGGTTGAGTCGGAGGTGCGGGATTATTTTGGGGATTTTGTTTATCAAACCGTCATTCCGAGGGATGTTGCAGTGACGGAGGCGTCCAGCTTTGGAAAACCCGTGATCGACTATGCGCCAAGGTCGCACGGGGCGAGGGCGTATATTGAGCTTTGCATGGAGGTATTGGAGAATGAGCAAGAAGAAGAGGTTGGGCAGGGGACTGCAGGAAGCGATGAGAATGAATAATCCGGAGTTCGCGCCGGAGAATTCTGCGGAGATGGAGGGGAAGCCGAAGCCGGGAAGTCGCGTGTTGGCGGATTTGCCACAGGAGCCTGCGCCTCTCCCTCAAGCCGAGGAGAATGTGGTCCCGGGACAAAACGTCGAGGTGGTGCAAAAAGCCAAGGTGGCGCAAAATGCCGAGGCAGAGCAAAATGCGGCACAAAATGCGGCTATGGAACCCTCCAATCTTCACGATGTCGATGCGGAGAGTTTTGAGGAAGTTCTCGATCGTACGGAGGAGAGATGGGGGATGCTCGAGTCCGAGATGAAAACGTTGGAGGATTTTTTCGGCAGTGAGGATATCCTGTCGACCTCGTTGGGCGAGAATCCCGAGTGGGAAGGGGCTGCGAAAAATCAGCGGGTTGGCGCGGAGCCAAATGAGGAGATTTTGGAGGGCGCGTTTTTAGAGGGCGAGCCTCTGGAGAGGGCGATTGTAGACGGCGAGATTCCTCCTCGAGTTTTGGCGGACGCGGACGCAGAAGCGGAAGCAAAAACAAAAACCGGTGGGGAGAAAGAGGAAGAAACGCCCGAACCTCCAAAGGATGATGCAAAAAAGAAGAAAATTGTGTCGAAAACCGGAGGAAAGAAGGGCGAAATACCGCTTGAGAATGCAGAGACGATTTATCGTATTCCCGTGGCGCTTATCGACTCCAATCCGTGGCAGCCGCGTGAATATTTCGAGGCGAAAGAGATTCGTGAGTTGGCGGCAAGCATAAATGAGCACGGATTGCTCCAACCCATTGTGGTGCGGCGGGATCGTGAACGATTCCAACTCGTTGCGGGAGAGAGACGCTTTCGTGCCGCGATTAAGCTCAATTGGACGCAAATCCCCGCCAAAATTGTCGAGGCGTCCGACAGAGAAATGGCGGAGTTGGCGCTCATTGAGAACTTGCAGCGTAAGGATCTAAACGCGATTGAAAAAGCGCTTTCGTTCCAAAATTATCTTACGCAGCACAAGTGCTCGCAAGAAGAGTTGGCAAAACGACTAAATATGGATCGATCCACCATCTCCAATTTTTTGCGGCTACTCGACTTGCCGGACGAGATTCAAAAAAGAATTGTCGAGCAAAAATTGACGCAAGGGCACGCTAGAGCGCTTCTCCCGCTCGTCGCGACGGAGGATCAGCTTGCGATGTGCGACCGCATTGTGGACGAGAAACTCTCGGTGAGGCAGGTGGAGCAAATCGTTTCGGATTGGAACGAAGCGGTCTCGGAACGCGGCGCTTTTAACCTTGGCGGATCGGGAGGATTCGACGAAACGGCAGAGACGCCCAAACGTTCGATTCGCGAAATGCCTGCCGCGAAAAAAGGTGGAGCGAAAAAGGGAAAAGAGAAATCGCCGCAGCTTTTGGATTTGGAACAGCAGCTCCGCGAGGCGTTGGGGCTGAAGGTCGACTTGAGTGCGGATTCCTCTGGAAAAGGAACGTTGGCAATTCATTTTCGCAATCATGATGAGTTTGAGAGTTTGATGGATTATTTCCGCGCCTAAAATGCGTCGGGAGTGTTGTAGCATGAAGATCGACCCTTTTGTAATTTTGTTGTTTCTCTCTATTTTTGTTGCGTATATCTATCCGCCGTTGGGCAGCGGGACGGGCACGTTTTCGTTGTCGACGGCGGCGCACTATGGAGTCTCTTTGATTTTTTTCTTCTATGGTTTACGTCTCAATTGGGAAAAAATCGCGCAGGGGTTGTCGAATTATCGCCTCCATGTTGTCGTGCATTTATCGACTTTCGTTTTGTTTCCGCTCCTCGTGCTTCCGTTGGCGCTGCATTTTAGCCCGCCGGGTGAGCCAGATTGGCTTTGGATTGGGATTTTTTTTCTCGCGACGCTCCCTTCCACCGTTTCGTCGTCGGTCGTCATGGTGAATATGGCGCGAGGAAACGTCCCTGCCGCGATTTTTGACGCCAGCATCTCAAGCCTGCTCGGCGTATTCATCACGCCCTTGTGGATGCAATTTTTCATCTCGTCACAAACGAGCGGCAAGGATCTTTCGAGCGTCGTGTTTTCGCTCATTGTGCAAGTGATTCTCCCCGTCCTTTTGGGAATTGCGCTTCATCGACAAATGGGCGCATTTTCGCAAAGACACGATAAAACGCTGCGAAAATTCGATCAATCCGTCATTTTGTTGATCGTCTACACTTCTTTTTGCCATTCGTTCCAAGATAAAATGTTCAGCGCGATATCGCTCCAAACGCTCGCGCTGCTCTCGGCAGGGATGGTGGGTCTCTTTTTTGTCGTCTATTTTATCGTCGCTCTTTGGTGCCGGATATTGCGTTTCAATCGCGAAGACACGATCACGGCCCTTTTTTGCGGCTCTAAAAAGTCGCTGGTGCATGGTGTTGTGATGTCTCAAGTCCTTCTGCCAAACGCGAAACTGGCGGGGATTTTGATTTTGCCTACGATGATTTATCATGCGCTACAGCTGATTATTGTGAGCGTGATAGCGAGTCGTTTCGCGAAAGACGGAACGGAATGAAGTCGGCGCAGTGTTGCAAATCCGTCGCGATTTTTGACTCCATTCAGAACCGGAGGGGAATTTCACGAAGCACCCCCGCTTCTCTTTGTTTGAGCGCAGCGAGAACCTACCCTCTTGGGGGAAATCCTGAGGAAATTCCTTTGATTGTCCCTCAAAGATTGCAATTTCCTCGTCGAAGGTCTTGCTTTTTGGTCAGAACGAGATATAATGAACGTTGTACTTATTATTGGTAGTGTGTTCATGCGCTAACAAAAAAACGAAAGGTCGTTTATAGTATTTCGCGTTGAAGTGCCCGGTGCCGTCCGCCGTTGGAGCTACGCACCACGGCTCGCACCACGTCGCATAAAACGAGAATTTTATAATACTTCGCGTTGAAATTTCCGGTTTCGTCCACCGTCGGAGCTACGCACCACGGCTCGCAAAGCTTCACGCAAAACGGGAATTTTAAAGGAGAACGAGTATAGAGGAGAAGGAGCATAAAATGGATCAGAACCCACAATTAAGCCGCCGCAGCGCTCTTGCAGGCGGTCTCGGAGCCGCTTTTTGCGGTCTGTCGTTTCCTCTTTTCGCTGATGAGGCGGAGGATAATGAGGGCGAGGATGAAGTGACAAAGTCGCCACGAAAACGGCGCCCACGCAATCGTCCGAAGCGCGAGAAAACGTGGAATTATGTGACGCTGGACCCCGAAAAATGCGCCCAGCTCGCGTACGATTTTTACGATCCGTGGGGGTGTATGTATGGTGCGATCAAGGCCGGAATGACGGTGTATGCCGAGGCGATCGAAGAGACGAATCCAGAGATTGCTGCGACGTGTAGGAACTTCCCTTTCCTCGCACTCCGCGCGGGAAAAACTGGCTGCGGCGCGATGGAGTCCCTTTGTGGCGCTCTCAACGGCTCTGCTTTCTTCATGGGCCTGTTCGTCCCTGATTATGGCGAATTGTGTCAGCTCATCCAAAAAGTGGGCGACTACATCAAAGAGACTCCCATGCCGCAATTTCATCCACAAAACGATAAGCACCCTAATTTCGTGCAGTCCGTTTCGCACAGCATTTTGTGTAAGGACAACACGACCGTTTGGCTTGCTCAAGACCCTTCCCCAGAGCATCGACTCCTGCGACCTGAGCGATGTATGAGGTACACAGCAACCGTCTTGGCTTTCGCGACGACCCTACTAAACGAATATTTTGCGCAGAAGGAAAAGGAGAAAAAATCTGTGTAAATAAAATAATTTGTATATTTTGGGCAGTCTGGGCATTTTTCTCCTTGACAAATCGCGTTTCTTGGTGCACAATAACAGTAGAAACGTTAAAAACGATTTTTAACTACGTATCGCAATAATTGTAACTTTGCAAGGAGACGCAAATGCTGGTTTTGACGAGAAAACAAGATGAAAGCATAATCATCAACGGCGAGATTGAAGTGATAATCACCTCAATAGGACACAACAAGGTTCGGATTGGGATTCAAGCCCCCTCCAATGTGAGTGTTCATCGCAAAGAGGTTTTTAAGACGATTGAGGAGAAAAAGGTGGCTAAGTCCTCCAAGGTGCAAACGAAGGAACGCGGGCTGTCGCGCCTTTTTAAAAGTGCTGGAAAAGTGGCGTTTTCGGGGAAATAGCCCGCCAAAACCTTTTGTATACTCGTTCTCCTTTCAAATTCCCGTTTTATGCGACGCTTTGCGAGTCGTGGTGCGTAGCTTCAACGGCGGACGGTAGCACTTGGGGTCTCGATGTTTGCATTTTGAGAAAATGCGCGGGTGTGCGAGAAAAAACGAACAGGCACGGCGGTTGGAGAATACGCCGTGCCCGTCGCGAAACGCATGAGCGTGCGATATTTCAGGTCAAAATTTCCGTCTCGTGCGATGCTTTGCGGGCTGTTGTGTGCAGCTCCAACAGCGGGCGGAATCGGAAATTTCGACGAGAAGTGTTATAACAAATTGGCGTCAAAAAATTGCGTCGAGAAAGTCTCAATTTCCCCTTTGTCGCAAGCGTCGGCGAGGGTTGGATTAATCGGAATGCGCGCCAAAAGTGGCAACCCATGCGCGGCGGCGTACTCCTCGAGGCGGCGCTCTCCGAAGAGAGAAATCTGGCGTCCACAATCTGGGCACTCGACGTAACTCATGTTTTCGACGAGACCAATGATGGGGATATTCATCATTTCCGCCATCTTGATCGCTTTTCCCACAATCATGGAGACAAGCTCCTGAGGCGTGGCGACGATAATCACTCCGTCGATCGGGAGCGATTGGAAAACCGTGAGCGGCACGTCGCCAGTTCCTGGGGGCATGTCGACAAACATCACGTCCACGTCGTTCCAAATCACGTTCGACCAGAATTGTTTAATGACGCCCGCAATCACGGGACCGCGCCAAATGACGGGGTCGGACGGATCCTCGAGAAGGAGATTCACGGAGATGATTTGGATTCCTGAATTGGTTTTCTCGGGGAAAATACCTTGATCGCAAGCCTGCGCGTGTCTCGCGACGCCAAACATTTTTGGGACGGACGGTCCCGTTATGTCGGCATCCAGGATGGCGGTTTGGCGTCCCATTTTTTGGGATTGCGACGCGAGGAGAGCCGTGACGAGGGATTTTCCCACGCCGCCTTTGCCACTCGCGACGGCATAAACCTTTTTCACGGAGCTTAATTCGTTCAGTTCCGCTTTCAAACTCGCTTTTCTCTCGGAGCAATTCTGATCGCATGAATCGCACTGGTGTGAGCAACTTTGTGACATGATTTTAACCCAGCTTATCTAACAAGTAGTTGTGAAGGATGGACTTCAACGGGTTCCCATAACCCATGCAGCCCGATATAGTTCCAAAGGTTTTTAGCCTCTTCGCACTTCAGTCGGCAGCGGACGATGCTCGCGAGTGGTTCGCACACGACAAGCCCAATTGCACCGGAGAGGTGGCGTTTGAGGATCCATTGGATTGTTTTTTGAACGCGATGAGTCACATCTTGGAAGGATTCTCCTCCTGGCGGGACAATCGCTTCTGGGGACGCCGCCCAATTTCGATAGTTGCGCGGCTGGCGTTGTTGTAGTTCGTTTACGCGCATTCCTTGCCAAAGTCCTTGATTTTGGTTCTGGAGTCCCTCCAGTGCTTTTTTAGGGATGCGCAATTCTTGGGCGATATCCCTTGCTGTTTCCTGCGCGGAGTGGCAGGGGGCGTAATAAATTTGGGAGATCATCTCCTTTTTTAAGTCGTCCGCAAGTTTTTGAACCTCATCCCGCCCTCTCTCCGTGAGGCGGACGTCCAAATTCCCTTGGATGCAGCGTTGTTCATCAAACGTCGTTTCTCCCGGACGAATGATCAGAATGCGCAAAATGGACTCCTCCGCCTTGCGTTCTGAAGTCTGGCTGAACGAAAACTTCCACGTTTGTAACATAATGCCTTTCTATGGGTTAGGGCGCAGACACACTCATCCTGCTCGAAAATCCACCCGGGGTCTCAATGGACTTTCGGTGGATTTTCGAGAAACTCGTTGGATTTCGCCGCTATCTACACGCTCTCGTTTTCGAGCACGGCATGGAGACGCTTAAAGTTTGCGCCCAAATCCGGACAATGAAAAAGGGCGGTTCCCATGACGAAACCCGTTGCGCCGTTTAATTTTAACGTTGGGATCAATTCCTCATTGACGCCCCCGTCGATACTCCTCAGGAGAGACGAAGGTGCGTGCTCTCGAAGACGCTGCAATTTCGCCAGCGTTTCGGGATGAAAGGATTGCCCACCAAAACCAGGCATGACGCTCATGATGAGTATGTTTTCACATTGAGAGAGCCACGGAGCGAGAATCTCCGCAGGCGTGGGAGGAATAATGGATAACCCTGCCGCCAAACCTTGCTGATGAACGCTGTCGAGATACGCTCCGACACGCTCGACAAGCGCCGCCGCATCAGGAACTCTCGCTGGATCGCACCCTTGCCGCGCGCAATTCCCACCGGGGGAAAGCTCGTCCGCAACCGCTTCAACGTGAAACGTGAGCGCATCCGCGCCCGCCTTGCGAAACGCACCAAAGTACTCTGCCGGGTGCGAAAGCATCAAGTGGACGTCCAATACAAGATCGGTCGTCTGTCGAATCGCCTCGACAACGGGAATTCCAAAACTGAGGTTCGGGACAAAATGCCCATCCATAATATCGAGATGAAGTGCCTGCGCGCCCGCTTCCTCAAGCGCCCGAATGTCGGCTTCAAGCCGTGCGAAATTGCTCGCGAGCACGGAGGGGAGGATAAACGCGTTGTGCGTCAGGGACTCAAATTTTTGTCGTGAGGATAAGGAGGAGTTACTCATAATTTGAGAGCGATGTGTGAAAACAAATACAACGTGAGTCGTCACGTTTGAATGTAAAAAATGAAAAACTGCAAAACTTAGAAGGAGTCTGGCAAGTTTTTCTTTTTTAGACTATCGGCAGCTTGCGCAAAATGAGTAAAATAAAATGAGGCTTTTTTCCTCAATTTGATAAGGTGGGGGGGGGCTTGCGTCGCTTTTTGCGATAATGACGAAAATTCCAACAAGAGGGATTCTGTTGGCAAGGCGATTCACTTGGCTCCACGAGAGATTTCGCCAGACTGAACAGCGTTAGAACGCGTGTCGCTCCGTGAATGTCCCTTTCGAATCGCCTCCAAATCTCATGGATTCCACGCTTCATCGCCAAAAAGAATCCAAAACGCGCAAAAAACAACACGAGGACAGAGACGTTTTATCGAAAATAACTTTTTCTTAAAATTTTTTTATTTTTTTTCCGAAATTTCCCATCCCCCCCACTTGACAAGGTTTTTCACAGTGGTTAAAATTACATTTGTCGCGTGACAGGCGGCAAATTTCAAGTGATTTTCGAAACAACAACTCCTTAAGAAAGGTGGCTATTATGTTCACACACACGCACACGAAAAGTTTTCGTCGCGGAAACAAACGATTGAAAGGTCTCCAAAGCCGCTCTCTGAGAGTTGAGTCGCTGGAGGAGCGGGCTTTGTTGAGCGTCAGTCCGGCGGACTACTCAGCAATTTGCGAACAATATGCGGAATTCGGGCTTCCGCAGAATCTGAAAGATATCAATCTGATTGAAATCACAGCCAACGAACTCTCCGCAGGATCTCTGAACGAGGCGATTGTCCAAGCCGCCAAAACAACTGAATCCGACCTTATCGTTCTTCGCACCACCGCCGATAAAAACAGTATCGTCTACGCAACCGCCGCAGACAGCGTTTCTATCGACATCGACGCCGAAAAGTTCGGCTCCGTCACCATCGTCTCCCTTGGCGACGCCCCCCTCACACTCGACGCGAACCGACTCTCCGGTGTCATATACACTGGTGACGATAGCATCGTCAACCTTGGCGGTCTCAAGATTACTGGCGGCAGTGCGGATGTGGGCGGCGGGATTTTCAACTTCGGCAATTTGACGGTCACGGACTCCACAATTTCGGGCAATTCGGCAGACAATGCCGGCGGCGGGATTGCCAACGCCGGCAATTTGACGGTCACAAACTCCACGATTTCGGGCAATTCGGTCTGCGCGATTTCGGGCAATTCGACAGGGGTCGGCGGCGGGATTGCCAATGGCGGCAGTTTGACAGTCACAAACTCCACGATTTCGGGCAATTCGGCAGGCAGCGGCGGCGGGATTGACAATGACGGTGGCATTTTGACAGTCACGAACTCCACGATTTCGGGCAATTCGGCAGACAATGCCGGCGGCGGGATTCACGATTACTACGGCAATTTGACAGTCACAAACTCCACGATTTCGCGCAATTCGGCAGAATTTGCCGGCGGCGGGATTTCCGGTTCCTACGGCGAGATCTACGTCTACAACACGATCATTGCCGAAAACGCGTCCTTACCTGTGGGCGTTGATTTCTACGGGCAAGGCGGTGTGGCTTACGGCTATAACACGCTCTCCTCTTACACTGGGTGGAACGGAGAGAACAATTACGAGTACGATTCGTCGAAACCGCTCTTCACTGATGCTGCAAACGGCGATTTTACGCTGGCAGCCGATTCGCAGGCGATTGACAAGGGGCATTCCCCATACGTTTCGTCTTTGACCGATTTGGCTGGGAACGTTCGTGTTCAGGGTGAGACTGTTGATCTTGGGGCTTATGAGTACTGTTCTGGCACGGGCACGCTGGAGACGCGATCGACCGTTGTGACTACGCTTGAGGATGTCGTCAATTTTTATGACAACAAAATATCGTTGCGCGAAGCGGTTTTATACGCGACGGACGGGGCGAAAATCACGTTTGCATCCGACTTGTCTGGCGGCACGATTGTTCTTGGCGGCGCGGAAATAAAACTGACGCGAGGCATAACGATTGATGCGTCGGCGTTTTACGATAGCGATTCGGATACCCCAGGCATTACGATCGACGCCGACGACAGAAGTCGGGTATTCTGCGTAACCGGTGGCAGTAAGACCGCTCCTGTAGCCTTGATTGGGCTTGCGATTACTGGCGGTTATGCCAGCTACGGCGGCGGGATTTACAACTACGGTCATTTGACAGTCACGGACTGTCTGATTTTTGAGAACTGTGCGTCCGCCGCTGGCGGGATTCTCACCACCGGCGTGCTCACGGTTACCAACTCCACGATTTCTGGCAACGCCAGCGGTGAAGGCGGCGGCGGGATTATCAATGCCTGCAATGGGGTTGGCAATACCGTCCCTGGCTATTTGACAGTCACAAACTCCTTAATTTCTAACAACAGTACGTCTTGGGGCGGCGGTGGGATTAGCAACTTCTCTAGCTATTTGACGGTTACAAGCTCCATGATTGTGGGGAACGAAGCAAGCAACGGTGGCGGGATTTACAGCAGTGACGGTTATTTAACGGTTACAAACTCCGAGATTCTGAACAACAAAGCAAGCGGCGACGGCGGCGGGATTCTCTCCGGTGACGGATTATTAACGGTCACGAACTGCTTGATTTCGACCAACGAAGCAGACGACGATGGCGGCGGGATTTACAGCTACGGCGATTTGACGGTCACGAACTGCTTGATTTCGACCAACGAAGCAGACGACGATGGCGGCGGGA
>JAUNBK010000007.1:50872-80935 GCA_030527105.1 Planctomycetia bacterium
TTTACAGCCGTAGCGGTTATTTAACGGTTGTAAACTCCGCGATTTTGGAGAATAGGGCAGGCTGCTGGGGCGGTGGGATTTGCAGGAACGAAGGCGATTCGACAGTCACGAACTCCATGGTTTCGGGCAACGAAGCAAACGACGATGGCGGCGGGATTTTCTCCGGTGGCGGATTATTAACGGTCACAAACTGCTTGATTGATTACAACGAATCAGGAAGCGACGGCGGCGGGATTGCCAGATTCAGCGGCGATTTGGCAGTCACAAACTCCACGATTTCGAAGAATGCGGCAAACGGCGACGGCGGCGGGATTTTCAGTCACGACGCCACGACCAACGTCTACAACACGATCGTTGTCGAAAATGTTGCGAGCGAAGGGGACGATATCTCCATCTACGGGGCCCACAGTGAGGTTAACGGTTATAATTCGCTCTCCTCTTACACTGCGTGGAACGGAGAGAACAATTACGTATACGATTCGTCGAAACCGCTCTTCGCTGATGCTGCAAACGGCGATTTTAGGCTGGTCGAGGGTTCGCAGGCGATTGACAAAGGAGACAATAGGTACACGTTTGGAATAACGACCGATTTGTCTGGGTCTGCGCGCATTTATGGCGAGACGGTCGATCTTGGCGCGTTTGAATCTCCCGAATGGCATGAACCTGTGGAAGTTTCGGTAAACAAAACGAAAGTCACGATAGCTTGGACAGACGAGACGCCACAGACGGGCGATACGGTACGGTACAGGGAGGAGGGGACTTCCAGATGGACGGTGAGAAAACTAAGGGCGGGCGTCGAAAGCCTGACCTTTACCGGTCGCGCAGGGATGAATTATGAAATTCAAGTCCTTCAAGACGGCGACGATGAGCAAATCGTCTCTGTCTATAGCACAATACTCGCGCAGCCAAAGCTCAAAACGGTTGGAATTAACTACGATTGGTTTGTGATTGACGTAACAAATTTCTCCACCACAAACCTCGCAACATCCGCCCAGAAGCTGGTCGTCACGCTCGACGGAGAGGAATTGGTGGTTGATATACACCGCGGCGGCTATGGTTTAGAGAGCGTCGATATTTTAGACAGCCTCGAGGTCAATGGTATACAAAGCAGCTATGCGGAGGGATATTTTGCCGATGCGGGGGTTGAGCTTTGGTTTGAGGATGGGCACATTGGGTTCTGGGGTCTCGCAAGCAATACGACGTACAACGTCACCGTCGCGTTTGCGTGCGGAGGGTGTCTCTCGGCCGAGAGCGCGTTGCGCGTGAAGACGGCGAAAGCACCGTATGAGGCACCCGAGAACGTGACGGCAAAAAGCGTGAGCGCGTCGGAAATTCTCGTAACGTGGGATGCGTCGGTGGCAAAAGACGATTCCACCAAGACGGCCGAAAGGTATACGATTCAGTACAGCGTCGACGGTCAAAACTGGACGACCGCCACGACCAACGCGACCGGCGGGAGTTACACGATAACTCGCCTTGCAAGCGAGACGACGTACGAAATTCGCGTCTTCGCGAGGGAAGACCGACATTTCCTCGCCTCGGAGTTAAGCGCCACGGTGACGGCAACGACCGGCGTCCTTCTCGCGCAGCCGAAACTGAAGGCGGACCTTATCTGGGAGAATTATTTCGAAATTGAAATCACAAATTACGAAACTTCCAATCTAAAAACGTACGCAACTGCGGTTACCGTGACGATCGACAAAATCGGCTCGGTGGACGTTGCACTCGACGGTCAAGTGTCGATGTTAGGCGGGATGGAAATCACGTTTGACGGCAACTCCCTCATTTTTAACTTTGCGCCAAGTTCGACGACATATCCTGTTACCGTTTCGTTTAAAGAGGGAGACAACGCGTCGAAATCGAGCAAAATCAACGTGAAAACGATTGCTGCGCAGTATTTTCCGCCGACGAACGTGACGGCGAAAAGCATAAGCGCGTCGGAAATTGTCGTGACGTGGGATGCGTCGAGAGCGAGACTTTCGGACCGAACGGCTGAGAAATACACCGTTCAATATCTGAAAAACGGACGATGGACGACCGCCACGACGAACGCGACGGGCGGGAGTTACACGATAACTCGCCTTGCAAGCGAGACGGAGTACAAAATTCGCGTCTCCGCGACGAAAGACCGACATTTCCTCGCCTCGGAGGCAAGCGACCCGGTGAAGGCAACGACCGGCGTCCTTCTCGCGCAGCCGAAACTGAAGACGTACGCTATCAGGGAGAACGCGTTCATAATTGAAATCACAAATTACGAGACTTCCAATCTAAAAACGTACGCGACTGCGGTTACCGTGACGATCGACAAAATCGGCTCGGTGAATATTCCAACCAACACCAACGCTCCTGAGGGGGTCGGCGGCGGGATGATCCTGTTTAGCGACGGCCTCCTCGCTGTTGGGGGCTTGCAAAGTTCGACGACGTATCCTGTTACCGTTTCGTTTAAAATGGAAGACAACGCGTCGAAATCGAGCAAAATCACCGTGAAAACGACGAAAACGCCGTATCTCGCGCCGACGAACGTGAGCGCCACGGTCCAGAGCGACACGGAAATTCTCGTAACGTGGGATGCATCGGTGGCAAAAGACGATTCCACCAAGACGGCCGAAAGGTATACGATTCAGTACAGCGTCGACGGTCAAAACTGGACGACCGCCACGACCAACGCGACGGGGACATCGTACGTCGTCAAGCGTTTGAAAGCCTCTACGGAGTATTTGATTCGCGTTTCGGCAAAGAATGACAGTCGCTATGAAGGGTCGGATCCGGAGCAAATTTCCGCTCCCATCTGCACCTTTCTCGCGACGCCAACCATCACGAGTGTGACGAGTCGCGTCTCCTCAACGGCAGTCGTTTCGTGGAATACCGTTGCGAATGCGGACAAATTCACGCTCCAATATCGAAAATCATCCGATACGAACAGCGATTGGATCGATATCGAAGTTGCTAACGACGACAAAAAATTCGTCTATACTCTTACTGGTCTCGAATCAGGCGAAACATACGAATTTCAAATTCTCGCCGTTTCCGCAACCTTTCCAAGTTCGCTTCCTTCCCCCATTAAGGTTTTACGAAAAGTGAAATGATGGGCGTTTTATAAATATTTCGCGTTAGAATTTTTACCTTGAGTCTGCCGTTGGAGCGACGCACCACGGCTCCTCACTTTTGTGAAAAACTCGAATTCATTCGAGCGTTAGTATAACCAACGCCGCCCAGCCGACCACCAACCGCGCGGGCGGCGCGAACTCTCCGCGCTAAACTTGAGACAGCGTATAAAATAGCGCGAGTTGAAAATCTGAAGAGGACGTGTGTTCTCCATTTTCTTTAGTGCGATCAAATTCTCCAGAATTCCCATTATGAAATTTTGACATTTTTTCCAAAAAAAGGGAAATTTTCTTAAGTTTTGCGAAAAGGGGGCTTGCATAAAACTCGTTTTTAGCGTATACTGTCCAAGATGAGGAATATCGGGGGGTCTTGCTTTGCAAAATAGTTTTTCACAGGATATCAAGGAGCGTGTGCGCGAGGCTACAAATATTGTAGACTTGGCAAGCGAGTATATTCGGTTGACGCCGAAAGGGCGGTACCATACCGGTCTATGCCCGTGGCACGACGATTCTCGCCCCAGCTTCCAGATCGATCCCGAACGACAAACCTTCCGATGTTGGGTTTGCAACGTCTCTGGCGACGTTTTCTCCTTCCTCATGCGGATGGAGAATCTTTCTTTTCCCGAAGCGTTCCGAGCGCTTGCCGAGCGTGCCGGAATCGAGCTTCCAAAATTTCAAAAGCCGAAGCCACAGAAAATTCTGTTTGCGGAACATGGGGACCAACCCCCCAGCGCGTCTCAGGTCGAGGATTCCTCTGAATTATCGCCTCAAGACTTGCGCAGCGCCTGCGCGTGGGCGGAGGATCGCTATCATCGCTTTTTTCAGACACTCCCAACGTCCCATCCAGCGCGACGATACGCCGAAGAACGCGGCTTGTGGGGCGAAATGAGCGAAAGATTCCACATCGGCTTTTCCCCCTCCGATTGGAACTGGCTCGAAAAAGAAGCGCGCAAAGATGGCTTTTCGATCGCTCATTTGATCGCCGCCGGCTTTCTCAAAACCTCCGAGCAGGGCAAGGTTTTCGATCGATTCCGTGGGCGTCTCATTTTCCCCATCCATGACGCGCAAGGGCGCAGTGTCGGAGTGGGTGGGCGAAAGATTCCTGATGTGGAGTGTTCTTACGATGCCGCAAAATACGTGAACACACCCGAGACGCCAATTTTTGCAAAGCACAAACTGCTTTATGCGCTCGATTTGGCGAAGTCTGTCGTCTTCCGGAAAAAAAGGGTCCTCATCATGGAGGGCTACACCGACGTCATTGCGGCTCATCGGCATGGTTTTCAAGATGCGGTCGCCATTTTAGGCACTGCCCTTGGGATCGACCACATCAAAACGCTGCGCAGAATGGCGGAGACAATATACCTTGTCCTCGATGGAGACGCTGCGGGGCAACGTCGCACGGCTGAGGTGCTCGAGTTGTTCGTCGCGGAAAAAGTGGATGTCCGGGTACTCACGCTCCCCGAGGCGCAAGACCCTGCGGAATTCTTGGCTACGCACGATTCGCAAGATTTCGAAACGCTCCTGGAAAAGCAAGCCGTCGACGCGTACACTCACGCTCTCAATACGTACACCGAAGGTTTGGATATTTCCAATATTCACCAAGCCGAGATGGTTTCGGAAAAAATCCTCCAACTTGTCGCGAGTGCGGATCGCTTCAACAATCTGAATTTCGCGCAGGTGTCTTTTCGCGAAGAAAGGTTGTTGCAAAAGTTGGCGAGCACCCTCACTATTTCGGAGGAGTTCTTGCGCAAGCGCTTGCGTGAGATTCGCGAAAAAGCGCGCCGGGACGGTTTTTTACGCACTCGAAGGCAGCAAGAGTATCTGGGCAGTGTGGGAGACGAGGGGAACGACGAAAATACTTTGTCACCTCTGCTTGAGGGAGAAGCCGAGCTTGACGCCTCTGCCAAATTTTCCTCGGAAGACGGTTTTTTAGGAGACGCAGCCGACATTTCGACCCTCACGGGTTTGGATTTTGAGAAGGCGGCGGACCTCATTGATTGGAAGGTTTTTGGGACGATGGACGCTTGGGAACGGGAGTTGATGCACCTTCTTCTTTCGTACCCTGCACTCCTTGGGCACGCTCGGCAACACATTTTGCCAGAGCAATTGAAGTACCAGCCCGCTCGAGAATTGCTCATCCGCATGAGCGAATTGCAGGACGACGGGCGGATTCCCACACTCCAATGTGTGCTCACATCGTTCGAGAGCGAGAAGATGAAAAACTGGACGCTTGAGGAAGAGGCGCGCTCGATGTGGAGACACGAATCCAAGTCTCAAGACGACGTCAGCCGGCTGTTGGATGAATTGATTGCCAATTTTGAGCTTCATCATTACGAGGGAGCCAAATTGCGACTCAAGGAAGCGTTCCAAAATCCCAAAGTCGAGGACTCGCAAAAAGCGGGGATGCTAGAAAACCTTATACTCCAGAAAAAGAGAGTGACGGGTTTATTATAATACTTCGCGTTGAAATTTCCTGCTCCGTCTGCCGTTGGAGCTGCGCACCACGGCTCGCAATATGTCGCGTGAAACGGAAATTTTAAAGGACGAGTATATGGCGCTCGCGTTGGAAATTGCGGATGGAGTCCATTGTTGGCTCAGGCACACAATATTTTTAAGGATACAATTTTTACCATAGTTTTCGTTCCTTGCGCCCGGGGCAGAGTCGGGGCGCGGGAGTTTCGCGAAAACGGAATCGATTGGAACTCAGCTGTATCAGGGAAGATACAAGGAGGTTTACGTGAATTTGTTTGATGAAAGATTTCGTCCCTTGGTAGAAAAGGGAAAACAGCAAGGTTTCCTCACTTTCGACGAGGTGCACAAACACTTCGAATCGACGGGTCTAAACGAGTTTGCCGTTGAGGAATTACTCATCCTCCTGGAAAAATCTGGCATTGATCTTTTGGAAAAAGCGGCTGAGCCGGAGGTGTACCAACACGCCGTTTCTGCGCTCGAAGAAGATGATTTTGCCGACGAATATGCTGGCGAATTTTCCTCCCCTACCTCACGGCTGCGCGACGAAGACGACTATTACGAGAGCGGAGAAGATATCTTTTTCGTGAACGAATCCCACCGCTCAGAACCCACCTCAAGCCGTGGCGGAGCCGACTTGGTGCGCATGTATATGTCGCAAATGGCGGAAATTCCCCTTCTCTCGCGTGAGGAAGAGACCGTCCTTGCGAAGCAAATCGAGCTAATGCGCAAGAAGTTCCGTTGCGCCATTCTCAACAGCTACGTTGTGATGAAATACACCATCAATTCTTTGAAAAAAGTCCATCGCGGGACGCTCCCTTTCGACCGAACGATCAAGGTTTCTCTTACGGAAAAACTCACCAAAGAGCAAATTATGGCAAGGATGCCGAGCAATTTGGCAACGTTGGATTTTTTGATGTCCCGATGTCGCGAGCTTTTCCGAAAAATGATCCTTTCGACCACCCCGCCAGACGAAAAACAGCGCGCCAGAATCGCGTTCATTCGGAATCGTCGGAAGATGATCGAGTTGGTCGAAGAATTGAGCCTCCGCACCAAAAAAATCCAAGGGATGGTGCGTCAGCTCGACCAGTTGGCGTCCAAAATGCTCGAGATTCGTGACACACTCCGCAACCGCCGGGATCAGCTTTCCCCTCTTGCCGTCCAACAACTGCGCAGAGAATTGTTCAAGCTCATGATGCTCACGCACGACAGCCCGGAAGGGTTGAGGCGTCGCGTCGAGACAATCCACAACTATTATCGCATGTACGAAGAGGCGAAAAGCAAGTTGTCCTGCGGAAATTTGCGCCTCGTCGTCTCGGTCGCGAAAAAATATCGAAACCGGGGGCTGAATTTCCTCGACCTGATCCAGGAAGGCAACACAGGACTGATGCGCGCGGTCGACAAATACGAATATCGTCGCGGATTCAAATTCTCCACCTACGCCACATGGTGGATTCGTCAGGCAATCACGCGTGCAATCTCCGAGCAGGCGCGCACGATTCGCATCCCTGTCCACATGATTGATCTCATGACCAAGCTCCGACAATCGACCCAGCGCCTTCAGCAGGAACTCGGGCGCGAGCCTACTCCCGAAGAAGCAGCCGTGGCGGCAGACATCTCGATGAACGATTACGCAAAGGTAATGGGATTTACGCGGAATCCGATTAGTCTCGACCGACCGATTGGGGACAACGACGACAACTCTTTCAACGAATTTGTCGACGATTCTCGCACCGAGAAGCCGGAAAAAACCGCAGCAAACGACCTTCTGCGTACGAAGTTGGAGGCGGTTTTGATGACACTCTCCCCACGCGAACGCAACATTATTCGCCTGCGTTATGGTTTGGACGGTGGGTATTCCTACACGCTTGAGGAGCTTGGGAGAATCTTTCGTGTGACGAGAGAGCGAATCCGCCAAATCGAAACGAAAGCGATGAAAAAACTCCAGCAGCCCAACCGTTGCGAGCAGTTGGAAGGGTTTTTGGAGAAGGTCGCGTGACGCCATCCTGACCAGGAGGTGCCTCACGCTCGGGCGTTCATTCATCCCGGGTTCCTTGCCCGAGATGAATGAACATTCAAAACCCCGTTCGAATTACAAGGACTCTTCCGACACCGAATTTTTCTTGTCTTGTCCCAAATCTTCCAACGTTCCGCCTATTTTGCTCTGGCGTTCCGGTCCCCACGAGAAGAGCCAGAAGATGACGAGGCTCGTCACGACAGGGAAAAATAGGCTATAACTCAACGGCGCGGCAGAAATATCTTTGAGACACGGAACCGTGGCGATCCACGAGAAAGACTCGAGTTTCGCAAGGTGTGGAATCCATGAGAAGGACTCAATCACAAAGAACGCCGCAATTCCACACACGACAGACAAATTCGCCGCCAAAACTCCGCAGCGCCTAAAATAGGGGAGCAGACCAAGAACCAAAGGCACGGAGATCGGTCCCAAAAGACCGGAGAACCATTTCACGACCAGCCCGACCACGCCACCAAAGTAGTCGCTATATATCGCAACGAGAATCGTTAGAGACGTAAAAACAAAGGCGACCGTTCTCGCGAACCACATCGGCGTCTGCCCCTTTTCGTCAATAACTTTGCGCGAAAAACAGGGTGCGATGTCGCGTGCGATAACGCTCGCCACCGCGTTGCAATCTCCCGCGATCGTCGAAATACTGGCGGCAAACATGGACGCCAAAATAATTCCCACCACCCCTTGAGGCATCAAGTCGAGCGTCATGATGGTATAAATTTTCTCCATCTCTTTGAAATCGCTCATCCCCGGATAAAGGAGCGGCGCAGCCCACATCGGCGAGAAGATGACCAGAGGCCAAATCACATAGAGACCTCCAGAAAGCAATGCGGTTTTCGTCGCTTGTTTTGCGCTCGGCGAAGCGATAAATCTCAGCCCTGCGCCCCAGTTTCCACCAGTACAACCAAAAAAGATGGCAAGCCAAAAACCTATCGCGAAAAAGAGGTTGCATTGATCGCTCAAGACCCAGAAATTGTGGGGATCTAACTTGTCCCACATTCCGAAATACCCAACATCAAATTTCGTCTCCAGCGCGTTCAAAACGAAGAAGAACATCAAAACACCGCCCAAAAGCTGAACGAGAAATTGGAAAACATCGTTTCTCGTGCTGGCGAAAAAACCTCCCAAGGTGTTGTACACAA
Source organism: Planctomycetia bacterium (assembly GCA_030527105.1). Taxonomy (GTDB): domain Bacteria; phylum Planctomycetota; class Planctomycetia; order Pirellulales; family Thermoguttaceae; genus RGIG3701. The sequence goes on from JAUNBK010000007.1 coordinate 59,617, forward strand.
GACCAACGCACCCCGTGATAATAATGCCGGTGGGGAGCGGAACGTTTGCGAAGCCGTTTAAAATGACCGCCATGGCCAAAGTTTTTCCCGCAAGATCCATGAGCTTCAAAAAGACGCCCGACCAGACGATCAATTGCTGCGTGCTGAAGCCGTATCGAATGGCAAGATACTCCGTGGGAGATTGTACCTTCCACTTTTCGCGCGCTTCGACCCATCTCGGCGCGACGAGAAACGCTCCTGCTGAGCAGCAGACCGCAAAACCAAGCGCCCACCAGAAGTAGAGCGAAACGCCATCTCGATACGCGTAGGCAGCCCACGACGTGAAAACCACGGCGCTATACCCACCGACGTGGTGCGAAATACCACCGATCCACCAGGGGAGTTTTCCTCCGCCGACGAAATAGTCGCTGCTTTGGCGCACCTTGAGGAGCGAAATCACTCCGACAGTAACCAAAATACAGAAAAAAAGCCCGAGCATTACCCAATCAAGCCAATGCATAAATCCTCCTCGCGTAATAAGGCTATGGCTAATCATTCTTCCTATATTGTAACCTCTACAACGAGCAACGTCAACCATGACCACCGACAAAATTTCCAAAAAAAAGAAAAATTTCCCCTCCGCCCCCTTGAAATATCGTTAAAAAAAGAGTATCCTTAGAGAAGATAGGTATTTCCGCAAAGGAAGGAGAAAAAAATGAAGACGAACAAAATTTGCTACTTGGGCGATGGGGATATTTGTGGTCCTGCCGCATACCTCGCGGGCATTATGACGCACTTTGGCGTGGAGTATGATCGTGTCGACAGCGACGCATCCCCTGCCGCCGATTTTCTCGAAAAGGAATACGCCGCTTATGTATTAAGCGATTATCCTGCGCAGAATTTCTCCCAGGAGCAGCTCGCTCACCTTGCGCAAGCGGTCCGAAACGGCTCCGGGCTTGCGATGTTCGGAGGGTGGGAGAGCTACCACGGACGCCTTGGCGAGTACCACGAGACGATTTTGGCGGACGTTCTGCCCGTCGTGATGGAGCAGACCGACGACCGACGCAATTTTGCGCAGCAGCTTTTTGTCGTGCCTGCGCGTGGCGCCGAGAAACACCCGATAATTGACGCGTTGCCGTGGGGCACGCCGCCAGGGATTGGGGGATTCAATCTCTTTTCCCCCAAGGCTGGCGCGGAGACAATCCTCGAAGCGATCCAGTTTCACGTGAAACAAACCGACGGAGCGTTTTCGTTCCAAGAGGGAATGCGTTTTCCTCTTCTTGTCGGTGGGGACTATGGTTCTGGTCGCGTTTTGGCGCTCGCAACGGACGTCGCCCCGCATTGGGTCGGTGGTTTTGTGGATTGGGGAACCACGCGCGTCGTTCAGGAAATTCCAGGCGCGGACTTCATCGACGTCGGAGCCGATTATGCGACGTTCTTCAGAAACGTTTTGCTCTACATTGTGGAGCCGAAACGAGACTAGCGGTTGCGCTGTTTCACGTGAAACAAGCCCCTTCGATTGATGAGAAAAAAGTCGAGTTGCCATAAAATGAAAACGATCAAAGTCCACACTCTCGTCGTTGGTTCCGGCGCCGCAGGACTCGCAACGGCGCTCCAGCTGCGCAAAAATGGCGTTGAGGACGTCCTTATCGCCACCGAGTCCCTCGACGGCGGAACCTCCATCAACACCGGAAGCGACAAACAAACCTACTACAAATTATCCTTGTGTGGCAGAGAGCGCGATTCCGTGCGCGATATGGCGCAAACCTACTTCCAAGCTGGTGGAATGCATGGCGACCATGCGCTCATTGAAGCAGCAAATTCCACCCAAGCCTTCATGAATCTCGTCCAATTGGGTATCCCTTTTCCCACCGACGATTTTGGGCAATTCGTGGGATACAAAACCGATCACGATCCCATGCAGCGTGCGACGTCCATCGGCCCCTACACCTCGCGCGAGATGTGCCGTGCCATGATACACGAGGTGAGACGACAAAGCATCCCGGTTTGGGAAAATCTTTACCTAAAAGAGTTGCTCATTAAGTACGCACCCACAGACGGGATTTCCCCAGAAAAAACGGACAAACCTCGTCGCGGAAGGGTCGTTGGTGCGCTCTTTTTTTCAAATTCGAACGATTGGGTCTCCATTCGCGCCCAAAATGTCGTTCTTTGCACAGGAGGTCCTGGCGGTCTCTATAAAACGAGCGTCTATCCCAAAGTCCATCTCGGGGCGATCGGCGTGGCGCTCAAGGCTGGCGCGGCGGCACAAAATCTGCCCGAGTCGCAATTTGGGCTTGCCTCGACAAAATTTCGTTGGAACGTTTCGGGATCGTACATGCAGTGTATCCCACGCTTCATCAGCACAGCGCAGGATGGCGCAAGCGACGAGCGCGAGTTTTTGCCCGATTTCGAGTCCTTCCCCGGCGAAAGCCTCCAACTCACGTTCCTCAAAGGATACCAATGGCCTTTCGACGCGCGAAAACTCCAAAAGGGTGGCAAATTCGGATCCTCCATGGTCGATATTTGGGTTTATATCGAAACCGAGATCAAAGGTCGCCGCGTCTGGCTCGATTTTCGACAAAACCCACGGGGGTTTGCGCGTGAAACATTGGGAGATGAGGCGCTGCGGTACCTCGAAAATTGCGGCGTTGCGCGTCTTCAAACCCCGATCGCGCGTTTGGAGGGAATGAACCCTGCCGCAATAAAGATGTATGCCGAGCATGGGATCGATATTGCTCACGAGCCTTTAGAAATCGCGGTCTGCGCCCAGCATAATAATGGCGGTCTCGCAATCGACGCGCATTGGGAATCGCTCAACATCGAGCGCCTTTTCGCGGTAGGAGAAGTGGCGGGGACGCATGGCGTCTATCGTCCGGGCGGCTCCGCGCTCAACGCAGGACAGGTGGGGGCGATCCGTGCCGCAAAATGTATCGCTCAAAAGCCAGCATTGGAGTACGAAACGACGACTCCGGAGATTTTCCCCCTGCAAAATGTTGAAGAGTGCGAATGGCGCGAGACGCGCGAGACGCTTCAAGAGAGAATGTCACAATTCGGCGGCTTCATTCGACGCCAAGCGCCAATTCTCGAGGCGTTGCGCGACACGCAGGCGCAGTTGGAGAAAAATCGCGCTTTCAACATGGAGTCTCATCGAAATGAACATCTCCTCGTCGCCCAAAAATGCTACCTTTCCGCGATAAATTATCAAATTTCGTCTGGCGTGGGAAGTCGTGGCTCTGCAATCGTTCTCGACGAAGCGAAAGAGGCCGCGCCGGATCTAATAATGGACGGCATGGGGTGGAGAGTTCTGCCCGAGAAGGACGATTTTCGCGATTATGTGTTAGAAACGTGGCTCGATTCCGAGTTGGAGGCGCATCATCGATGGACGCAGCGGCGGCAGATTCCAGATGCGGACGCGTGGTTCGAGACCGTTTGGAACAAACAACGCGCAGAATAAGAATAGTGGCGTCCATGATACAAGCCCTTGGTGCAAAGGGGCAATATGTTTAGAAAGAACAAGGAGTTTATATGAATTTTTTATCAACCGCTTTGGTGTGCGCCCTTTTGAGTTGGACTTTGCCAACGGGCGAGCAAATTTCTGGTGGCTGGATCGCGCTTTTTGATGGAGAGTCGCTCTACGGGTGGACGTCGGAGAATCCCGACTTGTGGCTCATTGAGAACGGCACGCTCGTCGGCAACGGAGGTGCCACCCTCCGCAGCAATGCACGTTTCGCAAGCGCTCAAGTCTCCTACCAAATTCAGACCGCCGCTTGTGCCGATTGGGTCACGAAGACCGCCGTTTTGGAGGGAGGGCGCTTCGAAATCCAAGTTCCCGCCGGCGAGACGTGGAAAATTCGCAACATTTTCCTCAAACCAGAAAAAATGGACTCTCTCTTCAATGGAGAAAACCTCGATCAGTGGAATCTTTACCCAGAGATGGCGGGAGATTTTTCTGTCGACGCGCAAGAAAAGCAGATTCTCGTTAAAAATGGACCGGGCATGTTGGAGACGAAAGCCGCCTACGACAATTTCGTCCTCCAAGCCGCCGTTTTCACGAAAGAGAAAAATCTCAACTCTGGCATCTTCTTCCGCTGCATCCCGGGCGAAAAAATGAATGGGTACGAGTGCCAAATCCACAATGGCTTCAAAAATGACGACCGAACGCAGCCGCTCGACGCTGGCACCGGAGCGATCTTTCGACGCACGACCGCGAGATACATCCCGGCAAACGATCAGGAATGGTTCTACGTCACGATCGTTGCGGATGGTCCGCGTCTTTGCACTTGGGTGAATGGTCTTCAAGTCACGGAGTGGACGGACGAGAGGAAGCCGAACCCCAATCCACGGCGCGGGTTGCGATTGGAGGCGGGAACGATCATGCTTCAAGCGCACGACCCAACGACCGACGTGATGTTCAGGGAATTGCGGATTCAACCGCTTGATTGAGGGGGCAAAAGGGACAAAAGAAGGACAAAAAAAGCAAACGAGTCGTTATAATGAGGAAAGAAGTTGCCATTCTCGTCGTGATCCTGTTGGTTGGGTTGTTTTTTCGCCTTGCGTTGTTGTGTTGCATGGAGGGCGAGAAGTTAGAGATCGTGGATGAAACGCATTATAACGCCTTGGCGCTTGAGCTTCACGATAGCGGGTGCTACGCTTCTGACGCGCGATTGGTTTCGTTGCGCCCGCCGTTGTATCCATGGGCAGTGTCGGAGATTTATCGCGTCTTTGGCGCGGAGAATTTTCTTGCAGTGCGTGTCTTTCAAATTATTTTATCCCTGCTGACGACGGTCGGAGTGTATTTTTTAAGTCGAGAAGTCTATCCGGACGACAAACACGGAATCGCGCTTCTGGCGGCGGCGCTTTTTTGCTTTTATCCCTCATTGATCGTGGATTGTTTCTTTCTTTTGACGGAGACCGTTTTCACGTTTTTCCTCGTGTGCGTTCTTTTGACGGCGGTGCGCTTCTTCCGCACGCAGTCTCTCTACGCAATCGCGTTTTGCGGCGTCTTTATTGGGCTTGGAGCTTTGACGCGGAGCATTTTGTGGCTCTCGCCCGCCCCCTTTGCGATTTTCGTCTGGCTCGTTTCACGTGGAACACCTTGGTGGCGCAGGATCGCGGCGGTTTTTCTCCTTCTCCTTTTTTCGAGCTGCACGATGGCACCTTGGATCATTCGAAACACACGCGTTCAAAAAACTTTCACGGCGATTGATTGTATGAGCGGGCGCAATCTCATGATGGGCAATTATGAATTCACCCCCATGTATCGAGCGTGGGACGCGATCGTGATTTCGGCTCCAAATGATTGGATGTCCGTTTTGGCAAAAGACTATCGCAATGAAGTGGGGGAGAGTTTGTATTCCAAAACGCAAGGCGAGAAGGATCGAGCCGCTTCGCGCTACGCGTTGCGCTATATGGCGAAAAATCCCGTCCAGACACTTGAACGCATGGGCGTGAAAGCCCTTTGTTTTTGGCAGCTGGAGCGCTCGATTCCTGGGGGTTTTGCGCGCGGCTGGTGGGGTGCTCCAGAGGGAAAAACGGAACGGACGATCCTACTCGTCTTTGTGTTTGGTCTCATCAACTTTTTTTACGTCGCCATCTTCGCGAGCGCCCTTGGCGGCGTTTTTTCCTCAGATTTTCGCGGAAAAGAAGGCGTGTGTTTGGCGTTCTTTTTGTGCGTGGTCGTCTTTTTTTGGGGAATTCATTCCCTCGTTTTCGCTCACGAGCGCTACCACCTTCCGCTTATACCAATTTTAGCGTTGATAGCGTCGAAATTCTGGTGTTCATTCCCTCAATCGTGGCAATATTTGAAAAAACACCCCGCCAAGTTGGGTGTGTGCGGCGGGATGCTCCTCGTTTATGCCGTTTTTTGGTGTTGCGAGATTGGTATTTATAATACTTCGCGTTAAGATTCCCGGTTCCGTCCGCCGTTGGAGCTACGCACCACGGCTCGTAAAGCGTCACGCAAGACGGGAATTTTAAAGGAGAACGTGTATATTATCTCTCAAACTAATGCTGTCTCAAAATAATAAGCAGTGTTAGCGAACGTAGTGAGCGGTCAAAAAGTTTTTTGAAGGAGAGTTTGAGAGGAAATAATTTTTCAAAAATGTTTCCTCTCAAGAGGTGGAAGGTCGCTAGACTAAACGATTGCGTTTATAAATTGACACAACGTTAGGGTTTCGCTTGGAGTGGATCCGCAAAAGTGCCAATCTTTTCCCAAGGAATTTGCTCAAACCCCATCTTGAGTGCAGGCGACTCCGGACGGAGCGTGAAATTGCCATTCTCGGCATCTTCGAAAAGCGGGTCTTCATCCACAAGATTCGACTCGATCGTGTTGAATTGATCCGCCTCGTTCCAAATGGAGCGTCCACGCCATTGCCCAGCGTTGGTGCCGTCCCAGCTTCCACCCACGCAAATGTTCCGCGCGACGATATTATCCACCGGCGTCCCCGGATGTTTTTCGAGAATGGACATTAGCTCTGGATATTTTTCGCTATACGGAGGCTCAAAAATCTTGATTCCCAAATGAACGCCCGTCTCTTCGAGCGACTGAATCCAATTTTGCGTAAAATATTTTTGCCAACCGCGTCCGCGCGCGTCCAGATGAACGCAAGGCGCGCAATTGATGTATATATTATTGACGATTTTGTTGTCTCGTCCGCCACCAATCATCGTTGCGCGTGAGACGTTTTTGAAAATGTTGCCAAACATCTCGGCGGAAGAGAATTGATCGTCGAGATAAATACCAACGCACCCTCGATTCTCGAAGCCCCGAATGTCGTGAAGATAGTTGAATCGGAGGACATTTCCCCTCATCGACCAGTTTCTCCCGGTATAAATCGCGCCCGCGTCGTTTGATTCGAAACAGACGTTATAAATCTCGTTGAACTCCATAAGGTGATCATTGCCGGAAAAACCGATTCCCATATGCGGCGCGTTATAGATTTTGTTGTTCGCGACCCGTATTCCGACGCCAGAAATACTTATTCCTGAGGCATAAACGCGCTGAATGAGTGCGTAATCATGAATATCGTTGTTCATGACGAGATTATTCGCAGGCGTAAGAGTTTTTCGATCTCCGCCTCCCATTGAGATGCCCCCCTTGCCCAAATTATAAAGGGAGCAGCCGAAAATGGTCTGATTTTTGCCGCTGGCAGAAATTCCGCTCCCGCTCGCGTTGCGTATCGTGCAGCCAACGACCAAATTTTCCTCGCCACCTTGGAGAACGACGGCGTTCGAACGACAAAACTCGAAGACGAAGCCCTGCACGCTCGTGCGCGAAACGTCTTTCATCTGCCAAATCGTGTCGAGAATGGAGACGACCATCGAATTCTCCTCGACCTCTTCTGGAGGATAAAAATAGAGCACACCCTTCTCTCGATCCACATAAAATTCGCCCGGCATGTCGATTTCGCGCAGAGAATTATAGGCGTAGAACCACTGTCCAACGCGGTAGCCATACGAGTGGTAGGGAGGCTCAACTTTGAGCGTTTTTGTCGTGGCATCAATCGAAGCGACCGGGTGTCGTTGTTCCGCCCAGTCCCAAAACCAATAGCCATGCACCCAAAGATCTTTTTCTTCACTCAGCGTTGCAAGGTGGTCATCCGCAAATTGAAAATCGCCGTGCGCGTCCCCTTTCGTGCCACGAACATCGATGGGGTGCCCCCCCGAGAGGCTCGTTATTTTGATGAATTCCTCGTTGGGATATCGCGCGAGCGTCATAGGTTTTCCACGAAAATAGAGTTGAATGCCCCCCCCTTTTGGAGAGCCGTAGTTTTCGATCCCCATTGATTTGAGATCCACCACGATAATCTTCTCGCACACATCTGGCTCAAAGAGTTTTTTCACGTCCGGGTCGTCGACGTGAGTCCATTGATTGAGAAACCTGCCTCCGACCAAACGCACGACACCTCCCGGCTCGCCTCGCCACGTCACGCGAGTTCCCTCTGGGGGCGAGTCCTTGTGGGACAATTGGAAGGTTTGGTTTAATTCATACAATCCCGATTGGACTTGAATGACGACGGAAGTATTTTTCTCAGCAGCTTTCGATCGAGCGGCATCCCGCGCCTTCTCCAACGAGGCGAACGGTCCGTCGGTGCGATCTTTGAGAGGCTGGGGGAGCGTCCCGCTCCAAGCATCGTTTCCCTCGAGGGAGACGAAAAAGTCGGGGATTTTTTCTTTTCGCGCGTCGTCCAGAGCCGCATTTTGAGAAAACGCAGGGAGGGCGCACGCAAAAAACCACAAAAGTGGGAACAATGTTTTCACGTGAAACAGATTCATAATTTTTCCTTTCGTTATTTATTGTGCTTTTAGATTCCAGCTTGCACAATGTCTCACCAAACTACATTATAAACAATGTCTCCACAAAAAACAAGGAGTGGGCTGGTTCTTTACAAAAAGCGAAAATTTGGTATAATATCGCAAAATTGGAGGAGTTTTGATGATTTTTTCATGGACACAGCAGACATTTGTGAGAGATTTATTCGATTGGTTCGAAATTTATGGGCGCGAACACCTCCCGTGGAGGGTGGATCGGGCGCCTTATAACGTCTGGGTGAGCGAAATCATGCTCCAGCAGACGCAAGTTGCCAAGGTTTTGGATTATTATTCGCGTTTTCTTGAGAAATTTCCCAACGTCTCGACTCTTGCGGAGGCGGACGAGGAGGAGGTTTTGCGATTGTGGGAAGGTTTGGGTTATTATCGGCGTGCCAGGCAGCTCCACGCGGCGGCGAGGCAAATTGTCGAACGCTTCGGTGGCGTTTTCCCCTCGCGATACGAAGACGTCCTATCTCTCCCAGGTGTGGGGCGCTACACGGCAGGGGCGATAATGTCGTTTGCGTACGATAAGCACTATCCGATTTTGGAAGCCAACACACAGCGTCTTTTTTCGCGTTTGATTGCGCTTCGTACTCCAACGGCAGCTTCCGAGAGCCAAAAGCGTTTGTGGGAAATCGCGGGATCGTTCGTTTCACGTGAAACTTGCGACTCGCCCCGAATCATCAATACGGCACTCATGGATTTGGGGAGTCTGATTTGCACTCCAAACGCGCCTCAGTGCGAAAAATGCCCACTCCAAAATGCGTGCGAAGCGTTCAAAAAGGACCTTACGAAGCAAATACCTGTTGCGAAAAAGAAGGTTTTTTATGAAAATCGCCACGAAATCGCGCTCGTGATTTGGGAAAACGCGCAAAAAAAGCGAGTTTGTCTCGTGCGTTGCAAGGATTCTGGGCGCTGGGGCGGCTTGTGGGATTTTCCTCGCGCTGTTGTTCTGGGAGACGAAGTAGATTTTGATTTTGCTCAAAATTTTACCAAAAATCTTGTTGGGCTTGCCCTTAAAAAAGTGGCTTTGCTTCAAACTTTTCGACACGGCGTCACGAAATATCGCATCTTTTTGGAGTGTTTTGAGGCTTTTTGCGAGGACGCAGGCGACATTTTTGAAAAAACTCCCGAGGGTGAGTGCGTTCAATGGGTGGAAGTCCAAAAACTTCGGCAATTCCCTTTGTCGTCCACCGGGAGACAAATCGCACAAATTTTGGAAAGTGGACTTGACGAAACAAGCAAAATTTGTTAGAATGAATCGAATATGGCACTGTTCCGAGCATTTCTGGGGCATATTTGTATCAAAAGAGAGAAAGAAAAATCATGAAAAAATTTATTGGCGCGACGGTTTGTATCTTCGTAGTACTCATAATTGCGGGGCTTTTGTGGATAAAAACCGGTTCTTTCACGCTGTCCGGCACGGTGGAGAGGGAATTTAGCATCCGGTTGCCGTTCCAAATGGTGATGATTCAATTGGCGACTTCGGATCCAGCGGACGAAATCACCCGACGTTTGGGGGGTGTCGTGAAGGAATCCAAGGTCGTTTCAAGCTCGCAGTTGGACGCTGCCGCGCTGGTATCTGGAGGTGTCCTTTTAGAAACGGTGGAACACTCCACGATCGAAATGAACGACGAAAATCTTGGGCGCTTCGAGATGGATTTGGAGTCCACCACAAAGGTTCAGCCCGGTTTGATAACGATTGTCTCGAAATTAAGGAGCCCAACGGACACGATCCAAACGTTTCATCAAGAGGTTCTGATTCGAAAAATGGTGGGCAAAAATCCCCTCGAGGAAGAGACTCAATTTCACGTGACGTACTCCACTTCGATTCAGGTGAATTTTCGAGACATCCCATTCATTCGTCGCGTGGCGGAGGATCGATTGAAGAATTCGCAAGAAAAGACGCTGACGATCATTTGCGATACGTTGAAGGAAATTTCTGAGGCGGGCATGATCCTTCCTCCTTCCGTGGCAGAAGCGTCGAAAGCAGACGACTCGGCAAAAGAAGATTCGAGCGTGAGTGGCGAAATGAGCGACGACGAGTGGGATTTGGGGTCTGAGGCGTCCGCTTCAGGAGAGGACTCGGAGGAATCGGGCTTCTCTTTTGACGAAGTGGGCGAGATGGGCGAGATGGACGAAAACGACGAGAATGCGGGCGCGACGTTCGACGAGTGGGGCGAGGCGGCAGAGCCGTCTGACGATACCTCCACGCTTTTCGATGAGGAGAGCGAAGAGGATTCTCGTGGAGAAAAAACGGAAGCGCTCCCCCCTCTGGAAGAGTCGGACGAGGGGGCGCCCGTAGAGAGTTTGTTCGACGCTATGGAGTAGGTTCTACGCGCTTTTTTGTGCGTCGACGAGCATAACGACGAACGTGAGTTTCGCGGCGATTTTTCCTTGTGTCGTCACGACGGACGCCATAGAATAAGCGTTCGCGACGTGATCCACCAGCGAGGTTTCGATTTGGATGGAGTCCCCAGGTCGAACGACTTGCTTAAAGCGAATGTCGCTCATTTTGGCAACGACGGGCATTTTCCCTTGGAGAGGATTCCTCAGATTTTCCCCCTGAGAGGGTGCCTCTTCGAACGTTTTCGAGAGATAAATGGCACCAGATTGGAGCGCGGCTTCGCACAAAATCACGCCAGGAACCAATGGGAAATCGGGATAATGCCCTTTGAAGAAATCCTCCTCGCCCGAGAATTTCTTGACGCAAACGATTTTTTTCTCCTCCAGAGAAAGGATGTCGTCGACGAACAAAAACGGGGGGCGATGCGGTATCGCGTTTGTAATGTCGGAATTTGGCATGATTTTATTCTGTCTTTTGCATTAGTTTGGCGATTGCGTCAGCAACGATCTGGCGCACCCTTTCTCGCGTGACTTGCATTCTCCTCCCTACTTCGTTCAGTGTGTGGATTTTGCCATCCTCCAAACCAAAACGCAAGTTGAGAATGTCCAACTCCCTTTGTGATAAACGATCCATCGACTCTTGAATCTCCATCCGGGTATCGTTTTCGATGCAAATTTCATCCGGCGTCTTTGTTTTCGCATGGATCACAAGTCCCTCCAGCACCATTCCATCGGAGGATTCCGGGGGAGAAGTCACGGAGTATACGCTCAGCGCCTTGAGCAAAATAGCGATTCTCTTCGCGGGGAAACCAATTCGTCGTGCGATTTCTTCGGACATGGGTTTTCGTTTAAGTTCTTCCTCAAGAATGGCGGAGGCACGACGCCAGCGACCTATGGTTTCCACCATGTAGGCAGGGAGGCGGATGATTTTTGACGAAGTCGTTATCGCGCGTCGGATGGATTGCTCGATCCAATAGCTCGCATATGTAGAAAAACGTGTTCCTTCTTGGGGGTTGTATTTGGCGGCAGCCTTGATTAATCCCAAGTTGCCTTCTTCGATTAAATCTTCCAACGCACGAGTTTTTGTGCTATATTTTCGCGCAAGACTTACGACGAGGCGCAAGTTCGCCACGATGAGTCGATCTCTTGCCTCAAGATCATTCTCTTCTCGGAAGCGGCGCGCAAGTTCCGCCTCCTCCTCTTGGGAAAGAAGGTTCCCATTGCCAATGCTGCCGAGATAAATATCCATACAACTGCCGACTTTAGGTTCAGGACGCCGTTCCTTTGGTTTGCGCTTTCGTCGTTTCATGAGACTCCCTTTCTTGATGGATTTCGATATTTGATAGAGTGGAAATAGATCACGACAATCTCCCCCCTATCCAAGGTGTATCGGCTCACCTTTTTCCCCCTTCCAAGAAAAAAATAAATTTCGGGTTTCTCTAGTCGTCGGGGTTTTTGCAATCAAAGAACGGATGCGAGATATGAAGGTAGAAACGAATCGGTCAATAATGTCATTTTTGCCTTTTGCATACAAGAGAGAGTATAATAATACTTCTCGTCGAAATTTCCGGTTGCCTCCGCCGTTGGAACTGCCAGCACGCTCACAAAACGTTGTGCAAATCGGGAATTTTAATGCACGAAGAGTATTGTTCGTATCACGCGCAATATTCCGATACATTACGTCGCCAGAGTGCCGCGCCACCACTCACGAAATGAAAAATATTTTCCTCTTCCATCTTGACAAAGATTTGTTCCTGGTGTAAAATGGGCGCTTGTTTGTTTTTTATCCGTTGAAAATAAGGGAAAGGATATAGCAATGAGCAATGTCGCACAAGTCGGTTCGGCAGATTTTTCGGGAGAAGTTTTGGAGTACGCGGGCGTCGTTTTGGTCGATTTTTTCGGACCCGGGTGCGCTCCTTGTCGAGCGTTGGCTCCGACGATCGATAAATTGTCGGCGGAGTACCAAGGGAAGGCGAAATTCGTGAAAGTGGACGTCGCACAATCGCCCGACTTGGCGAGCAAATACGGGATTATGTCCGTGCCAACAATTTTGTTTTTCAAAAATGGCGAGGTGATCCAACAATTGATGGGCGCGCAATCCAAGGCAAAATTGCAAGCGGTTCTCGACGAGAATTTATAGTGCTTTGCCTTAGAATTTCCGCTTTTCATCCTCCGACTGGGCAAATCCAACTCGGCTCCTTGGGCAGGCGGCTTGTGAAAATTTCGCGGAAGATGCGCTCGGAAAATAATAGTGTACATTTTGTATAACACAGCTTAAGGAAATATTTCATGTCGGAAATTATAGGGAAAAAAGAGGTTGATTTAGTACGAATTGAGAAAGCGTTTCGAGAAATTCTGCTTGCGGTCGGGGAAGACCCGGATCGTGAAGGGCTGCGAGAAACGCCGACGAGAGTCGCGAAAATGTATGCCGAGATGTTTCAAGGGCTTCATGAAGACCCGCGCGATCATTTGCACAAGTATTTCACGGAAAAATACGAAGAAATCGTTCTTGTGCGTGATATTTCGTTCAACAGTATGTGCGAACACCACTTTCTTCCTTTCATGGGAAAAGTCCATATCGGCTATCTTCCCAAAGGCAAAATTATTGGTTTAAGCAAGTTGGCGAGGGTGGTGGAAGTCGTCTCGAAGCGCCCACAAGTTCAAGAAAGAATGACTGCTACCATTGCCGACTTGCTGATCGAGGAGTTGCAGGTGCGCGGCGTTGGCGTCGTTATTGAGGCTCTCCACACCTGCATGGCAATCCGTGGAATCAAAAAACCGGGCGCGACCTGCATCACGTCCGCAATGAGAGGCGCTTTTCTCAAGAATCCTATCACGCGCGCGGAATTTATGACGCTCGTGTATGGCAAAAACGCTCCGACCTTGAGTTTTATGGAATAAAAAACGCATGTGCGAAAGAGCCAAAAGGTGCGAAAATATGAAATTTGCCCCCGAAATTTGTGTTGCTGATGATGTCGTTTTCGGAGGGAATCGACCTTTCGTACTCATTGCGGGTCCCTGCATGATCGAGAGCGAAAAAACGACGCTCGAAACGGCTGAGGCTCTGTGGCGAATTTGCGACGATTTAAATATAAAACTCGTTTTCAAAGCGTCTTTCGACAAGGCGAATCGGAGTTCCCTCCACGGTGCGCGAGGCGTAGAGATGAAGGAGGGTTTGCGCATTTTAGGCAAAGTGCGCGAGGAGTGGGGCGTGCCAGTCACGACGGACGTTCACGAATCGTGGCAGTGTGAGCCGGCGGGTGAGTTGGTGGACATTATTCAAATCCCCGCTTTTTTGGCGCGCCAAACCGACTTGCTCCTTGCGGCGGCGAGAACGGGCAGGGTTGTGAATATTAAAAAAGCGCAATTTATGGCGCCGTCCGACATTCAAAACGCGGTGGAAAAAGTGGTGGGCGCAGGAAACGATCGCGTTTTGGTTTGCGAGCGCGGCACGATGTTCGGCTACCACAGGCTGGTCGTCGACATGGCGGGTCTCGTCGAGATGCGCCAAGTTGGGAAGCCGATCGTTTTTGACGCAACGCATTCGACGCAGCGCCCGGGTGCCCTCGGGACTTCGTCTGGGGGGGATTGGACGTTGGCTCCCATCCTCATGCGCGCGGCATTGGCGGTCGGAGTGGATGCTATTTTTGCCGAGACGCACCCGTGTCCCGAGAACGCGCTTTCCGACGCGCAGTCTCAAATCCCTTTGTCGAAAATGGAAAATATATTAAAAATTGCGCAGGAATTCGACGTTGTTGCGAAGAAAATTTGCGACAGCCAAGAGGAATTTTGCGCCGATTAGAAGAGAGGAGGAAGAAATGCTCGTCAAATCATATCCCGTTTTCGTCGTAAAAATTCACGATGGATACGCGCTTCTCTCCATGAGTTCAGACGAAGAGACTGAGGGAGCGCAAGACGCAGAGAGCGCGGAAGATACCGTAGCAACGGCAGGGGTGCAGGACGATCAGAACGACGAAGCAGAGTGTGCGGTTTTCGTTTTTTCGACCGAAGAGAAGGCAGAAAAATTTATTGAAGACGCAGAGATCAAGGACGCGGAGGTTCGTTTTTTGCGCAACGAACGCGAGTTGGCGAAGGTGTTGGCAATTCAACCACAAAAGGTGAAATGGATGGCGTGGGACACTGCGGTTGAGAATGAAGAGTTGATCGTCACGACGATTTTGATTTCCGACATGCTCACGAAGCATTTGAAGCGCGCGCGATCTCCTTGGGATTATCCCGTTTTTTTCCTGAAGAAATCCTCCGACGGGTACGCTGCTGTGCAAGCGGATGAAAAATTGCTCATCGCTATGTTCACGACGAATCAAAACGCAAAAGAATATCGTTCTCGTCTTGCGCGTCCGTCTCAATACGAGCTGATGCGTGTCGAGAGTCCTGAACGTCTTCGTGAGATTCTCAAGTCGCTCTCGTCGGACATTTTTGCGGTTGCGATTGATCCGAAAGTTGATGAAACGTGTGCGCATCATGCGGATGTTTGCATGGAAATTCCACGATTAATTGAAAAATTTTTGGATTAATTGGGGTCGGATCCCTAACAAATTTTTAGAAAGGTTGTATAATAGATGTGTGGTTTTGTGTAGAGTGCCTCCTGAGGAACGAGTTTGAAAAACGACAAAAATATCATCTTGTCCATTTAGAATGTCGTTTTTCACTCCGTTTTCGTGCCGTTTTTGAGATATTTTCGAGCCGGAGGACGCCGCCAAAGCCGCAGGAGAGCGTCGGGGTTTTCCACGGGTCCACAATAAATTTTATGCAAAATCAAAATAATCCATGAAAGATGTTTATATAATCCTTCCCTCGCAAAGTATGGACTCGCTGGCGCTCAGCGGAACGGCAGCCGAGTGTGACAATTTTCTAACGGCGTGGTGCAGTTTTTATCACCCTCGTCTGCTGGGGACTCTCCAAACGCTTCCGAAGCCTTTTTTCGGCTTATACGTGTACGAGGAGCCTTCCGATTTGATTTTTATCACTCCCAAAATGAGTCGCGACATTTTGGATCCCTCTTGGATCGAGCGTGCAGAGGAGAGAGGGTGCGTTTTTCTTTCGGATTTCGAAAATCTCGACGATTTGGTACGCTCCGTGTTGCGCCACTGCATGGATGACGCGCAGTTTCAAGAGGAAGCGAGCACGCAAGCCGACGAAAAAACGCCGCCGAGTCCGCTGGCATCCGAACTAGAAATCCCCAACGCGCCGACGAATGAGGATTTTCTCGCTTTAGGTCTTGCGCATTTGCTCTCGGAAGTTTTTTCGCAGAAGATGCAATACCAAAGCTATCTGGACGATTTTTCTCTCAAAACGAAGGTACTTGGCGCACTCGGAGCCAGGACTCGTGGCGCGGCGGACGAGGCGCAGCAGATGATGCGCGACGCGTGGGATTTGCTCATTCAATCGAGACAATATTACGCACCTTCCGAGGGATATCTTTTCGACCTCGTGCTTCTCGCGCCGGAGGTTGTTTCGCCGGAGCTCGTGAAAGAATTCGCAAACGGTGGAGGGGAAAAGAAGGACAAGAATATTTTGACGGATGCCTCCACGCTCGAGGAGATGAGCACGCGCGTCCCCGAGGCGCTTGAGGCACTTGCGAGCGAAATTCAAAAAGGGTGCGCCACTCTTTTGGGGGGCGAGTACAAAGAGTCGAATCTTCCTCTTCTCACGCAGGAGGGAATTCTCCGACGGCTTCAACATGGTTTATTAGCGTACGAAAGACTTTTGGGGGCGCGACCCTCGTTTTTCGGGAGACGACGTTTTGGGCTAACTCCTCATCTGCCGAATATTTTGAGGAAACTTGGGTTTCTCGGGGCGCTCCACTGCACGCTCGACGATGGTATTTTTCCCACGTCCGAGCATACGCGCATCGCGTGGAAGGGTTTGGACAATTCAACGATTGAATCGATATTCAAAATTCCGCTTCGGGCAGAGAGCGCGGAGGCAATTGTTTCGCTCCCGGCACAACGCGCTCAAACGATGAACATCGACAACGCCCCGAGCGTCCTTTTTGCGCGCTGGGTTGGGGAGAAAAACGCTTCTCTTTGGTTCCGTCTGCTCAAACGCTCGGCGGATTGGGTTCCGCTTTTTGGGGATTTAAGCACGTTCGACAGCTGCGTTGAGAGCACCCAGTACGCGAGTTTTGATACGAAATTTTTGCCAGACGCGTACATTTCGCCCTATCTCTCTCAGGAGGCACGCGAGGGGAACGCGCATTCCGACCCGATTTCTCGGTGGATGAGGTACCACCAATTGCGCGTGAGGTTGGAGGCGCTCCTCCTTTTGGAGGGGATGCGCGACTGGCTGGCGCTCTCGCGAGATTTGGTGGATCGCGAGGAACGTGCCGCGCAGCGAAAAACAAAGCGCAGAACAAAAATGCGCTCAGCAAAAAAATTATATCGTGCCGCACTTAAAACGCAACGGAAGTCGCTCGAAAAAGATGAGGCGCACGCTGACGACGATGGAGACGACGCGCCTTTATCGCGAGGCGCGGAGATTTTGTATGATTTAGAAACGCGCGAGCATGTCGACGACGGTTTTTTTCAAAGTGCGCGCCACGAAATTCGCGAACTTGAGAAAGAATTGATGCATGAGACCGCCTCGCTCCTTTCGAATGGGGGCAAGTCGTCTAACGCGCTCGTCCTCTTTAATCCGTGGTGTTTCGCCTCTCAGCGTGCGATCAACCTCTCGGATGCGGAGGAAAAATACTCCTTCAGCAAGCTCAATCCCGAGGAGGATGCGTGCGTGAAGCGCCACATTTGGGAGGAACACGCGCAGCACGCCAAAAAGCCGACGCACGCGGCAATCCTCCACACGCCCTCGATGGGTTTCGCCATTGCGTCGCACTCCGAGAATGGGTCGGACGCGCCGCCGCCCAAAACTCGAAAGCGTTCGTTCCTCTTTTTCTCGTCGTCCGAGCCGACCACGCCGCCGCCAATTTATCAAGATCCAGAGTCTCGCGTTTGGATCATGGCAAACGAGCGACTCACACTTCGTTTCGACCCTTATACGGGGCATTTGCGCAGTGTTTTTGATAATTATCATCGAGGCAATCGATTTTCGCAACAGTTGGCGATGCGCGTCAAGTCTGCGCCTTATGACTCTCTCAGCGAGGATTCCGAAGAATATTCCGTCCAGGCGGCAGACAAATTTGAGCCGCTGATTTTCGCAGATCGAAGCGAAATGCGCGTCTCCGGGCGCCTCATGGGGCGGGACGGAAAGATACTTGCCCAATTTATCCAAATTACGACGTTGCGACGTGGGAGCGATGTTGTGGAGTTCGACATTACGCTCACGCCCGAGAAGGAATTGGGGCGCAACCCGTGGCAATCGTACTACGCGAGCCGGTTGGCGTGGGGGGACGCTGCCGTCGACCTCTTCCGCAGCGTGGGATTCGCGAACGTTGCCACAAACATGAAGCAACTGGAGGCACCCTATTTTATCGATATTCGTCCGATTAAATATAGCGCGACTTCGCGAGTACTCTCTGCCGTCACGAAGGAGGCGGTTCAACGAATTCGCGGAGAAGAGGTGCGCGACAAGGACTTTTTGCCCGAGAGAAATGATGAGGATCTCGAATATGCGGACTCGCGGCTCACGCTTCTCACGAACGGAATTCCGTACCATCGATATGTGGGGATGCGCCGAATCGACACGCTCCTCATTGTGCGTGGCGAGAGCGCCCGACGATTTCGACTGGGTGTGAGCGTGAATACGCCGTACCCGATGAATTCTGCGCTCAAATTTATGTCCTCTCCGCTTTCCGCGCCGATTGCGTGGGAGAATCAGGGGCAGATGCCGAATCATGGTTGGTTGGGGCATTTGTCTCATAAAAATATCATCGTCACACACCTTGAATCTCGCGAAAATGGGGCGATTGTTCGTTTTGCAGAGACGGAAGGGCGACTGGCAAAAGCCTCGTTTCAAACGTTTCTCGAGGTTCAATCCGCGACTCTCACGGACTTTTTGGGGCAAAAAATCCAAGACCTCGTCGTCGAGAATGGGCGCGTCCATTTTGATATTTCTTCTTATGGATTCATCCAAATGGAGTTGAAGTTTAAGGGGAAAAAGAAATGAATCGCATCTATCTCACTCAGGCGGACGACCCGCGCCTCGCGCCGTATCGCAACCTGCGCGAAAGAACGTTGCGGGGAGAGATGATTTTTCTCGCTGAGGGAGATTTGGTTGTCGAACGGTTGCTTGTGAGTCGGTATTTTGTGGAGTCCGCGCTTGTTGCGGAATCTGCTTTTGAGCGAGTGAGACCCGTTTTGGAGGAGAAGGGCAGGGCAGATCTGCCCGTCTTTCTCGTGCCGGACGCGCTCGTGAATATGGTAGCTGGTTTTCCTTTTCATCAGGGCGTGATGGCGGTGGGGCGTCGCGAAGCCGTGTGGGAGCTTGAGTCGCTTTGTCCCGTTGAGGAGCCGTCGCGCCAGCGCAACCCACTTCGGCGCGTTCTTGCCGTGGTGCCGGACGCGACGAAGCCCGAGAATATAGGGACGGTCTTTCGCAATTGCGCTGCCCTCGGTGCAGACGGCGTGCTGCTTGGTCCGCAGGCGTGCGACCCTTTGTCGCGGAGAGGCTTGCGTGTCTCCATGGGGGGCGCGCTTCAGATCCCGTGGCTCAAAACGGACGATTTGGAGAGGGATTTGTGCCGATTGAAGCACGATTTTCACTATCGAATTTATGGCACGATTCTTTCCGATTCCGCCACGGAGCTTATGAACCTCACGTGGTCGCCGCGATGTGCGATTTGTTTTGGGAACGAATATGATGGACTTCAACCGGAGGTTTTGCGTCTGTGTGATGAAGAAATCACGATTCCCATGGCGTGCGGGGTCGACTCACTCAATTTAGGTGTCTCTGCCGGGATTTTTTTGTACGAAGCATGTCGACGAGGTCATTCATGAAAGCAAAAGCGCTCAATTTCATTATTCTTGGTGTTTGTTTGGCGATAGCGCTCGCCCTGGTTCTTCTCACGTCCGTTCAATGCGTCCAAGGGCGGCAAAATAAGCAGCCAAATGAGACGCCGTTGGAGAAAATCCCTTTTGATGGCGCGTTGGCGTTTCGTTATATTGAAGAACTTTGTGCGATTGGTCCGCGTCCTTCGGGGTCGCCAGGGATGAAGGCGCAGCAGGAGTATCTTGAAGCCCACTTCAAACCTTTGTGCGACACAGTGGAGTACCAACGGTTCCAATTTCCTCACCCGGACAAACGGGGCGAAAAGGTTCTGGGCGCGAATATGATCTTTCGATGGATGCCAGAGCGCCAAGAGCGAATCCTTCTTTGCGCGCACTACGACACGCTCCCGGTGCCGCATTTGGATCCACCGCATTTGAAGCGTCCATTTGTCGGGGCGGAAGACAATGCGGGTGGCGTCGCGATTCTCATGACGCTGGCGAAAGATTTGCGCCGCATCCTCGAAACCACCCAGACGCGATACGGTGTGGACGTTGTGCTTTTCGACGCGGAGGAATTTATGTACCGCCCGCATGGGAGATTTTGCTGGGGGTCGGAATTTTTTGGGCGTCAATACGCAGCCCAAACCACTCAAACGCGCGGGTATTTTTATCGTTGCGGCGTCCTTCTCGATTTGGTCACGCAGAAGGATTTGGTGCTTCTCAAGGAAAAGAATTCCTACTCGCAGCGTGAAACGCGCGTCGTCGTCAACGAAATTTGGGAGACCGCAAGACGCCTTGGCGTGAAAGAATTCCGCCACCGCGTGGGTCGTGAGATTGTAGACGACCATATATACCTCTATCATTATGGGGGCATCCACGTCGCGGACGTTATTGATTTAGATTATGAATATTGGCACACGAGCGAAGACACGCCCGACAAATGCTCGCCACTCTCTGCCGCCAGGGTAGGGTGGGTTGTGTCGGAATGGCTCAAGACGAAGAAGTAGGCTTTTTATAATACTTCGCGTTGAAATTTTCGGTTCCGTCCGCCGTTGGAGCTACGCACCACGGCTCGCAAAGCTTCGCGCAAAACGGGAATTTTAAAGGAGAACGAGTATATACTGGTTCTCAAATTCATTTGAGCGCCAGTATTGGAGATTCGATTCTCTTGACTCTTCGATGAGTTCCACGTTCCCGCCCGATTTTGCGAGGTCGCGTATGGTGTCACGTTCTTGCCTGGTTTTTTCTGCCGTCGCGCGTTTGTCCCGACTGATTCCCAATCGCCTGAATATGGTCGGCGAGCTTCATCAGCTGCTCCTCATTGTTGAGTCCTTTGAATGCTTCCGCATCGACACCAACGCGCTGGAGTTTTTCGATCATACAAGAACCGCCAGATTGAGCGGCTCCGATCCGGTTTTGAAAAGTTTTGAGCGCATCGGTAAGAACATCGAAGTTCGCGCCGCACTGTTCTGCCGCAAACTTCAACCCACCGAGGCTTTCCACTCCGATACCAACGTCCGATACCGACGCGCTGCGACGTTTTCGCCAGCTGGTCGCCGAACTGGACGAACCCATTGACTGCGCTTGTGAGTGGTGATATAATGTAGTCGTTGACGGCACCCTTGACGTATTTCAACGCCGTGGTGTAGCCGGCAATCTGCGTTCCTGATGATATCCAACTTTTGTTATACTCGTTCTCCTTTAAATTCCCGTTCTACGCACCACGGCTCGCAAAGCGTCGCGCAAAACGGGAATTTTATAGGAGATTGAGTATAAAGGAGAAT
>JAUNBK010000172.1 GCA_030527105.1 Planctomycetia bacterium
ATACGACGTGCTTGTATTCTGCCGCGTCCATGTTTCCACGCAAAATATCCGCCGCCGCCCAAATTTTTTCTTCAAAACCGATCGTGGCTGTATTTTTGCTCTTCGCCATTTTTTTCTCCATGGTTATACATAATGTGGTTTAGAATTCCCGCCGTTGGAGCTTGCACACCACGGCTCGCAAAGCTTCGCGCAAAACGGGAATTTTCAAGGAGAACGAGTATAATAACCGTCACCCTACATTTTGGCATAGTCCATATTCCTGTGTTAGAATTCTTGCAGCAAGTCCATCATCTTGCGATCGAGTTTGTGTCCATGAAAATCGACATAATCGACATCCTCGCGCCCACTGTCGAGAACGCCGATCGAGCCACGGAAGTTCCAAAGCGCCCAGCCCCAGCCAGCGTCGCGCCAGTTACTCATGAGGTCGCGCATCCACGCAAGCACAACGTGGTGAGGCGTTTTGTTGAACGCGCCAAACTCGCCGACCATCACGCCACCGAGTTTTTCCCACTCCTGCCACGGTCGAATGTACTTCTCGACGTGCCACTGCTTGTCGATGCTCTGAACTCCTTCAATCGTCGCGCCACCTCGAGAATCGACACAATACGTGAAATTCGCGGTAGGCTCGCCCCAACTTTCACTCGCTTTGACGATGGTTTCTTGAGTCGTTTTTTCGGAACGCAGACCAAATTCCTCAAACGACATCCAATCGCCACGCTCCACGCGAATGCGAATCTTCCGAGCGCGAGCCGGGACGGTTGCCGTGTAGTCTTTATGATAAACGTTTTGATAGCAATTCCACTCAGGCTTGTAGACGACTTTCGTCCACTCACCCTCGCCGGGACCGGGGCGAAAATCCTTCGTGAAAAGGGTGCTCAAAACCCTGTCGTTCGAGTCCAACGCCTCAACGCGGCACTCGGCGTGCGTCGAGACCGTCCCGACGCGCAGGCGCAAGTGGGTCTCGCCAAGGTCGCCTTTGAGAGAGATGAGAATCGGTTGGCGCATTTGGTCGGAGATGCCCGATTTGTGGGGGGAGAAAAGCATTCCGTTTGTTTTGTGGTTCATGGGCCACGTCGGCGGCGCCGGCATGTCGCGCAAATAATCACCCGCCCAAGTCGTGTGGTAGTGCGAAACCTCCATCGGCATGTAGCCACGAGTCGCCTGCGCGACGCGAAGCTCCACAAGCTCCATCGTCGGCTTCGTTCCCCACGACATTCCGTCACAAATAATCAAACGTTTCGGCGATTCCGCACGAATTGCCGCGCAGAGCGTGCGGTGGACTTTCATAAACGGCTCCAAATCCACGTTTGCTGGCTCGTTGAACAGGTTGAAACTCAGCAGTTGGCTCGGAACATCATGGAACCGACGCGCGAAATGGTTCCAATGTAGCGTGCAGACCTCGAGCGCCTCGGAATCGTCCCACACGAGTTTTGCCTCCTGCGGCTTCGCCACCGTGTAGCCCGGCGCGCGATGAAAATTCAACAAAACATGAATCCCATATTTGTCTCCGAAATCAACAGCTTGCGCGATTTCGTCGATGATCGTCTCATCGAAGCGTCGCCAGTCGCCGTCTTTGATCCACGTGCGATAGTCCATCGGAAGGCGCACGAAATTGAACCCCAACTCGCGAATCATGCGGAAGTCGGACTCGCTAAAAGGGGGATTTCTCGCGTTGTCCCACTTGATGAATTTCTCAAGGAGGTTGAACCCCCGCCAGCGTGGGAGTTTTTTCCAACTCGGCTGCGGGAGCGAACGCGCGGCAGCGAGAGGTTTTCCTTCGACTCCCGACCCCAAAACGACAGGCGCAGCACACGCGGCACCAATCGCCTTGAGAAAATGACGACGATCGAGGTTGGACATGATTCTTTCTCCTTGTTTTTTGAATGTTTTTGATTGCAAAACGCTATTTTTTCATCAAAGAACGGCGCGAAGTTTCAAAAGCGCGTCGATTTCCTTCTGAATTTCCGCGTCGCTCGGGATATCGCCATTTTGTCGTGCCTTCTCGAACGATTGCGTGAGATGATCGAGGTCGTCCACCACGTTGTCGAACGCGTCTTCATCAAGACGATCGACAAACGCCACGCCGTTGAGGTGGTCGAATTCGTGCTGAATGATGCGCGCGGCAAAACCTTTGTACTCCTCGGCAATCGGCTCGCCCTTGAGATTATACGCCTGAACAACCACTTTCGGGGCGCGGAGCGCTTTGGCGTAGATTGTAGGGAAGCTCAAACACCCCTCCTCGTCCAAAATCGGCTTGCCGTTCCCGAGCCTGATTTCGGGGTTGATGAAGACCCTCTCCCCCTCGGGTTTGTCAGAATCGCCCGTCGGATTCATGATGAAAAAACGATAAGGCAAGCCGACCTGATTCGCCGCCAAGCCAACGCCTTTTGTTTCGTACATTAAAGCGAACATCTCTCCGATTGTCTTCCGCAGTTCGGCGTCCACCTTGCGCAGCGGACGACACGTCATTTTCAAAACCGGATGCGGATACTTTAACACGGTCATGTTCTCACCCGAGTAACCACCTGTCGTCTGGTCTTCGTTCTCTTGGAGTCCCTCCATCGCCTTGCGCGAGTTGCGGATGGAGCAGAACTTTGGACCACACATACTACAATATTCGTGGTGCTCGCACGATTTTTGGATCGATTCCTCGTGCATTTTTTGGGCAGTTTCTGGGTCGAGAGCAAGCTCGAATTGGCGCTTCCATTGGAAGTCCGCTCGGGCACGACTCATTTCGTCGTCGCGATCCTGCGCGTGAGGGCGTTTGCGCGCGACGTCTGCCGCGTGCGCCGCGATTTTGTGCGCGATCACTCCCGCGCGGACGTCGTGAATATTCGGAAGCCCCAAATGCTCCTTCGGCGTGACGTAGCACAACATGGAGACACCGTAGAACGCAGCCAGCGTGCCGCCGATCGCGCTCGTGATGTGGTCGTATCCCGCGCCAATGTCCGTGACGAGAGGACCGAGAACATAAAACGGCGCCTCGTGACACCATTCGATTTGGTTCTTCACGTTCATTTCGATCTGGTCAAGCGGAATGTGTCCGGGACCCTCGATCATCACTTGGCAGCCATGCTCCCACGCTTTGAGAGTCAACTCGCCCATCACCTTTAGCTCGGCAAACTGCGCCTTGTCGGAGGCGTCAGCAATGCAGCCCGGTCGCAATCCGTCGCCAAGACTCCACGTGACGTCGTACGCCGCGAGAATCTCACACAACTCGTCAAAATGCGTGTAGAACGGATTCTCTTCCTTGTGCGCCACCATCCACTGCGCGACGAGCGACCCGCCGCGAGAGACGATGCCAAGCGTTCGATTGGCGGCAAGAGGGAGAAAATCTCGAAGGAGCGCGCAATGAACCGTCATATAATCGACACCTTGTCGAGCCTGCTCCTCGATAATGCGCAAAAAGTCCGCCGGACGCATGTCTTCGATCGACTCAAGCTCCTCCGCGATTTGGTACATCGGCACCGTCCCGATCGGAACGTGGATAGAATCAATAATTTGCTGCCGAATCTCGTTTATGTTCGTGCCAGTGGAAAGATCCATCACGGTGTCCGCTCCGCAAGAAATAGCGCAATGGACTTTTGCAAGCTCGCATCCCATGTCGCTTTGGATCGGGGAATTGCCGAGGTTGGCGTTAATCTTTGTTCGGCAAGCGATGCCAATCCCGGAGGGGACGAGACCTTTCTCGAGATGGAGTCGGTTTGCGGGAATGACCAATCGCCCCCGCGCTATTTCGTCGCGCACGGTCTCAACGGGGAGAAACTCCACGTTTGCCACGTGCTCCATTTCGGGCGTGACTCGACCTGCGAGCGCCTCGGTGCGTTGCGTTTTATTCATGAGCGTACCTGATGGAACTTGATTTCAAGGAAAAATATGGGAAAAGAGCGGGGAAGCCTCCCGACTCATTGACATATAGAGTATATCTTACCCGTTTATAAAAAAAAGTCAATCGGTGGCGCGAAATTTTCGTGACTTTGTGGACCGTGGTGCGTAGCTCCGACGGCGGACGGAACGGGAAATTTCAACGCGAAGTATT
>JAUNBK010000173.1 GCA_030527105.1 Planctomycetia bacterium
GTGAGATAGCCCACAGAAACGATCACGACCGAGTCGTCTTGCGCATTGGCGAGGACTTGGCGATAAATGCGTACGGCGTCTGGCGCGTCGGCATTCGTTCGATACTTTCCGGGGAAAATTCTCCTGTTATATTTTTGTTGAGGTCATTCTCTCACATGATATTCAAGACGCAGGCATTTTAGGGAGACCTACGAAAGAAATGAGCATTTTGGGGGGATTTTTCTCCTGTCCCGCTTGACAAGGCGATTTTCACGGGGTACAATGGAACTTGTGCACCGTGGCTCCAAATGTCGCAAAACGTCACGCACTACGTTACGCAAAACGGGAACTTTAAGCACGACGGGCGCAAAGGAGTGAGCATGGAAATTGCCAAAGGAAAGATTTTGTGTTTCTCAAATGTTTTTTATAAGGAGAGATTTTGTGTTACGAAAGACTTTAGGTGTCTTCTTTCTCGTCGCGAGCGCGCTTTGCGCCAGCATGGCGGCGGCGGAGGAGGCTCCCTCGGCGAAAAAGGAAGCCGTCTTCAATAATGGTCTCGTGCCCACCAACACTTGCGAGTCCGCCAGACTCATGATTAACGACCTCATTCGGACGAATGGGGATAAGTATCCGCGTGGGAAAGAGTTTTTAGATCGCCTCGACAAAATCGAACAAGAACTGGCGCAGAATCCAAACTCGCCAGACGCCAAAAAAGCGCTCGACTCCCTGATTCGTGAGGCGTCGCTCGCCAATCCACTCTTGGATTTCGACAAACTCCTCGTCGTGAAGCGCAACCCCGCCCACGGTTGGGGATTCCCCGGCTTGAACGCATACACAAATATGACGATCAATAAGGAAGGGTGGGATTGTGAAATTTGCGTCCTGAGCGACCTGCGCGCCGAGGAACCGAAACTCACGCCCATTTATCGACACCCGCACCGGAATAGCATCATTCGCGACGTGGATATCCATTTCGACGCCGACCGAATCATGTTCTCTGCCGCCAACGAAAAAGGACGCTGGGCAGTCTATCAAATCACGACCGATGGCAAAAATCTCACGGAACTCACTCCAAACGACCAAGAAGACGTCGATTGGTTCGATTCGACTTATCTCCCTGAGAAGGACTATTTCGTGACGTGCTCGACCGCTGGGATGCAAGGGCTGCCGTGCGAAAATGGGAGCCGACCAATGGTCAATATTTATCGTGTGAACGCCAAAACGAAACACGTTCGACAACTCACGTTCGAGCAGGACAGCGATTGGCACCCAACCATTCTGCCAAACGGACGCGTGATGTATTTGCGTTGGGAGTACTCCGACATTCCGCATTATTTCTCGCGAATTTTGTTCACAATGAGTCCCGACGGTCGGCAACAAAAAGCGTTGTGGGGGAGCGGTTCCTATTTCCCCACCGCCTACAAACACGCGCGACCTGTTCCGGGACACCCGAGCATGGTCATTGGTATCGTGGGTGGGCACCATGCCGAGCCTGAATCGGGGCGCTTGGTGCTCATTGATCCGAGTTTGGGCGACAGCTATCCATTCACGCCGATCATCTCGAGCAAGGAGTGGGGACCCGAGAACTCGCACCTCAACATCATGACGAAGGTCTACCCGAAGGAAGTCACAGGGTGCGTGCAAGAAATCCCCGGACACAATCGCGAGGTGTTTGGCAACGTATACGACAACCAGGGTGGTGAGAGTGAAATCCGTTTCATCTATCCCTACCCATTGAGCGACAAGTATTTCATCGTCAACATGAAGCGTCGACAGGACAAAACCTTCGGCGTCTGGCTCGTCGATATCTTCGACAACATGACGCTCCTCAAAACAATCCCCGAGGGATACTCTTTGTTTGAGCCGCAACCATTGGTGAAACGCGAGACGCCGCCGATTCTGCCCGATTTCACGAATCACGACGACCCCGACGCGACGATCTTCATCACGAACGTCAATTTAGGGCGAGGTTTAGAAGGTGTCCCTGCTGGCAAGGCGAAATTCCTCCGCGTCTTTGCGTATCATTTTGGGTACATCAATAGCGGCGGACACGAGAGCACGGGGCAAAACTCCGGGTGGGACATCAAACGCATTTTGGGAACGGTTCCGATCGAGTCGGATGGATCGGTCTGCTTCAAGGCACCTGCCAACACGCCGCTTGCGTTCCACGTTTTGGACGAAAACGGGGCGGCAATCCAAATCATGCGGAGTTGGACGGTTGCGATGCCCGGCGAGCGCCAAGCGTGCATTGGGTGTCACGAACGCCCGAACGACGCTGTGCCGGCGATTCAAACGATTGCTGGGCGCAAGCCGCCGCAGGAGATTCGACCTTGGTATGGTCCCGAGCGCGCCTTTGGATACGAAGCGGAGATTCAACCGCTCCTCGACAAGTATTGCGTCTCGTGCCACAACGACAAGAAGAAGGGCGAAAACGGCAACCTCTCCCTCGTCGCGCGCAACACGGGGAATTGGCGCACCGACACGTCGTATGCCGAGCTGAATCCGTTCGTGAGAAAGTACGGCACGGAATTCGACTTGCGAATGCTCAAGCCGATGGAGTATCACGTTTCGACATGCGAACTCATCCAACGTCTGCGCGCGGGGCACCACGGCGTCCAGCTTGATGCAGAGGCGTGGGACCGCTTGTACACGTGGATCGACCTGAACGCGCCGTATCGTGGCATGTGGCAGAATCCGCACTACGAGAAGCGGCGCCGCGAGCTTCAGGAGCTTTATGCATTCCACACCGCCAATCCAGAGGACGAGTATCGCGAAGCGCTTGCGCTCTCGAAGTCGCGAAAGGTGGAGCCAGTGGTTCCTCAGGAGGTTCCGCCGCCGCTGCCCGACACGCTCAAGACGAGTGCGTTCCCGTTCGACGCAGCCAAGGCAAAAGCGATGCAGGGGGAAAATGCGCGCATGGAGATCGAGATCGAAGGCGTGAAATTCGCGTTCGTCCGCATCCCGGCAGGAGAGTTCATCATTGGTGCCCAACCTGACGACGCGACGCTCTCGTATGAGTTGCCACGCTCAATCGTGCGAATCGAACGTCCATTCTGGATGTCGGAGACCGAAATCACGAATGCGCAGTACGCCGTTTTCGACCCCGATCACGAAACGGGCTACCATCGTGAAGATGGCAAAGACCACATCACGCCGGGGTACATTGCGATTCATCCCGACCAGCCCGTTAGTCGTGTGCGGTGGCTCGACGCGCAAAAATTCGCGACTTGGATGGCGCGAAAAACAGGTCGCAAAGTCCTTCTCCCCACCGAGGCGCAGTGGGAATGGGCGGCGCGCGCTGGCTCGCAATCCGCCTTCTTCTATGGCGACCGAGACTCCGATTTCTCAAAATGGGCGAACCTCGCAGACGCCGGACTTCGGAGAACTTACACCAATTGGGACGGCGGGAGCAAAATCCATGCTCGACGTTGGTACCCCGAGGGACAGCGCTATCCACTCCGCGACGATCGTTTCACCGACAAATGGTTTGTCGTCGACTACGTGAAGCAATACGAGCCGAACCCTTGGGGGCTCTACGACATGATAGGGAACGTCTCCGAGTGGACGCGCTCGGATTTTCGAGCCTATCCCTATTCCGAGAACGACGGGCGCAACGGCTTGAACCCGGGCACCCCAAAAGTCGTCCGGGGCGGCAGTTGGAACGATCGTCCGGCAGCGTGCGGGAGCGCGACGCGCAAACCTTACGAGCCGTGGCAGCAGGTTTTCGACGTCGGTGTCCGTTTGATTATTGAAGAGTAGTTTTTATACTCGTTCTCCTTTAAAATTCCCCTTTTCGTGGAGAGTGAGCACTCTTGCTCTCCACATATTCCCCTCTTTCAAGGGGCGCTGACGAAGGCAAAGCGCCGACCAATTCTCCCATCCGTCCAGGACTATGAACTTCATCCGTGGTCCATGGCTTTGCGTCAAAATACGCAAGACACAAAAGATATTCTGTATTCCAGTTTTTTCTTGATTATTTCTAATGCACAGACCGATACCCGTGACGATGGAAACTGTACAAAGTTTTCGTAGACAGGGTTG
>JAUNBK010000059.1 GCA_030527105.1 Planctomycetia bacterium
GAAACATGATGAAAGTGACTTTAGCGGGAACGACGATCCCTCACGAAGTCCATGGTCGTTTTGGTACGGCTCACGTTGTGTTGGTTCCCGCTCGTCCTGGAACTGGAATTATTGCAGGCGCTGCGGTGCGTGCCGTTTGCGAAGCATGTGGAATTCATGATATTTTGACCAAAAGCTTTTCATCGAACAATCCTCTCAACTTGGTGAAAGCCACGTTGGATGCGTTGCAGCAAATCCGTTCCAAAGACGAGGTGGAAAGACTTCGCGGAGTGAATTTGTAAGGAGGTTGACAATGAATTTGCATGATGTTAATACCGGCATTAAGAAGAACAAAAAGTCCTTGCGTCTTGGGCGCGGGAAAGGAACCGGGCAGGGCAAAACTGCTGGTCGCGGTCACAAAGGTTACGGAAGCCGTAGCGGTTCTTCGATGAATGTCAGTTTCGAAGGCGGACAGATGCCTTTGTTCCGTCGTATTCCTAAGCGTGGATTTAATAATCCGCTTGCCGATCGTGTTGCGAGTATCAATTTGGGAAAAATCGACGCCTTCTTTGAAGACGGTGAAGTGGTTTCTCCTGCGACGCTCAAAGAGAAGGGGCTTATCAAGTTCCGTTATGACGTCTTGAAGATATTGGGCGATGGCGAGTTGACCAAGAAGGTGAAGATTCAGGCGCACCGTTGCAGCAAGTCGGCTGCCGAGAAAATCGCAGCGTCTGGCAGCGAACTGGAGTTGCTTCCCGGAAAGGCACCGGTCGTCAAATTTCAGAAAAAAGTCAAGGCTTAATTATCGCCGCTGTGTATAAAATCGAACGGCGTAAGACTGGGCGGCTGGTTTTACGCCGTTGTTTTGTGTTTTATACGACTTTGCACCTTGTTTTTTTCGCTTTTTTGGCGTAAAATGGTTTTTTTCTGGCACTTTCCCCTAGTTTTTTTAGGCGTTTGTGGTAGAATGCCAATAATTGTTGATGATAGCTTTCCCGATTCACCAGTTGGGAACTTTGGTGTTATGCGCGCGCTCGCGCCGCTTGTTTAATTGATTTTTATAGGATGAATCATTCATGTTAGAAAAGATTCGAGTCATCTTTACAATTCCGGAACTCCGGAGGAAGATTTTCCTCACTCTGGTGTTGTTGGCTATTTTCCGTATTGGTTATCATATTGATCTTCCCGTGGTGGATTCCAGCCAGTTAGACACGCAGTCGCAGCAGTCCCAGGGCGCGTTGGACAGTTTGTTGAATCAGGCCGCCATTTTCAGCGCGAGTGATTTGAGGCAAATGACCATTTTCGGATTGGGCATTATGCCTTATATTTCCGCGTCCATTATCTTTCAGCTTCTCGCAAGTTGTTGGGCTCCGCTCGAAAAACTACAAAAAGAGGGTGAAAGCGGTCGAAAGAAGATTAACGAGTACACTCGTTACGCCACTATTGCACTTTGTGTTTTCCAAAGCTGGTTCTATCTTATTGCCATGTCGAAGATGCACCAAGGCTTCTTCCTTCCGCAGTTTTGCAATGAGGCGGGGCAGTTGACCCTCTTCTGGCAATTCACGGCGGTCTTCACTATGACGTGCGGAACCGCTTTCCTCATGTGGCTTGGCGAGCAGATCGACGCTTATGGCATTGGCAACGGAATCAGCCTCCTTATCATGGCTGGCATTTTGGCGCGTATGCCTCACCCGATTATCGAGCTTGCTGCAAAATTCCAAAAGGAAGGAATTCAAGTGAGCGGCGGTGAAACCAGCGTTGCTTCGTTGGTTGTTCTCGTTGCGCTTTTCGTTGGCGTTATCACGGGCGTCGTTTTCATCACGCTTGGACAGAGAAGGATTCCTTCTCAGAGCGCCAAACACGTGCGTGGCAAGCGTGTCTATGGTGGTATGCGCCATTATCTCCCCATGAAGGTCAATCAGGCGGGAGTTATGCCGATTATCTTTGCAAGCAGTTTGCTCATGATACCGGCTTATCTCTTCCATGGCTTCCAAGGGCACCAGTATTTGGGCTGGCTGTACGACATGTTTTCGCATGATGCGTTGTTTTCCTACAATGCGATGTACATTGCGCTTATTTTCTTCTTCTGCTATTTCTGGACTGCCGTCACGTTCAACCCGAAGGACATGGCAGACAATTTGAAGAGCAATGGCACCATCATTCGTGGGCATCGTCCTGGAAAACAGACTGCTGACTACCTCGAAAAGGTCATGATCCACATCACGTATGTGGGTGCGGGCTTCCTTGCGGTCGTCGCTATTATGCCGACGTTGGTTGCGAACTACATGCACGTCAATCAGGACTTGGCGAGTTTCTACGGTGGTACGAGTTTGCTCATCGCCGTCAGCGTGGCGTTCGACCTTGTGCAGAAGATTGATAGCCATTTGCTTATGAGAAACATGAAGGGACTGCTCGAGAAATAGTGTTCTCGTCCCTTTGGTTTGTTATTATATCGCGTGAAATTTTAACGACCCGTCGGCGGATGGGTTTGTTAGAGTTTCACGCCGACTTACTATATGTTTGAGAATCACTATCACAAAGGAGTTTGAATCATGCGTTTGGTTTTCATCGGTCCTCCCGGAGCGGGCAAAGGTACACAAGCGGAGTATCTCATCAAGAAGTATCATCCAGCCCATCTTTCGACGGGGGACATGCTCCGTGCCGCGCGAGACGCGCAGACTGAAGTTGGACTCAAGGCGAACGAGTATATGTCTCGAGGCGAGTTGGTGCCCGATCAGATCATCATTGATATTATTGCGGAACGCTTGAATGCGGATGATTGCGCGCAAGGGTTTTTGCTCGACGGCTTTCCGCGTACGATTGCTCAGGCGGAGGCGCTTGATGAAATGCTGACGAAAAACGGCACGCCGTTGGACATTGTGTTGGAGCTGAAGGTTCCTGAGGAGGAATTGTTCACTCGTTTGGCGGGTCGAGGGCGTGCGGACGACAAACCGGAAGCGATTCGGACGCGTTTGGAGGGCTATCGAACGCAGACGTCGCCGCTTTTGGACTACTACGGCACAAAAGGTCTTTTGGTCACCATCGATGGTTTAGGCACGGTAGAAGAGATTTTTGACAGGATTCAAACGGTTTTGGACAAAATTGCCTGATTCCGCTTTCGGCGCAGCCTTGCGAGGGGCTGCGTTTTCTTATGGAAGGTGGTTAGAGAAAATGATCGAACTCAAAACCAAGCGCGAGATTCGTTTGATGCGTCGAGCGGGCTTGCATGTCTATCATGCGCACCAGCTTATTGCGCAAGCCGTTCGCCCCGGAATGACGACGCGAGAAGCGAACGATTTGGTCGAAAAGTACTTTAATGCCAAGAATGTCGAAGGAATGTTCAAGGGCGTCCAACTGCATTCGCGGCACAAGCCTTTTCCTGCCGTGACGTGCATGTCAGTGAACGAAGAGGTGGTTCATGGTATTCCTGGCGATCGAGTCCTTCAGGAGGGCGACATTCTCAGTGTCGATATTGGTTCTCGTGTCGCGGGCTGGTGTGGCGATTCTGCTGTGACTTACGCGATTGGGGTCATTTCGGAAGAGAAGCAAAAGTTGCTCGACGTGACGAAGGGCGTGTTGGATTTGGCGATTTCTCTGCTCCCGCAAAAGTCGCACTGGAGCCACATTGCGAAGGAGATGGAGACCTATGTCGAGGACAGCGGTTTTTCGGTGGTTGACGAATTCGTCGGACATGGAATTGGTCGTGTCATGCATATGGAGCCGCAGGTGCCGAACTACTACAGTCGGTATGGCGATTTCCGAATTCAGCCGGGGTTAGTGATTGCGATCGAACCGATGGTGAACGTTGGCACTCACAAGGTTCGCGAGGGAAGCGACGGTTGGCTTCAATATACTGCGGACAAAAAGCCGAGCGCGCATTTTGAGCACACGGTAGCGATCACGGAGCGGGGACCGTACGTTCTCACGGCAGCAGACGACGCCTACAATAATGCTGCCTTTCTCAATTATTGATATTTTGGGGGAGTCGTCGAGACGTTTCGGGACTCCTCTTTTTTTTATGAGACTTCTCGTTGAATTTTCCCGGTGCGTGGTGTGTGAAGCAGCGTGGTTTTTCTTTGTTTCGAAAAAAAACGAGTCGAGAGGGAGAAATTTTCTCAAAAAAACGAAATGAGCCCTTGTGTAGACGAGAAAAATGCATTATGATAAGGGAGTGTTGGCGACATGCGTTTGTCAGCTAGCTTTATTGTTTTGCCTGCCTTTTTAGGAGAAAAATCATGCCATCATTGTCACGTAGGAATTTTCTGAGCGCGTCTGCCGTGGGTGCCGTGGGGGTTGGACTCATTGTTCTGCCTCAGAACGTCGTGCGGGGAGAGGTCTCGCCTAACGAAAAACTCAACCTCGCCATTCTCGGTGTTGGAGGGCGCGGTCGCGCAAATCTAAATGGTTGTATGAGCGAAAATATCTACGCCTTGTGCGACACAAACCGAAACACGCTCGCCAAAACGGGCGAAGAATTCCCCGACGCCATTCGCACGACCGATTGGCGCACGCTCGTCGATAACGAGAATATCGACGCATTTATCGTTTCGACGGCAGAACACCACCACGCTCTTGCGTCCGTTGCCGCGATGCGTGCTGGGAAAAGTGTTTATACTGAGAAGCCTCTTGCGCGCACGGTCGAAGAGGCGCGCCTGATGCAAAACGAATACAAAAAACAGCGTGGGAAGATTGCAACCCAGATGGGGACGCAAATCCACGCGGGAGACAATTATCGACGTGTCGTTGAGCTTATTCAGCGGGGCGCGATTGGAAAGGTGAAGGAGGCGCATGTATGGTGTTCGCGCACGATTGCTCCGATTGGGGCTGCCGTTTTGGATGAACAGCCGGTGCCACCCGAGTATGCGTGGGAGGAGTGGATTGGACCCGCGCCGATGCGAGCTTTCAATGTGAATTATCTCAACGGCAGCTGCCTCAATTGGCACAGGCGGTGGGATTTTGGAACCGGCGTGCTGGGCGATATGGGGAGCCATTTGATCGATTTGCCCTATTGGGCGCTCGAGTTGGATATCCCGATTGAGGCTGCGTGCGAGGGACCGAATCCGGACCCCGTTGCGACTCCTCCATGGATGGTTGCGACGTGGAAGCATGCTGCGCGAAAGACGTCAAGCGAGTTCACGTCTGGCGACATTAAACTCGTTTGGTACCATGGTCCGGAGGGGATGAAGCGCCGGAGCGATCTCCTTCAGCCGCTTGTTGGCAACGACACGACCATCAATCAGTGGGGCATCGGCGTTGCGTTTATTGGCGAGAAAGGGACGCTTGTTGCGGACTATGGCAAGAATGTTCTCTCGCCGTCGGCAGACTTCGCCAATTATGAGCGTCCAGAGCCGTTTATTCCCGCGTCGGCAGGGCATTATAAGGAGTTCATTCTCGCGGCAAAGGGTGGTCCGGAGAGTTTGTGCAATTTCGATTATTCCGGGCGTCTCATCGAAAACAACCTCCTTGGCAATGCGGCACACCGCGCCGGGAACAAAACTCTCACGTGGGATGCGAGCAAATTCTCGTTCACCAACGCTCCTGAGATGGACAAATTCCTCCGCTCGGACTATGAATACAGAACCGGCTGGGTTTTTTAATCGCTCTTGTTAGAACTTTCAATTTTCTCCGCCTGTGGAGTGTATAACCCCATTGGCGGAGTTGCCCCTTCCACACTTCACCCTCTCTTCTCCCTTTTTTCGACTCTCCCCCCTTGACACCGTTTCACCCTCCGGTTAGAATAAAGAAAAGAGAATTGAGGAGAGGAACATGGAAAAACGAGCTTATTTGTTCGGAATCAACGCGTATCAACCCTTAACGCCTTTGAAATTCGCGCGTCAAGATGCCGAGGCGGTGGCGGAGGCGCTCAAGGAAAAGTATGGGTTCGAAAATAACGAAGTCGTGTTGAGCACTTGTCAAACGGATGGGATGCGACCCATCACGCGCGAGGACGTGTTGGACATTCTGCATTGGCAGATTCCCTTGGATGTGCTCATCGTCGGCTTTTTTGGGCACGGCGTTTGGTCCAATGGGAAGCGCTATTTGTGTCTCATGTCCTCGCGCGCCAATGATTTGGAGCACACCGCGATTCCCCTTGATGAGCTGATCCTTGCGCTTCGAAGGATTCCTGCGCGGAAGGTTTGCCTGATTCTCGACTGCTGCCAAAATCGCTTGGCGTTGGCGCGCGACGTCACGCCGGAAGAAACGCAGTGGTTTAGCGGGGTGGCTCGGGACATCGGCATGTCCATTCAAAACGAGACTGCGTCGGAGACGCTGCACTCGCCTGAGACGATGGTGATTATGAATTCCTGCACCACGAACGAGCGCTCGTGGGAGTGGGAGGAGCGTGGGCACGGTTTATTCACGGCGTCTCTTCTCGACGTTATCCATAAGGACGCGCCAGAGGATTTGGTTCAGTTGTTCGATCGGGCAAAGAAAGAGACCTACAAAAACGCCTCACTCCAGAGGAAGAAGCAGAATCCAGAAGTTGTGACGTACGGCGTTGAGCAAGCATGGTTGCCAAGGGTGTCCGCGCCAAGACGAAAGGGGAGCGTGCCGAATTCCCTCAATGCGCCACCACCGCTTCCGAGGGTCTCGCTGCCGCCAATGATGAACACGCTGCCGCCACCGCTCCCGGCGCCGATTCCGACCCCGCTCCTGTCCGACATGTGCCAAACCCAACCTAGACCCGCGCTGACGCGCCAGAATTGGCGAAAATTGACTTACGAAGAGAAATGCCTCGTTGCGGACAAGGATTGGAGCGTGCTTCATCCCGAGATGAGCGCTCTCACTCGTCGATGTACTTGGTGTTGGATAAAGATGGGCATGATCTTCATGCTCTTCTTCTTGGTTGCGTGGTTCTTTTGGCTGATGAGAAACTCCCCTTGGGAAGAACTCCATGTAATAACGCTTACGTCCCTGACTGGCGTCCCCACCTTTTTCGTCATGTGTGGGTGGGTGACGAAATTCCTCTGGCTATTCCTGAGACACACGTTTTTGGACGGCCCCGGCAGGCTGCTCTACTACTGCGCCAATATTGCTGCAATGGTGCTCTACCTCACGATCGAGGTGTGCCTCTTAATGGGGCTCGCTTTTGTCGTCTGAGAGACCCCACACCGGGAATTTCCGCCTTGAGCCTGCGGTAGGGGCTACGCACCACGGCTCGCAAAACGTCGTGAAAGCTGGAACTTTAACGAGTATAAAGAACGATGAATATAAAAAAGAACGATGAGTAGTAATAAAGTCCCATGAGTCCGTAACCCATGGGACTTCTCGCTTTTATTGCTCAATGGGTTTTACCCAAACGTTTCGGAAGCGGACCGGATTCGTGTGGTCTTGGAGAAAGAGCGGTCCAAATGCGGTCTTCTTTTGGCGTTCGTATTTTGCCTTGAGAAAATCCGTCGTTCCATGTCGGAATGGGTGCCACATCGAAACGGGTTCCTCAAATTCCACATTATCTTGGACGAGAACCCCATTGAGGTACGCCGAGATGCGCCCTTTGGTCACGATTTTCCCCGACTCATTGCGACGCGGGGCGTGATACGTTATGTCGTAACTTTGCCACTCTCCTGCCGGGAGTGCCGCTTGCGTGAGCGGAGGATAGAAACGATACAACGCTCCGCAATTATAATAATGCACGTCCGGCTCCCGCGACGAGTTGAGGATCTGCATCTCATAATTGCCGTGGATATAAAGACCGCTGTTCCCGGCCCCGTCTGGCACCTTGAACTCCACATGAATGAGGGCGTCGCGAAAATCCTCTGCCGAGTGGATGCTGTTCGGGT
Organism: Planctomycetia bacterium; assembly: GCA_030527105.1. Taxonomy (GTDB): domain Bacteria; phylum Planctomycetota; class Planctomycetia; order Pirellulales; family Thermoguttaceae; genus RGIG3701. The sequence goes on from JAUNBK010000059.1 coordinate 7,761, forward strand.
CGTGATTCGGTCGCGTGGTGGAAATCAATTCGTCTCCTTCGATTTTCCAATCGATTTCTCCGCCCTCTTTGCTCAAAAAACGATTGACGAGAACGCCATTCGAGTCGCGACCAAAAAGGAGAACGCTCCCCTCGGGTGCCGGCTCGAAATTGGGTTTCACGATGGGGCGAACGAGAATATAGTGCGAAGAAGCAACGTTCCCCGAGGCGTCACTCACGCACAAAAAGACGCGCAATGGGTTCTTGAGCGCGACTTCTGCGGGGATTTTAGCGACAACGCTCTCTCCTTTTTCCCCGACAATCGACGCCGGGAGCGACTCCCACTGGCGTGGTGTCCATTGCCCATTCTTGAATCCGCCCGGGTCGGTGGAGTAAAACAATTGAGGCGCTTGCGCTTTGGCTCCATATTTGACGTGCGCGGAGATTTCGAGAGAGCCGTCGTCAAGACGCGTGGCGCGAATATCCTCAAGACACGGCAGAGGAGCGCCGTCGCAAAGTACCCAATCCACGTACGCGAAAATCTCTGGGGTTGTCGATCCGACTCCTTGGTTGTGCGGCATGTGGACTTGAAGCCGAACGTCCGCCCCACGCACGCGGTCGCAGCAGCTGCGGTGGATGTCGAGCGGGTAGGCAAAATCGTCCGTCCCATTCAAGAAAAACATCTTGCATTTTGCGGCACCAACGTAGCGGATCGGGTCAAAATATTCGTTCCAACGCACGGATCCGGGCCACGGGAGATTCCCAATCCGCTTCGTCCAAATACTATTTTTCTCGAGATTCCCGCACCCATAAACGGGGACGACCACTTTGAAGCGATCATCAATCCCCGCAACCATTGTCGTGAGGTAGCCTCCCCAACTAATGCCCGTGGCGGCTGTTCGATTTTCGTCGACGCAATCGAGAGAGCGCAGGAGCGAGTGTGCGCGCATGATGGAGGCAATGGCGTGGTACGTCCACAATTTCTTATACTCGTTTTCCTCAAAAAAGGCGAATTTCGCTCCGTCCGACTGGTCGGGACCTCCGTCGGACATTTTTTGGGTGGAGCCATCGTCGAGAACCTCACGTCCCGCAAGATCCATCGCAATCGCGGCGTATCCTCTGCTCGCCCACAAAATCGCCCACTCTTTGTATGCCGTGCCGCCTCCGCCATGGACGAGAACAATTCCGGGGAAAGGTCCAGCGCCGACGGGTTTCGCGAAAAACGCCATCACGCGCGTTGGACGATTATCAAACGGCTCGGCAGCGTAAAAAACCTTCTGCACTTCAACGCGCGTTGCGTCTGGAGTTTGAGTTTCAATCGTTTGAACGTCGCCCCACTGCGCCTCGGGGGGCTGTCGCAACTCCTCCAGATCCCACACTTCCGCCGGATTTTTGGCGAGTGCGGACTGAATGTTCAGAAGAAGCACGAGATACACGAGATACACAAAAAACGTGACGAAAAAACGCGCCATGAACGATCGAGAAGCGGATGAAATAAAGTGTCTCATAGAAGCCCTTTCTTGTCTTGGGGTGGGTGTTATAATATAAAACGGTGGGAAAAAACGAGCGCGGGACGTGCGGCACGGCGCTCGGCGTGCGGGATTCTGCGGCGTGCCTTGGGGATTCGTTTAGGTGAGGCTTATCATCAAAATAATAAACAGCACAACAAGAACGGTCGCGATAATCGCTCGTGTGAGCCAAATCCTCCCGAGTCGCGCCTCTTCGCGCTCTCGAAGTTCTTGCTGCTCTTTTCGATACTCCAAGCTCTTTTCGAACTCAATAGAGTAGATCGTCTTGCAATAAGGGCATCGAGCTTTTTCGCCAATCATGTCCCTCGGAACCTCCAAAACGTGCCCTTTTGGGCAGGGAATGTGGAGGATCGAAAGTTGCTCCGCCTTCTTTTTTTCGAGCATCGCGGCGTCAATTTTCGCGTCGTCGCTCAGGACGGGTGCCCCTCCAGTTCCAAAAATCTCCGCCAATGGTGGTTCTTCCTCGTCTTCATCGACCGTTTCGACAAATGTCGCCTCAATCGGATTCGCGGCGCTCTTTCCCCCCAGCAAATCGTTGAGATTCGGTCCGCCAGAGCTTCGGCGCGGCTTCAAATCTATCTGCGGCGTTGGGGTAGTGGGGGTCGTTATTGGCGCAACACTTGGCGTCACGGGAGTCACGACCGGCGCAACACTCGGGGGCGGCTGAGGTATAATAAATTGAATTCCACACATCGGGCACGCAATCGCTTGACCAGCGTGTGCCGTATCTCCTTGAAGCAAATGACCCTGCGGACAATAAAATTGAAAAATCATCGACAACTCCGTTGTTGGGGAGGGACTCCCCAAGAAAATTTGTTTGTATGTGTGATATCGCGTCTTTTTGACAAGCAAAACCCCTTTTGCGGCGGTGGGCGTGGGCAAGGTGCTTCTTGCCGCAAAATCCACCACTCGTCTTCATTATACAGCAGATTGCCGTTGTAGAAAAGAGGGAGAGGGAAAAAAAGTCAAAAATTTTCACTTTTTTCGCGAAAACGGACAAAAAAATGCCCTCTGGTTCTTGACAATCTAAAAAAATCGGATATCATGATAAATCCGAGGCGTTTGGTTTTTTATAATCGCGAAAAGCGCCAGATCGAATTACGTGTCACAAAAAATGCGTGGTTCGAGCAGCGAGGAACTGGAAGAAGTCTTCGTCCGTCCGCCGCAGTTGTATTCGCGGGGTGTTCGAAGCAGTGTGTTATTATCGGAGTCAGGATTAATGGAAAATATCGAAGTGAATTCCCAGACCATTCAGCCGGAAGCAGAGAATCCGCAGAGCGTCGTGGAAGTAGAGAATGCAGAGCAACAGTCGGAGGCGACACCCGTTGAAGCTCCGGTCGTTGAACCCGCTGCGGCGGGTCCTGCAGTGGCGCAGACGGATGCTCCTGCGCAGGAGATGGAGGCGGCTGAGACACCCGTCGTGGAAAATCTGGAGGAAGTGCGCGAGGAAGCTAAGAATAAGCGTGCTGGTTTGTCTGCCCAAGACGAGGCGGAGTTGAGTGACTCTCTTGGCGGGGTGGATTTGGATGCCGCTCTTATGGGAACCGCTCCCGTATCCGTGACTCTCGAAGTGAATGCGAAAATCAAGGTCAAGGTCGTGAGTGTCTCGAAAGACAATGTCTTTGTTGAAATCCCCGGTTCAGCGCAGCAGGGTATTGTCGCACTCAAGCAATTCAGCGAAAATCCCGAAACGGGCGCGGAGCTTGAGGTTGTTGTCACGCGTACGACGAATGACGACGGGCTTTTCGAGGCAGGGCTTCCCGGTACTGCCGTCGCGGCGGTCGATTGGTCGATCGTGCAAAAAGGTATGACGGTCGAAACCACCGTCACCGGGCACAATTCCGGCGGGCTTGAGTGCAAAGTTGGCAACCTCCGTGGCTTCATTCCGATTAGCCAAATCGCCTCCCATCGAGTCGAAAACTTGGAGGAGTTCCTTGGTCAGAAGCTCGAGTGCCTCGTTACGGAAGTGAATCCCAAGCGCAACAATCTTGTTCTGAGTCGTCGAAAGATTTTGGATCGTGAGCGTGACGCCATGAAAAACGAGTTGTTCGCTCAATTGGCGCCCGGTCAGATTTATGACGGTGTGGTGCGGACGATCATGGACTTCGGCGCGTTTGTGGATATCGGCGGAATTGATGGCTTGCTTCATATTAGCCAGCTTTCTTGGTCGCCCGTCAAGCATCCGTCCGATGTTCTTTCGGTGGGGCAAGAAATTCGCGTTCAGGTCGAAAAAATTGATCGTGAAAAGAAAAAGATCAGTTTCGCATACCGCAGTATGACGAAAAACCCATGGGAGGGCGTTGAGGAACGTTTCCCCGTCGATTCTGAGGTCTCTGGCAAAGTTTCTAAAATCATGAATTTTGGCGCTTTTGTCGAGTTGGAGCCGGGCATCGAGGGTTTGGTCCATATCTCTGCCATTTCTCACAAGCGCGTCGGACAGGTTGAAGACGTCTTGAAGGTGGGCGAAGAAGTGCGCGTCAAGGTTCTTTCGGTCGATCCGAAAGCGCGTCGAATCAGCCTTTCGATCAAAGCTCTCACGGAGGCGCCTGTCTCCGAGAAGCGCGAAAGAAAGGATAAATCGGACGAGCGCGAGGAAATCCAGCCTGCGAATCGTGTCAAGAGCGTGCGTAAAGAGCTTAAGGGCGGCGTTGGTGATTCCGGTTTCGGTCGTTTCGGCTGATTCCTAAACTGTGCAAGCGTGCGTAAGTACGCAACCTTGTGTTTTGTTGTTTTTCGTTGAGAGGCGGCGGGATTCGTTCCGTCGTCTCTTTATTTTTTCCGTACGGCTTGTTCGAGGATATGTGATAAATGAGAAACTCTCGCCAAATCCAAATCGGGTCAGTCTCCATTGGCGCTCAAAGTCCGATTGTCGTGCAATCAATGTGCACGGAGAAAATTCAGAATACCGAAACGGTCTTGCGGCAAATTATTACCCTTGCCGAGGCGGGGGCGGGGATTGTGCGCCTCGCGGTCGACTCGAAAAGCGACGCTGCCGCTCTCGCGATTGTCGCCCACGAAATTCAACGTTTGAATTCCAGTTTTCGACAAAAAATCAATCTCTCAGTCGACCTCCAAGAAAATTATCGCATTGCGGAGCAAATTGCGCCGTTCGTGCAGAAGCTGCGTTATAATCCGGGGCATCTTCATCACACCGAGAAGGATATTTCGTGGCGCGAAAAGGTGCGTTGGCTTGTGAATCTCGCGCGCAATCATGATTTGGCGCTGCGCATCGGTGTGAATTGTGGTTCTATCGATCCGCGAAAAAAGATGGAGGAGAACCCTATTTTCGCGAGTGCGATTGAGCATGCCGAGTGGCTGGAGGAGTTGGGTTTCGCGCGATATTGTGTGTCGCTCAAGGATTCTCGCCCGAAAAATGTGGTCGCGATCAATCGACTTTTTGCGCAAAAGATGCCCGAGGTGCCGATCCATTTGGGCGTGACAGAGGCTGGCGCGCCACCAAGGGGCATCCAAAAAAGCCGCGCTGCGTTGGAGCCGCTCCTCTTTGAGGGGATTGGCGACACGCTGCGTATTTCGCTCACCATTCCGAGCGACCGAAAAACGGAGGAAGTCGCGGCGGGTCTCGAGTTGATTCGAGACGTGAGCGAGGGGAAAAAAACCGATGAGTTTTGTCTCGAAGAAAACCAAAGCGCGTTGGACATTATTAGCTGCCCCAGTTGCTCGCGCGTGCAGAATGCTCGTTTTGTCGAGTTGGCGATGAGGGTGCAGGAGGAAACGCTTTATGCTCGCGAATTTCCGTTCACGATCGCCGTGATGGGGTGCCGCGTCAATGGCCCCGGAGAGTCGGATCATGCCGACCTTGGTTTGTGGTGCGGTGCCGAGTGCGTCAACTTCAAACGCCGGGGCGAGCTGCTGGGGAGTTTCTCCTACGACGAGATTTTGCCCCGATTGAAGGCGGAGCTTGATCTTTTAATTGAGGATTGGAGCGACAAAAACGGCATTCAATCAGGCACGGAGGAATCCTGAGTTGCGCTTTTGGTGCCGGTATAAAGCGTGGCGATGCCGAACGTGAGTGGGCGATACGCAACGGATTCCAGCCCCATTTCGCGCATGATTTGGGTGAGTTTTTCTCCCTGAGGGAATTCGTCGACACTCTGCGGGAGGTATTCATACGCGGAGAAACGATTCTTCGCGACCAACTGCCCAATTCGGGGAAGGATTTTGTGAAAATAGAAGGAATACGCCCATCGAATCGGTGGAAACGTTGGCGTGCTGAACTCCAAAATCGCCACCTTTCCACCCGGCACGCAGACGCGGATGAGTTCTTGAAGCCCGCGCCTCATGTCTTCCACATTCCGCAGCCCAAACGCAACGCTCACGACCTCAAACGTCTCGTCGTCAAAAGGGAGCGCGCACGCGTCCCCCTCGCGAAGCTCCAGCGTCTCGGCGCCAGACTCGGCATTGGCGTTCAACTTGCGAATTTTCTCACGTCCGATCTCGAGCATTTCGACACAAAAATCGACCCCCACGACCGGGATGTGGTATTTTTTCCAAAACGCGATAGCCAAGTCGCCAGTTCCGGTGCAAACGTCCAAGATTTTCGCCCCTGGGATATTTCTCGGCGCGACGTTTCGCACGACGCCCCAGCGCCACCAGTGGTCGATTCCCATGGAGAGAAAGTGATTAAGAAAATCGTAACGCCCGGCAATCTCGCCAAACATTTTTTGCACACGATGAGAGGAACGATCTACCATAGGATTAAGCGTTTTATACTGGCGCTCGAATGAATTTGAGTTTATACAAAAGTGGGAGGAACCGCAGTGTGAAGCTCCAACGACGAACTCTTCCATTGTACCATGTTGGGCGCAAAAGTCAAGGTTTGGCGCGAAAAATTTGGCAGAGAGGGACTCCGTAAGATCGTTTATGTTTTACTCATAATATACGCATCATACTTAATTTCGTGAGGAAAGACCTTTTTTTCCTAATCTCTTGCAACAGGTATAGAATCGCACAAGAAAGAAAAAAGGGACTCGACCTCAGCCGAATCCCTCTCCCGTATTAAGAATCGATTACAGGACTAGAACTCAAATCGCAGTGTCGCCATCCCTCCGTGATAAACGTCATATTGATTCACATAAACGTTGTAGTCTGCTAACAAGGACAGTCTCTCGCAAAGGTTGAAATCGACGCCCATTCCGATGTTCGCCCAGTCACGTCCGCCGTTGTTCCCTCTGACGTTCCAAACCGGGTAGGTCGGGTTGCAGGCGTGGTGCGTGGTGAACGTTGGGTCAACACTTCCGAGGAGGTCGTGAATCCACGCGGCATTCGCTCGGAGGGTGATTCGACGATCGCAGCAGCGACCAAACATGAAGTCTCGCGACGCTCTCAAACCGACAAAGGTTCTGAGGGAGTGATGATCAATGTCACTCACGGTGAGCGACAGATCGCTATCGTTGCCAACGATGTCATATCCATTTTCGCTGAATCCATCGGTGTGAGCATACACATACTGGAGAGCGAAGTAGGGGTTAATCCATGCATCCGGCTTGCAGAACCACATCCAACCGCGCTCGTAGTACAACGAGGGAGAGACGCCTTTTGTATCACCATCGAACGTGTCGTCAAGGTACAATTCACGCTTCATCTCGTAGTCGCTCCACGCGACAGAGACGACGCCTAAGCCGTAGCCGCCGCCCACGACTCCGAGCCACTTGCCATAAAGACCAACCATATAATCTTGCGATTCGATATGAGTGTAGCCCATGGAAGCGCTGGAGTCGATGTTCGACTCGCCGTAGTTGAAAAACACGCCAAAGTGTCGGGACTCGCAGTCGTTCCAATCGAGAGCGATTGCAGCGCCCCACGTATCGGTATCGTAGCCGGAGTAGTAGTGGTGCATGTCCGTCTCGCCATTGTTGCCGTAGAACGAAGCCCAACCAGTCCACTTGCGGCAGCACTCGCAGCAATCCCCACAGCTCCCACAGTCTCCTCCGCTATTCCAATCATTCAGGCGAGCCTTACGGATGTTCCTGATACAAACATCAGACGCCATGACTTGATTGGCCAACAAGGAGTTGAACATGGTCGTCTGGCGCACGCGATTGGACACCATGGCTCCGTAGGTCGCACCGATAAGCTGGTCAAAGTTGCCTGCGGCATCTTCGGCAGAAACAGACGTGGAGAAGATTTGCTCCAACGCATCGGTCACTGCGGCGCAAGGTGCGGCATCCGGGTTGTCCTGACCCACCATGTATTTCACGGTGTCGGCATTGTCCTTCATGTTTCCAACCAAGATATCATCAATATCTTTCGTGACGATATGAAGTCTCGCTTCGTTTGTCTCGAGACCCGGCGTTTCGGCATACACGGGGTCGACATCCTCAACCGTGAGGGTGTAAGCCCACTTCTCGTAGACAGTTTTCTGGACGGAGTTGAGCGCCCCATTGGCCTCACTATGCGCATCCAAGTCGATCATCACTTCGGTCCCATCGGTAGCTGTGATGTAATCGCTGGCACCCGTTGTGTCGACGAAAACCGTCGTGGTGTACAAGTTGTGCATATCCGCGTTCTCTTCCGCGCGCATCATGTAGTACCCAATACGATCCACCGTGATATCAACATTTGAGCTGATGCTGATGGAATCAAAGGCGAACATACCCGCTTGGAGGATATAAGCCGTCTCTCCATCTGGAGTGGTGGTGGTTGCGTCAATTGTGTTAAAGTATCCCAAATAATCGTTGTTGAAGTCTTGATTATTCATCCCTTGGTTGGCAACAGCACCCAATTCGCCAAGGGCATCGACCTGAAGTCGTGTGTCGAACAGGATACGTCCGCCCGTCGCCTCGAAGGAAGCGTTGGTACCGATCAAGCGCACTTGTTCGTAGCGGCTTCTCGTATCCGTCACCACAAATTTATCCCAGTGGTCTATTTCATCTTCTCCGTTGTCTGCACGCTCTCCGACAAGCTCTGTGGTGTTCGCGTAGCCCAATCGGAGTTTTCCACTCACGAGCTTGAGCGACGCAGAACCTGTGTCGTTACGAAGCGAGGAGTAGTCCGTCGAACCATCCGTGCTAGACCGGGTGACAAAGAGGGATTCAATTTCCCCATCTGTCAAGGTTCCGTCTCCACTCACGTAGACCTGGTCACCCGCGAGCCATCGGTCGTCTGCGCCACCGAAGAATGCGGTGGTTTGCAAATCGACTGTGGTCATGTTGGGGTTGAGCGTTCCGTCTTTGCCGATCACCACTTCGGTGGAGGATTCCATCGTACTTGTTCCGACGAGACCACTCCATTCGGCAGTGATGCCGTAATAGTCGTTGAAGTCTTCAATGTCGCCTTCGGTCAAATCTTTTCCGCCAAAGAAGACGTAGGGGAGATCATCTCCACGGTATCTGTTGTTGGACCAGTCTTCGGTATACGCCAGCGCGTTGTCGGAGTTGTAGGACGGGACAGTTCCAGTGAAGGTGGTCATTCCACCGTTGAACTCAACGGTCGTGGTGCTTCCCGCGCCGCCAAAATAGGTTCTGGCACCGAAGGAGTTAATCCCACCGTTGAAGTAAACTTCATTTGTGCCACCGAAAGTGATGTCGTTGTCGTCCGAGCTTCGGCTAATGGAGCATCGGGGCGTCAAGTCGTAGCTTCCGCCCACGCTCGTGAGCATGTTGAACGTGTTGGCACCTCCATTGAAAGTCAGAATTGCACCCTTTGTGTTTCCGCCATCCTCACCACCCGGGGCGATATCATCAATTGCCGTCATTGCGGAAAAGTAGACGCCGTAGTAGTTGAGGTAGTAGGTATACTCGTCCACGTCGTCATACGACCCGACTTCCTTGTTTCCGAGGAATTTTCCGCCGGAGTAATAAGAAGTGGTGAACTTCGGATCGAACTCGAACGTGTTCACACCGCCGTTGAACGTAACGACAGATTGCCCCGCGAGCGAAGTCGTTGCACCATCGTATCCACCCTCGCCACCGAAAATGACGCGGTGAGTGAAGGTGTTCGTGCCTCCATCAAAAGTCACGATCGCATCTCCACCGACTCCATTGGAGTTGCTTCGCGCGCCGAAATAGATTCCCTGGTTGTCGAAAACGTTCGTTCCATCGACAATCCTCACTGTCACACTGTCGCCAGTGTAACGCTTGCCAAACGCAGACTTCCAAACGAAGTTCGTTTGCTCACCCGCCGCTCCAATGGTATAGTTGGTGCTGGTGAAAGTGAGCAGGTCTTCCGCAGCAGAGTGACCATACTTTCCGTAGACACCCTGCTCGCGACCGTAGTCCTGACCGTACAGCCGAGAATCCGTCACCGTACCATCTGCGGCGAGCACCGAAGTACCCGCGCCAATGACGCTCCATACCATCAATGTCGCTATCATCCATGACAGCGAAAAAATCCTTTTTCTCAATTTTCCTTCCATGTGTAGAATCCTTTGTAATCGTGATTCGAAATACGGGAAATTTAATTATTTCTCATCGACGCCCAGGCGCTGGATATCTCTTCACCCACCGACGTCTTTTTCTTCATCGGTTTCTTCGGGACAAAAGACCAGTATTTCATCACGATTCAATGGTAATAATGGAAATAATTTTGTCGAAGTGTTAAGCTTTGCCGATTGGGGAAAGTTTGCGCACAACTTTTCAGTCGTATAATGAGAAGAATGGGTACATCTTAAGAAAAACACCCTCTACAGGGCGCTATTTCTGCGCACAGAACGCGCATTCTCAAAGCGTTGGGGCGATTCGTCAGACCTCGCCCCGATTTCCGCTCTCGTGGGATTTTAGCTTAACGCCTGAATCAGCGTCTTTTTGTCCTGCATTCCAACGAATTTGTCGCAAACTTTCCCATCCTTGAAGACGATCAACGTCGGGATACTCGAGACGTTAAACTGCTCTGCCAGGGCGCTTTGTTCGTCGATATTCACCTTGGCGATTCGCGCACCTTCGGGGAGATCGTCTCCTTCCGCCAGATCGTCCAAGACTTTTCCCTGTGCGCGACATGGACCACACCAAGGCGCCCAAAAATCGACCAAAACCACCCCAGACTCCGTGGCGGACGCGAAATCGTTCTCGCCGATATTCTGAATTTTCTCACTCATATTAATCTCCTTCATGTGAAAGACTCTAGTTCAAATGATAACCCGTACCTTTATACTCATCGTCCTTTAAAATTCCCGTTTTACGAGACGCTTTGCGAGCCGTGGTGCGTAGCTCCAACGGCGGACTGTACCGGAAATTTCAACGAGAAGTATTATAAAATATTATGTACTTTGTCAACCGTCCGCCTATACATTTTTTTGATTTTGTGTATAATGGACAACGTTGGTCATTATAACCCATTTGGATTTTTACTACAAGGGAGTGCGCTCATGAAAAAGTACGCAGTCATTAAAACAAATCGAGGAACCATTCGACTAGAGCTTTACGCGAACGAAGTGCCGCGGACGGTCGAGAATTTCGTCCAACTTGCGAACAAAGGTTTCTACAACGGCTTGAAATTCCACCGCGTCATTGCGGACTTTATGATTCAAACCGGCTGCCCCCGTGGTACCGGCACAGGCGGACCAGGATATACCTTTGCCGATGAGTTTCATCCCAATCTGCGCCATGATGGCCCCGGCGTCCTTTCGATGGCGAATGCGGGTCCCAACACCAATGGATCGCAGTTTTTCATCACCCACGTTGCCACGCCGTGGCTCGATGGGAAGCATTCCGTCTTTGGTCGCGTCGTTGAGGGACAGGATGTCGTGGACGCCGTTCGTCAGGGAGACGTGATGGAGAGCGTCGTTATCGAGGAGAAAGAGGACGAATAAAAATTCCCTCATAAGACGCGAAAAAATCGACCACCCCGCCTTTATGAAATTTTGAGATGTTGTATAATATCCTGATTCTTTTTTCGTTTCGTAGAGGCGGGGTGGTTTGTGCCCTCGGCTCATGCCGCCGTGGATCGCGAGACGTCGAGATAATGAGTTTTGCAATACAATTATACATTGTGTACGATGCGTATGCGCCCAACAAGGAGATAATCCATGCCAAGATACAACCCAGCCGTCGTTGAACCGAAGTGGCAGCGTTTTTGGGAAGACAATCGAACTTTTGCCGCTCCTCGTCTGCCGGAGGGGGAGAAAATGTACGTGCTTGATATGTTTCCTTATCCGAGTGCCAATGGGCTGCACGTCGGACACCCAGAAGGATACACGGCAACGGATATCGTGAGTCGTTTCAAGAGAATGCAGGGCGTCAGTGTGATGCACCCCATGGGGTGGGATGCGTTTGGTCTGCCGGCTGAGCAATACGCCAAAAAAACCGGTGTGCATCCGCGAATCACCACCGAAAAAAACATCGACACGTTTCGACGTCAGCTAAAAATGCTCGGATTCAGCTACGATTGGGATCGCGAACTGGCAACAACGGACGTCGATTATTTCCGCTGGACGCAAAAGATATTCCTCATTCTCTTCGACACGTGGTATGATGCGAAGATGGAGAAAGGGCGTCCGATTGCGGAATTGCCGATTCCCGAGAGCGTGCGTGCCGAGGGGGAGGAAGCTGTTGAGTCCTACATTAATGACCATCGCCTCGCGTATCAGCTGGAGGCACCCGTCAATTGGTGCCCGATTTTGGGGACGGTTCTTGCCAACGAGGAAGTGATCAACGGCTTGAGCGAGCGCGGCGGACACCCGGTCGTGCGCATTCCAATGCGCCAATGGATGTTGAGAATCACGGCGTATGCCGATCGGCTTGAGCGCGAGTTGGACGAGTTAGAGTGGTCCGAGGGGATCAAACTCCTACAGCGCAACTGGATCGGGCGTAGCACTGGCGCGGAGATGGATTTTTTCATCGGGACAACGCGCGCGGATGGTCGTCCCGATGCGCAAGAATACGCGCGTTGGCGTGAGAGTCGGCGCGAAAACAAGTACCCACGCAAACCTGCAGACGATGTGTTGCGGATTTATACGACGCGTCCCGACACGCTCTTTGGCGCGACGTACATGGTGATTGCGCCGGAACATCCACTTGCTCAGCGCCTCACGACGGAAGAAAATCGTGTCGTTGTCGAGGCGTATCGGCAGACCGCCGCCGCGAAAAGCGACTTGGATCGCACGGAGCTTGCGAAGGAAAAGACGGGCGTTTTCTCGGGTTCCTACGCCTACAACCCCGTGAACGATACGCTCGTTCCGATTTGGATTGCGGATTATGTCCTCGCAAGCTACGGAACCGGGGCGATTATGGCAGTCCCCGCTCACGATACGCGCGACTTTGATTTTGCAAAGAAATTCAATCTTCCAATCATACCGGTGGTCGATCCCGTTGTTGGGACACACGGGGTGGATGCGGAGGCGCGCGAGAAACTCATGGCGGCGGAGGCGGCTTTCACCATTGATGGCGTCGCGATAAATAGCGGTTCCTTCAACGGACTTCCCACGGCGGAGTTCAAGGTGAAAATCGTCGAATTCCTCGCTGAGGAGGGTTTGGGACGCAAGACGACCAACTACAAATTGCGCGACTGGCTCTTTAGTCGACAACATGTGTGGGGTGAGCCGTTCCCCATTTTGCACGAGTTGGACGAGGAGGGGAATCGTACAGGTCGAATCCGCGCGCTCTCGGAGGCGGACCTGCCGATTGATTTGCCGAAGATGGAGCAATTCGACTTTCCGCCGTTGGAGAAGCCCGAGCCGCCCATGGAGCACGCGCCGAAAGAGTGGCTCTACGTCACGCTCGATGGGAAGCGTTATAAGCGCGAAACAAACTCCATGCCGCAATGGGCGGGGTCTTGTTGGTACTACTTGCGCTATTTGGATCCGAAAAACAACGAACAGCTGGTCGATCCCGAGGTGGAGCGCGCGTGGATGCCGGTCGATTTGTACGTCGGGGGCGCGGAGCACGCCGTCTTGCACCTCTTGTACGCACGATTCTGGCACAAAGTTTTGTTCGACCGTGGGTATGTCTCGACGCGTGAGCCGTTCCACAAATTGGTCAATCAGGGAATGATTTTGGGCGAAATGGAGTACGTCGGGCGCAGACGTGCCAACGGAGAGTGGGTGAGTGCCGAGAGAGTCAAGGATCTTCCCGAGGCGGAGCAAGATTCCTTGGAGCGCGTGAAACTCGCTCCCACGGAGGTCGAGAAGCGCGGAGAGACGTTCGTCCTCAAGGCGGAGCCCGAAATTCGTATCGAGAGCCGTGCGTTCAAAATGTCCAAAAGTCGAGGAAACGTCATTAATCCCGACGACGTTGTGAAGAATTTCGGTGCCGACTCGCTGCGGCTCTACGAAATGTTCATGGGCCCGCTCGAAGCCGTGAAACCGTGGAGCGTGGACGGCGTGTCGGGCGTCAGAAACTTCTTGGATCGTGTGTGGCGCATGGTGATTGACGAGAATGCCGACAACGTCCAACTCGCGCCGCAGGTTCAGGAGGCGTCTTGCTCCGAGGAACAGGCGCGCGTGCTGCACAAGACGATCAAAGCCGTCTCGCAGGATTTGAGCGCCATGCAATTCAACACCGGCATCGCGAGAATGATGGAGTTCGTCAACTTTTTCTCGCGGCAGGACGTTCGACCGAAGAGTGCGATGGAGTCCTTTGTGCTACTCCTTTCTCCCTACGCCCCGCACATTGCGGAGGAGATTTGGCAGGCACTTGGGCACGATAAAACCTTGGCGTACGAGAATTTCCCCGAGTGGGACGAGTCCGCAATTGCGCAATCAACGGTAGAAATTCCCGTTCAGGTCAATGGAAAATTGCGCTCGAAGGTGACGATTCCGATTGATGCAGACGCTGACGCTACCGAAGCCGCTGCACTTGCGGACGAAAAACTCAAGCCGTGGCTCGAGGGAAAGACGATTGTGAAAAAGATCGTTTTGCCCGCGAAGATGGTGAATTTCGTGGTCAAATAAGGCGTGAAGAGAGCGTCATGCGGGTCGAAATTTTCGACGTCGAGTGTGGTTCCCGGGGAACTTCGACTTTTTTTCGAAAAAAGGCGCAAATCCCCCTTGACGAACCCGCTATTTATTGTATAAAATGTGAATAATGAAGGGATATTGGTCTTTCGCATTCTATTGTTTCTTCCCGATCGGTAGGTTGGGAGAGACAGTGGCGGTCGGACCGTGTCGCGTCGTTCTGCTTTCTTGGGGCGTGCGTCCGCGCGATGAGGGAAAGTGTGAGCGGAATCCGTAGAAACAAATTATTTTGAATGGAATAAATTCATGAAAAACGAACGCCGTCGTCAGCTGGAGCAGAATGATTTAGCCGGTTGGCTTGAAAAATTTCTCGAAAGGACGAAAGAGTACCACTCCACGATTCTTATCTCTCTGGGTGGGATTATTGTCGTCTTTATCGCCGTCAATGTCTTCTTTTATGCGTCCGCCGCAAGCAGCGCCAAAACGTGGAATGATTTCTACAATGTCGATCAGCGCGACCCGGAAGCGTTGAAAGGGTTTGGAGAGAAATCGGGTTCTCGCACTGCTGCCGCCTTGGCTTTCCTTGGCGCTGGCGACGAGTATCTGCGCTTGGCGAGCGTGAACACGGCTCCTGAGCAGTCTGGAGACCTTTTGAAGAATGCGAAAAGTGCGTTCGAATCGGCAGAGAAAGCCGCGTCCGTTCCGGCTCTTAAGCAACGCGCTCGTCTCGGACTGGGTCAAACGTACGAAAGACTTGCTCTCGCGTCCGACACGAAAGAGAATTTAGAGCGTGCGAAGAAATACTATCAGGAGGCAACGGGACCCAACGCCACTTTTGGCGAGAGGGCGAAGAACGCGTTGGCGATTCTCGAGCGTGAGAACCTCGAGGGCATTGCGGTTGCACTCAAGGAGAAGGCTTCCACCGCCGCCGGCATTGAGCAGGCGATTGGCGATGTGGAAGCGTTGACGCCTCCCCCGGTGGAAGGCTACACGGGAGAGATTCCGGAAGTTCCCGAGGCTGCGCCCGTTGAGACGTTGCCGACCGAATTGCCGGCTCCTGCTGGGGAAGGTGCTCCGTTGGATCTGACGCCGCCCACTGAGGAAGCAGCGCCCGATGAAGAAGTGGCTCCTGCGCCTGAGGCAACGCCTGCTGAGGAAGCCGCCCCCGCGCCAGAAACAACTCCCGCTCCTGCGCCTGAGGCAAC
>JAUNBK010000008.1:0-38060 GCA_030527105.1 Planctomycetia bacterium
AGCCGGAACCTCAGCCGGAACCTCCGCAGGCGTCTCAACTGGCGTCTCAGCCGGAACCTCCGCAGGTATCTCCGCAGGCGTTTCCAAGGGCACCTCAGCTGGAACCTCTTCCAGTGTTCCTTCTGCCTCGCCCGGAATCAACAACTCGGGCAGCGGCTCCGTGATCGGCGGAATCGTTGCATCCGTTGGCCCCGTCGCGTCTGTCGGGAACATAATGTTAAAGTCCGACGCGGACGGAATGGTAGAAGGAACGTTTGCCGCAGGTTTCACAAATCGAGATCGGTTCTCGTTATAATACTGTAGTATTTCCTCTTCCGTCACTTCTTCTGGACGCTCAAACGCTGCCGTGTCGAAAGCGATGTATTGAACCGCCACCTTTCGAGGTTGCTTGAATCCGGGCGTGCCCGAGTGCAACTGCGGGTCGCGATCCTTGTATTCGTCGAAGAACTTGGTCAAGTCGTTGCTGGACGGCTCCGGTGCCTTGTCGAGAAAGTCGGCAGCGGCAACGACATACGCCTGCGCCTGTGCCTGCCGATTTGCCTTGCAGAAAGCGTTCCACATTTGCGACGGAGCAGCCTCCTGCTCCCCCATCATCGCGGTCAGGTACATCTCGAACAGAATGTATTCTCGCAGCGACTCATCAATCGTCTTGCTTTGGGTGTGCATATTATCGACGACCGACTGGTACAGTTCGCGCGTGAATGCTCCTTGGAGAAGCTCCGACACATATCGTCCAATCTCCTCGTCGGGCACTTCGATCCCCATCCTCTCCGCGAATCGGGCGGCAAGCCAATAGTGAATGATTTGAGATTCGCCAAGCTCCTGATTGAAACCGCCGAACATGGCGAGTTTCGATTGGAGTGCGTAGAGAATCTGCTGCATCTGCATGACGGAAGCGTCTCCCATCATGGCGATTTGGAGAGCCGTTTGATACTCTGGCTTGATTTGGGGTCCATACTGCGTTTGAACGAAGAGGTCCTCTTGCTTGATATTTTGCGCCTTGAGGAAGTCGTTCATTTTCTCTTTACGCAAGGATTCTGCCCTGGAGGAGAACTCCTGGTACAAATTCATGAAGAAGGAGCGAGCGCAAATGTACTGATTACGCGCCTCAATCAATTCGTATTCGTTGAGATTGCCGAATAGTTTAGTGGTTACGACGCTTTTTCTCCCTGCGTGGGTGAGTCCTCCGCCCTGTTGGAGAACAGGGATAAAAACAAAAGCGAACATCGCCAGCACACCCAATGTGGCAAGCCAGGTTTTCTTATTCTTCCGAAATGTACGAAACGTTGACATACTTTATAATCCGACTTTATATCCGATAGTTGAAATGAAACCAAATACGCGACGCAAGGAACCCAACGTCGAACGAGCTTTTACTCTCCCGGCTTCGGGTCACAAAATCTTGAACCGTCTATTATAAATAAAGAGGGCAAGTCTTGCAACCCCCCCACTCCCTTTTTTTCCAGATTTCGTGAAAATTATTTCGAAGAAAACCTTAGAACTGGCGAAGACAAGCAACTTAGGGAAAAGGAGACGACACGAAGGAGGAAAGAAAAAAGGCGAGTCGAAATTTTCACGACTCGCACTGCATCCTTTTTACGCTATGCTACTGGCAATGTGCGTCTACATTACTCGTGCAAACGATGATCAGCCACCAGTACCAGCAGTGGGATAGGTCTGAGTCTGCGTAGTGACATCTTTCGTGGTGGTATACTTGAGAACAGTTGTCGACGCTCTGGCACCAACAACAAGATGGTCGGACTCGTTCGTCCAGCCAACAGCGTTTCCTGACAGTGTAGCAGTAGTACCAAGGGTAGTCGTGACCTCGAACGGAGACTGCACGAAATACGAGGTATCGACCGCACCGATCGCTGCTGCGACGGAGCCAAGTTCATAAATATAGGCGTCACGAACGGCAGCCAGTCCACCGACGATGCCGATCACGAGAAGGGTAATCAAGAGGATCCATTCGAACGTCAAGACGCCGGATTCATCATTCCAAATACGATTGATCATAGTTAAATCTCCTAAAGTTTGACGGAGCAAGGCTCACGTCGGTTTGAAAGAAAACATTTTGAGTTAAGTAAACTAACCCACATTAAGGTTCCCATTGAAAAGCTGCGCAACTCCAATGACGTAATTTTCACTACGTTACTATCCATCGAAATTTCGCTGGAAAAAAATTGCTCTTTTTTTTCAAATTCCAGATATGGGGGTTGTGCCGATTATAGCAAGAAACGACGTCACCCGACGCACTTTTTAGCGCACCGAGTGACGTCGACCCTTTGAGAGGTTTGTTGTATTCTGTGGCGTGGGATGCCTACGCTCTATTACGGTTGCAAGGTGACGGTAAAGTCCGTGGTCTTTGTTACAGTACCATCCGCAGCGCCCGCTTGCAGTCTTACTTCTGTGTCGGTATCGACATACAACGTGCCTGCTGCGGTGGACATTTTCGTTTCGAGCGGATCCGTACCATCCCCGTAATATTCAACTAACGCGACTGTTGCGGGGAAGGCGATATGGTATCCCGTGTCGAGCGAAGTGATCGCATCCGCCACAGAGGACAGTTCAATAATGTAAGCGTCGCGAACGGCAGCCAAGCCACCGACGATGCCGATGACCAGAAGGGTAATCAACAGAATCCACTCGAACGTCAAGACGCCGGATTCATCATTCCAAATACGTTTCATCATAGTATAACTCCTTGATGCAGCACGGTCTCCCGCGCATGTTGAAAGAAAACACAAGTTAAGGAAAAAGGCGATCCAGTCGCACGACCTCGACGCCAGGAGGTTGCGCTCTCCCAGCGCGTTGGTCTCCCACACGACAAAAGAGGTTGCGCTCTCCATCTGTCGCGTGAAATTCTTTCCACGCTGAGGTTATCGACCGATTTTTCGGATTGCGTTTTTTTTTTGAAATGCGGGAAATTACGATTGTGTGGATTGAATCGAGAGGCGGGGAGGCGGCAAAAAGACCATTTTCGAGAAATTCGGGGAATATTCCCAAAATGGGAAAAGATTCTCTTGACTTTTGGTCAAAGAAAGTTATAATGAAGTGTGGATGGAGGGTAAGAGCAAGGTGGGAAAGGAGATAAACTGAAATTTGATGCGGATTATTAAGCGAAAAACAATTCGGGATGCTCAACGGAGGTTCCCTCAAGCGACAGACCCATTGGACGCCTGGTATTTTGAAGTGAGAAACGCGAATTGGAAAACTCCCAACGACGTCAAAAAAAAGTATAAGAGCGCCTCCATTTTGTCAAACAACCGGGTTGTCTTTAATATATGTGGAAATAAATTTCGGCTTGTTGTTCTGATTATACTCGGTCTCCTTTAAAATTCCCGTTTTACGTGACGCTTTGCGAGCCGTGGTGCGTAGCTCCAACGGCGGACGGAAACGGATATTTCAACGCGAAGCATTATAACATTTCGCGCCCCGTCGTGACACCCCATGGAATCGTTTGGGAAGAAATTTTGAAAGAAAGTTTCCCATGCCCTTGACAAAAGCGGGGGCGGGGATTACAATGGTCTTATCGTTGCGTTTTATCCGCATGTAAGACAATTTTTCCTCAAGGAGATTCCATGTCACACACACCTGAAACTAACCTTTCTCGCCGAAATTTTCTTAAAGCTGCCGGGGCTGCCGGGCTGATGACCCCGCTCCTCGCCCCCGGGCGCGCGTTGGGGCTCGACGGCGCTCTCTCACCTAACGAGAGACTACAGACCGTTCTCGTAGGATACGGAAACCGAGGGCGAGACCTCTTGGGAGACTCGCTCGGAAATAACGACTTCCAACTCGTCGGAGTCTGCGACTGCTTCCAACGCCAAAAGGAAGCCGCCTGCGCAAGAGTCAACGACCGATACAAGAACCAGGATTGCAAAACGTTCGACCGATACGAAGACGCGCTCGACTGGGGCGACGTCGATGTGATTATCAATGCAACGCCCGACCATTGGCACACGAAAATCACGATTGAAGCGTGTCGTGCAGGCAAAGATGTCTATTGTGAGAAACCGCTCACGCTCACGCCGATCGAAAGCCGCCAAATCGTGAAAGCCGCTCGGCAATACAATCGTATCGTGACGGGCGGAAGCCAACGCGTGATGGAGGACTACGGCTATATGGCGCCCGTCGTGCAGAGTGGCGCGATTGGCGAGGTGAAAGAGGCGTATGCGTCCGTCGGCAACCCACCTATCGAGTGTTGGACTCCCGCGCAGGACCCGCCAGAGGGGCTTGATTGGGACCGTTGGCTTGGACAAGCACCGTGGGTTCCGTATAATTCTTGGCGCTGCTCTGGGAGCTATGGCGGCGGCTGGCGCGTCTTTCTTGAGTACGGGAACGGATTTCTTGCCGACTGGGGCGCGCATAAATTCGCGGGCGTCCTCTATATCGTGGGACTTGATGCGGAAGAACCCGTCTGGCTGCTTCCTCCAAATTGCGAGGAAAATCCCACTCCTGGCGTCGTCGCAATCTACAAAAACGGCTTCAAACTCTACCACGCTCGCGGCGGGCACGATATCACTCTCGTTGGTTCCGAGCGCGAATTTCGTCACGGGCAGGATCGCGACAAAATCAAGCCGCTTTGTGCGGTCGATGTTCGACGTTACCAAGGTGGCTGCGGGCGAATCATGCAGGAGTTCGGCTGGTGCGTAAAACACCGTGTGCGACCGTTCCAAGACGTCGTCTATCCCGCCGCTGCCGCCACGTTGTGCCAATTGATGGCACTCTGTTATCGCATGAATCGCAAGTTGCAGTGGGACGCCGCAACTTGCAGCTTCGTGAACGACCCCGCCGCCACGCGTATGGTGTCGCGCGTCCAAAGGTATCCGTATCAGATTACCATGGAATAATATAATACTTCTCGTTGAAATTTCCGGTGCCGTCCGCCGTTGGAGCTACGCACCACGGCTCCCAAAACGTCGCGCAGAACGGGAATTTTAAAGTACGATGAGTATAGTAAGATATTGCCCACTATAACAATTTGAAAGAATAAAAAACATGAATATGAAACGATATACAACGATCATTTTGTCGATCCTTTTGGTGATGTTCTCGAGCGCCGTGTTTGCGCAGGACGAAACGAAGCTATCTGACCTTCTCGAAACGATGATAACGGGTCCCAGCCAAGCGAGTGACAACGGCAGCACGTTCGAAAACGCTCGCGCGCACCGCGCCGGACCTCACGAGGCAGCATTCGCACGCTGGCAGCAGATTTGCTACGATGCGTCCGCGCCGGGGAAAGAAACGCAGCGCCAAGATGTTGCGGCTCAGATGAAGGAAGTCCTCGCGAAAGACGACGTCCCGCCGTTCGTGAAAGTGTGGCTCGTCAAACAGTTCCAATGGCTCGGAACCGAGGCGGATGTGGAAGCGCTCGTGCCGTTCCTCACCAGCACGGAGTACACGCTCCGCGACGAGGCGATTCGGACGATCTCCAAAATCCCCGGGCAAAAATCCCGCGACGTCCTCAAAGCCGCCTACGCAAAAGCGAACGACGCGGACAAGCTGATGATTCAAAACGCGCTCAATCAGCAGACGCAGGACATCTCCACCGCAGTCGAAACCGCCATGCCGCTTGCGCTCCCGCGCCTCTCTGCCGAGAAACGAGCACAATGGCTCGCCCAATACGATCAATTCTCGAACACGCTCAAAATCCAGACGATTGCCGCGCTCACTCAACTTGGTGATCGGCAGTATCTTCCCATCGTTTTGAGTGCGTTCGACGAGGAGGGAGACGACGCGCCCGCCTTCAAACGTGCAGGACTTCTCGCGCTTGAAAAGCTCGCCACGAAGGATCAAGTTCCGCTTCTCATTGAGAATCTCGCGTTTGATCGAGGTCTCGTCATCCGCGTCGCGAGCGTGATCGAGGCGCCTAACTTCGACGAGGCGCTTCTCAACGCACTTGGCGAGACGTCCGACGGAGGTGTTTTTGGCGCGCTGTCGGAGATTCTCGCCCGACGCAATGCAGGCACGATTTTCGCTCCCGTTGTCGAGCAAATCCGCTCGGCAGACTGCCCCAACCGCAGCGAGCTTCTCGTCTCGGCGTGTTCCGTTGCCCAGAAGAGCGACGTTCCGGTTCTCGTCGGTCTGCTTCCTCTTTTTGAAGGCAAGGCGCGCGACGATGCGGAGAAGCTCATCGCGTCCCGCTGCCAAGGCGATTCGACCGTCGTTTTCACGCAGCAGCAGGGCGATCTGAGTGTGATTCTCCCCCTTCTGGGGCGCATTGGTGACGACCACGCGTGGAAGATTATCGAGGAGAATCTCGCGAAAGCCGACATGCGCGAAGTGGCAGTCCGCGCCCTGTGCAACCTCCCGAATGCGAAACACGCGGATCAAATGCTCGCGATCGTGGACGGGGAGCAATTCTCGGACAGCCAGAAAATCGCGTCGCTTCGTGCGTTTATTCGCGTCGTTTCTCTGCCCAACGACCAAATTGGTATATCCATCTCGTCCGCGCAAAAGCTCGAAAAACTCCGTCTCGCGATGGGAAAAGCGACTCGGACGGACGAAAAACGGTTGATCTTGAGTCGACTTCCCGCCATTCGTGAAGTGGCAAGCGCGCAATTTGCGATGGAATTCGTGAATGACGCCGATCTTGCCGAGTCCGCGTACCGCGCGATTGTCGACTTGGCGCACCACAACAACCTTCGACGACCGAATGCCGAATTCTTCGGACCGGCGCTTGATTTGGTGATCGAAAAGAGCAAAGACACCGGCGTAACGACCCGGGCGAAGAAATATCGTCAGAGTATGTAGCACGGCGCGGCACAAACCGCGTTGCAGTCTCCCAAAAGCCCCGCCCGTCGTTCGGACGCGAAACGGCGGGCGTGTGGAAGGGTCTTAATGGTACCTTGCGTTGAAATTTTCTTTTGGCTTACGTCCCCTTTTGGAGCTTCTGCACCACACTCTTCCATAAAAAAAGGGAGAGAACGACAGACGTATCCCCGCATGAAGGTCTTCGACAACCCATAGATTCAGACACGCAGCGCACTCCCCCAAAGGAGCGAACTCGCTGAGAATCTATGGTCGATCGGGATGCGTGCACACGTACCCTTTTCGTTTTTCTTGCGTCTCTCGTGCCTCACAACATTATATGTGGCAGAGCAAGCGATTTTTCGCCAAACGACAATTTAAAGGTCGAAGTTTTCATGCGGTTAGCGAATTTCTGAGCAAACAAGGCTCTATGTATGTTCCCATCCTACCACGATTTAAGGGGAAAGTCAAGATGTTCGAAGAAAAAATTTGACTTTTTTGTAAAAAATGAGAAAAAAGTGGGAACAAAACAAGAAATTTCAACATGAAGTATGAGCGAAGACGAGGAGCAGAGAGAAAAATTCCGCGCAAGAAAGACAAAAACGAGGAGTGCGCGACCGCTCTCTCCCCGTTTTATTTTCCCTAAAAATCGGTGCTAAAATCGGAAGAACGGACGCGAGGGTGCCTTTCTTTCTGATGGAGGAGCACTTTCCTCTTCTTGCTCTTCAGAGACGGACGTGGCACTTTGAGCCATAGCCTGACGCCGTTTTTGAGCCAGCGTCGTTTGAACAGGAACACGTTTTTTAGGCGTTTCCTCAAAAGCCGCCCCAGACGCGCCAGCGAAACAAGATTCCGGCTCCTTCTCCAATTCATCTCGAAGCACCAGAACATCATCCGGAGCTTCAATGCCAAGCCGGACTCTATCTTTCGTTAGACGCACTACGGTGACGACAATAGAATCGCCCACACGTATTCGTTCACTCTCCTTGCGAGACAATACTAGCATTCTAAACCTCCCTGTGGAATTCAAAAACCAAGGCACATATCGTCTTGGATTGAATCCAATAACTTCGTTTGTTGAACTTTTTCACCTGTCGGACCATAAAACAGTACCTGATTTTTTTCCAACTCCCAAATGGCAGTGAATTTCACCATTCGAGGTCCGTGGAGGCAGTAAAAAATACCGCATGGTCGATCTCCACGTTTTAAGAGACGTTTCGTCATTCGAAACGCATCTCGCTTGAGTTGATTGTGAACACACAGCGTCTCGTTCACATAGTCACAAAGTTCAGAACAATTGCTAATTCTGAGCTGGCAGCAGACCATTACGACTCCTCTCTTCCGTTGGTGATCTGCGGACCATCTTTCCCGAACATGTGTCTCTCAACAAAAAACGCGCATCAAATGCCTTTCGATTTTGCGTCCCTCGCTACTATGTATCGTGGAAATCCAGTCCGTTTTTTATGTTTTTTTTATCTTGACTTTTGTTCCTCTTGCATAAGATAGGAAAATTTGCGAAACTCTTCCTTCTTAAAATTATAGACAATATCGGATATATAAGGAGCTTTAGTTTATGCGCAGACTGCCCATTTTGCGCCCTTTTCGCCTTATATTTTCTTTTAAATTTCGCTCTGCGCCGATTGTAAAACTTGCAAAGATTTTTTTGAATGACACTTTTGGGCGGTTCAAGAGCGTGCGGCGGAGTAGTTCGAAAAATTTTTTCGAGTTTTTTCTCTTTTTTGGGAAAACCACCACTGAGCAAGACCAGCGGAGCGGAGAAAAAACGTTCCTTACGCACGGGCGAGGAATGGGGGACGTTCAAAATTCTTTGGAGCCGAGAACGAAGGGCGAAGCCCGGAGTTCCAGATGGTTGGGAGAATCGTTCGGTCCTCCCTTCCAAAGAGCAGTCCGGTCTTGGAATCGTGCGCTTCCGACCACGTTTTTCCATTGTCTTTCGACTGATGAATGACGGTGCATTTGCGCGAGACGTTCCCGACGCCATTGTCCCAACCGATCGCCCAGACCAACGTTGGCGTAGAACATCATCGCACTTCGCATCCTGAGAATGATTGCCACCTGCGTCCACGTCGCTCCTTTGTCTGCCGACTCGAAAACGAGCGTCATGTTGCCGGGACTGTTTTTCCCGAGCCAACCGTGTGAGGCAAGCCACGTTCCGTTCGGTAAAATTTCAAAGCTTGGCGAACCAACGTGAATTGTCTTGAAATCGGGACTTCGTCGATCACGATTCCTGGCGGTGGCTGCGCAGAATCCTCCGCAAGTGTACGAGCGCATGACGCCAAAGTGAAAAACGAATACCAAAACGAACGATAAAACATAAAGACTCCTCTAAAATTTCCGGTGCCGTCCGCCGTTGGAGCTACGCACCACGGCTCGCAAAGCGTCGCGTGAAACGGAAATTTTATAGGAGAACGAGTATAATACGGCAACTCACACCGAGGATGAGGATCTGTCCGACATTTTCGCAACAAAAATGAGTAGAGAAGTGGGGAAACCTGCGAAGAGAAGTATAAATCCTGCTCCCATAGAAAATTCCCCCTTATCTCCACTCATTGCCTTTAGTTGTTCGCCTCGCGCTCAAAACGAAGAAGCCGAGCACTATTAATTATGACGAACGCCTCGCCAACGTTGTGAAGCAGCGCGCCTGCCAGCGGATGCACGAGACCAAGCGACGCGAACCAGACGAAGAAAAACGTCATGGCAACGCCAGCGAGAATATTCACGTGAATCGTCATTTGTGTCGCGCGCGCCAGTCGAATCGTGAGCGGCAGTCGGCGCAAATCGTTCGTCATGAGCGCAATGTCGGCACTCTGGAGCGCAATATCGCTTGCGACCGCGCCGAGAGCGATTCCAACGTCGCCACTTGCGAGCGCGGGCGCATCATTCACGCCGTCGCCAACCATCATCACGGAGCGGTCGTTTTCCTTCTCCGCATGAACCACATCCAACTTCTGAGCCGGCAACACTTCTGCGATCACCTGATCGACCTGCAAGAATCGTCCGATCTCTTGCGCTGCCGCGCGACGGTCGCCCGTCAGAAGGACACAGCGCTCAATCCCCAACTCGCGAAGCTCCTGGATCGCCTCGCGCGCCTCGGGACGTGGTTTGTCCGCCAAGAGAAAACACCCGGCAACCACCGGTTGCACCACTCCATTCTCGTCTTTCACGAGCCGACCAAGCCAAACGGTCGTACCGATGAAACCAACGGGGATATCCTTCGCGCAGTCGCTAATGTCGAAGCCGACCTCCGCGAGCCACTCGAGACGCCCCAAATAGGACGTTTCGGAGGGTTCTTGCAAGAACACACCTTTGCCCGGTGCCTCTTGAATCGACGCGACGGGTGGCGCAAGGAGCGTAATTTCGCGCGTTTCCGCAGCTGCCACGATCGCCCTGGAGGCGGGGTGGCGCGACCCGATTGCGCAGCGCAGCGCCTCTTCGATCAGCTGATCCTCCGACTCCGCCTGACGCAAAATCGTGCCGGAGAGTTCGAGATGCCCAATCGTGACGGTGCCGGTTTTGTCCAAAACGACCGTGTCGACTTCCGCAACCGCCTCGAGGAACTTCGTGTTTTTGATGAGGATACCCAATTTCGACGCAGCGGCGAGGGCGGCGACCATTGCCGTTGGTCCTGCCAAAATCAACGCGCCGGGACAGCCCACAACCAACACCGTGACGGCGCGGTTCATGTCTCGCGTAAGGAAGAGCACCACGCCCGCCACCGTCAAAATAATCGGAACATAATACGTTGCGTACTTTTCGATCAATTTCATCACGGGGGTTTTGGACTGTTCCGCCTCGCGCAACAATTCGACGACGCGACCCAATGCGGTTTTTTCGCCCGTTTTCGTCACTTTAATTTTGAGGACACCCGTCATATTAATCGTTCCCGCGAACACGCCCCGTCCCGGCTCGACGTCCTCCGGGATCGACTCGCCCGTGATGGACGACTGGTCGATTGTCGAAATGCCCTCCAAAACGTCGCCATCCGCCGCGATAATATCGCCCGGTTTGACGAGAATGACGTCTCCCACCTTGAGGTCCGAGGGGGCGACGATTTTCTCCTCGCCTGAGGGCAAAAGGAGTGTGGTGTCCCGTGCCTGCAAGGTTTTTAGCCCCTCAATGGCAGCCTGAGCACCCAAAATGCTGCGTTCCTCGAGGAAGTGTCCGATATTCATAATGATCGGAATGAGCGTTGCGATAACGTATTGCTCCGTCATCATGGCGGCGAGGGTGGCGAGCGCGACAAGCTGCTCCGTCATTGCGTGTGCGCTGGTGTCTCGAGAGAATATGCCATGAATCGCGGCGGCAAAAATCGGCGTCGCGACGATCATTGCCGCGATCATGATGATAAAATCCGCCACGTTGCTCATACTGGGGGCACCATACCATTTTTGGCAGAGACCCAACATGAGCAGCCCGCCGGAGAACATCGCGGAACCGAGCTGAATGACGATTCGCACGCGTTCCATGAAGGTGAGCGGAACTTCCAAATCTTGGACTCGTTTCGACGCGATATTTTCAAAGGTAGTCGAACTCATTGCTGCACCTCCTCTTCATCAGACAAAATAATTCTCGAATTCGGCGGCGCGACCCGCAGTTTGCCCACGTTCGACCAAATCTGCTCCATCGTCTCGGCATACATACGCTGCCACGTTTGCTCTGGTCTGTCGCAAAATTCACGATAGAGCGCGAGGAACTGCGCCTGTTCGTTTTTCGCCTCGGTCGTCACTGCAAGATGGAAGTTTTTCGCGTCCGTCAGTCGATTGTCCACTTCGCGCATGGCGGCGGAGACGAGTGCGTTCGCCTCTTTTTGCGCCTGAGAAAGTCTCGCTTGATTCGTGATGTCCGTCGATTGAAGGTTTTCAATGTCCGCCTTTATGTGCCTCGGATAGTGCATACCCGTGAATTCGACGCCCGTGATCGTGATTCCGCACTCGATTCGATCCAACTTTTGCTGCGTTCTCTCGGCAGCAAGCTGGCTCAAGCTCTCCTGAACGAGAATCGGCTCCCCCCCCGCAGGGTTCGGAACCTCGACGACTCTCTGCGTTCGAACCGCTTGGTCGCCCGACCATGTGGCGGCGGTCTCCGACAGCGCGGCAAGGAAGACGGAACGAATCATCGTCTCCGCGTCCGAAATATCGAAGTGAAAGACGCTTGGATTCGTGATTTTATACTTCACGACCACATTGGCTTGCACGATATTGTTGTCTCCCGTGAGGCAGTACCCTTCCGTGACGGGATCAATGGCGTTTGTGTCCGCGCCCGCTTGTTCCCACGACGCCCACACGTCGCTCACGAGGAGCCGTTGTTCTTCTTCGGCAGGAATTTCGACAAGCTGATCGATAGGATAAGGAAACGCCAACACGAACCCAGGTCCACGCTGCGGCACCTCTTCGGAATAGGGAATCAGCTTTCCAAAACGGGTGAGCAATCCGACGTTTTTCGGCTTAACGCTTCCGATGCCGGACAGCCAGAAGAGCGCAATCAAAACGAGCGCCGCGATGTGGAAAAGTTTCATTCCCGCATCGACCCCTTGAAAGAGGATTTTTCCTGGTTTTCTACGACTCATATTTTTATTCCGCTTTTTTGATTTTTGAAGTATTTATGCCCATCCCATCGACTAGCCCCGTCGTTTGAGTGCGCGAATTGCGTACTCTGCCGACTCTTGACTCACGGGGGGAAGATGAAACCAAAGCGCCGACGAGTCCGGTGTGGTCTCAGGATTCAGCGGCGGGAGTGCCGCAGGCGCAGGGATTGGAGCCGCTGGTGACGTAGGTCCCGCTGGAGCAGGAGCCGGGGTGGCGTCCACTGGTGGGAGTCCTTCCGTCGTCGGCGTAATGAGCGGCAGCGCCGGGAGAGTCTCCAAGGAGGGTTGAATATTCGCCTTCGCTTCATCGAGCTTCGGCATCTCAAAAAGTGGTCCAAAGAGCGCGTTGTCGTTGCGCAAAATAAGTGTCGTTCGGTCGCTAATCGTCCGCCTCATCGCCTCCATTTTTCTCCAAAATTCATAGAACTTCGGATTTATATTCTGCGTTTGAGCACGAATCGCGGCAGCTTCGTTCTCCGCGCGGCTTCGAATCGCCTGCGCCTCGGTATTTCCCCGCTCAATCGTGGCGGAAGCGAGTTTTGCCGCCTCGTTCTGAATTTTCGTGACTTCCAACTGACCCTGCTCGCGAAGGATGCCGATTTCTTTGTCGCGATCCTGCCTCATGCTATTGATGATAGCCGTGCTGTTTTCCTCGGGCAGAGCGATTCTTTGGATTCCGACCTGCACGACGTGGACGCCAAATTTGTCCCCCACCTCTTTCTCAATGTTCTCGCAAATTTGCGCTTCCACCTCGTCCGTTTTGATTTGCGAGGCGTCCGTGGAAACAAAAGCGGAGAGGTCGTACTTCCCTTTCATAACGTTCACTTGGTTGATCACGGAAGTTTGCAAACTTTTTTGCGCCGCCTCCACATCTCCCAGCGACTTCAAAAACTGGAGCGGCTCGTCCACTTCCCACACCATGTACGCAATGATAATGACGCTTTTATTGTCTTTCGTCACAACCTGAACGTGCGGCGTGCTAAATATCCTTTTGCGAATATCCACGCTGTGCGTTCGATCAATCGGCCAAGGTAGTTTGAAATGCAAACCCGGTTCCGACACCGTGCGAATTGGGTTGTCGAATCGCGTCACGATCACGTTCTCGGTCTCGGACACTTGAAACGTCATGCCGTTCGCGATGAGCATTGCAACGATAAGTAAAGAAACCACGACACGAAAAACAAACGCCGCGGGAGAAAGTCGATTCTCCGGGTCCGATGCATGGTGATGATGGTGGTGATGATGTTCTGACATGAAACACTCCGTAGTATTTTATAATGATTCTTGTTTGAATTTCCGTTTTTGTCCGCCGTTGGAGCTTACGCACCACGGCTCGCAAAACGTCGCGCAAAACGGGAATTTTAAACGACGATGAGTATAATTAAAAATCTCAAATAATCAAATGATCCAACACGCAAACGAACGTCTCTCATTGGGCACGAATGAGCGCGCGTGAGGCGTCATCTCGTTGTTCTCGATCCTGCATGTCGTACAGGACTTCAATCGAATCGTCTGTGATGATTAATCGTTTGCGCGCCAAAATATCCTGAACGGCATTGAGCCAGTAGCGCAATTGGAAGCACTCTGGATTCAAGTCGAACGACTTCCCAACGGCGAGGAGTTCAAACGTTTCCGCACGCGCGGTTCCGACGTTTTGTGTCGCGACGACTTCCGCCTGCGTGAGGATGTTCGAATATTGCTGCTGCGCCTGAAGGAGTTGGACTTCGTACTCTTTCTCCGCGCGCACGATCATTCTTTTCTTATCGATGCCAGCGGAAATCAATTCAAGATATCCTTTTGCCGCCTCGCCCGTTGGTGGATGAAGGTTCAGCATGGAGACCTCGACAATCTCGACGCCCATTTTGTTTCCATCCATATACTTTTGGAGGCGATCGTGCAGTTCTTTCGCGAACAAATCACGCTGAATGGAGAAAATCTCCGCGAGCGTCGCCTTGTGCGTCAACTCCGTGAGGCACCGTGTCGCGAACGTGTAGACGACATCCTGCGGATTTTGGAATTGTTTGACGTACTCGAAAAATCCCCCTGGATCCTCTTTGATTTTGTAGTGCACCATGATGTGGATCACGATCGAACGATTGCCCGATTCGAGAAGGAGTTCGTATTCTTTGCCATGCTTTCTGGACCACAAAAAGGAGAGTTGTTCCGTATTGCTTTGGTCGAACCCGACAGGGAGCATTTCGACTTTTTTGACGGGATACGTCTGCACGCTTCCGAAGGGGTAGGGCAGTTTCAAATGGAGTCCCGGCTGGATGATTTCTTCGTGAATTTTCCCAAAATCGCGTCGGACGCCGAATTCGTTAAGCTGCACGACATACAACGACGAGAGCGCCCACCACGTGAACAAAACGAGAACGAGCGCAGGAAAAGTCGATCTTGCCACGAAACGAATCGCCCAAGAGGAACGAAAACTCACGCCCCACTTTTGTTCCAACATGAAAAAGAAACTCTGAATAGGATTACCACGGACGAAAATCATATACCGCAGGAAGACGGAGATTGGCGTCGTGAACGAGTCGCTTTGCGTGCGGGTTGTCATCCAACCGATCACGAGGCGTGTCATTAATTCCAAGAGCGCGGCAAGCACCCAAAAGAATATGACCCACGCGAATGGAGCTTCGCAACAGCCGGCAAGATTGGGATCTAATTTTCCCAAGCCGGACTCGACGAGCAGGACGAGCGAGGCGATTCCCAACCACCAGCAGGATTCCCACGCGCACTCACCCAACGTGCGCAATTCCTTATCCTCAACGCCCTCTTCTTCTGCCGCGAGACGATACGTTCGCGCTACCATAAGCCAAATAATGCACGCGCCCGCGCAAAGGATGGAGGCGAGGACGAGATGATTCTGGGGAATATACATCATCTTTTCGCCCGTCCACGTTGCCGCCATATAGAGCGCCGCAATCGTCAAAATAGCGCAGGGGAGCAAGCCAAGGAGGAAGAAATGGACAATTTTCTTTTGATCGAATTCAATCTCGTAAGGGTTTTCGACGTTTTCGCCCCAGTCAGGTTTGCGCCATTGGCGAATTTCGAGGAGTTTTTTGCGCATTCTGCCTGCGTCGATCCTCAAAACAGCGCTGAGGAATCCGATCCAGAGAGGCAAACTCAATGCCGCCAGGAGAAGCGAGCCGGCTCCATAAATTTTCGTCCCATAGAGCGTGAGAATCGTGGCGCACCCGAACGACAAACAAGCCGACGTCCAGACCAAGCCGCGCCACCCATCGTCTGCTGCGCCAGTAGGCGTCGTGTTCTCGTGATTTGACATATTTCTCTCATCCTTCTTTAAAATTCCGGTTTTCACGACGTTTTGCGAGCCGTGGTGCGTTGCTCCGACGGCGGACGGAACCGGAAATTTCAACGAGAAGTATTATAAACTCCCCGTCTAAAATCAAAAATCTGCGTTTGTATCGTGACTTATACAACCCATTTAAGTGTCGATATAAAAGCGAGTCGCGTCTTGGACGCTCGAGTCGAGACAAACATTGATACTCTCTTTACGTTTGCTCTCCTCGAAAGTTCGCAAAACCAAGCCACCTTCCACATTATACCACAAAATCGCGCAAATGCAATAATTTGCCCATCTTATAAATGGGAAAATAAGAAGTTTTTTTGGTTGGAAAGATACGGTTCGGTTCCTTTGTATCGAAAAAGAGGAATATCGGGGGCGCAGAAGTATCGCACGAAAAAAAGAGTCCCTCCTTGTGAGGGAGAAACTTGGAGCCAAATCTTACAACATACGATTCAAAACGATACACTCGCTCTCCTTTAAAATTTCCGGCGTCGTCCGCCGTTGGAGCTGCGCACCACGGCTTGCAAAGCGTCGAGCCAAGCGGGAATTTTAAAGGAGAACGAGTATAAAACACGACCAACTTTCCTCCTCATCGAGGTTTTTGATCGCGGCTAATGTAGTACAAAGTCGTCCATGCTGCCATCGTGATGAGGATGAAGGAAAGCGCAGCGACCAAATTCACAAAGATGAATTGCCGCTCGATCGAACGCACCACCGGACCAATGCTGGATTCAAAGGATTTTTGGGTGAGGATGACCCACTCTCCCCCACCGGGCGTGCTTAAATTCACCTTTTCATATTGTGCAATCCACCGTTTCTCGTCACCTTTTGGGCTGCCAAAAGAGTCGAGCGGATCCCGATAATTGATCGCTTCCTCAAACGTGTCGGGGAGCATTTCGTGCGTGACATAATATTGGGGGCTCATTATCTCATCCGGGAGCGGTTTTCCTTGGCTGATGAGCGAATCGTACAACGGGTGCTGCAAGACTAATCCCTGATCCCTGCCTGGACGATGATCAATCAGAACGGCATATTGCGTCTTGGAACTTTGCATCTCGACGAACATTCCAACGCCCACACTCATGGAAACCGTGCCAACAAATTCGTTCGAAACGGGGCTAAAAACGGGAGCCGATATCGCGACCATCCATTGTCCCGAGGACGGACTTCGAAACACCGACGAAATGCGCGGAGAGTATAATTCCGCCTCGTCTTCAGACCACGTGTCCGTATAAATGCCGTTCTTTGCGAGGAAGGAAGTGTAATTTTTCCCAATCGTGGTGGAAAACGGGATTCTTGCCCCGGACAAACCCTCCTTATCACAAAAAAACCAATTGGCAACGCGAGCGTTCAATCGGCGCGACACCTCATCAATCGGCAAGTCGGGGCTAAATTCTCCCGGCAAAAAACCTGGCGGTCGCGTCGCCTTGTCGATCTCAGCGTCGGCAGTCTTTTTCTCTTGCGATCCTTCGATCGACCCAGCCCGATCCGCCTCGAGAAACTCAATGATTTTTTCGTTCTCCTCGCGAATGAGCCGGGTCGTGGGTCGCATCGTTGCTTCTTGGCGCTCCATGGGCGTGAATTCATGTGGTTGAAACTCTTCGGGAATCAACTTCTCGAGCAGAGCTTGAATCCTTTGCCTCCCTTTTGATTCAATAAAATGTTCCTGCGCCTCTGCGATTTCTTTGTCCGTCGCATCGGGATTCATCAAAGTATTGCGAAAAGCAACCCACTCGGGCGATTTCGTAATTTCGGAGACCAAAAAGCGGAACTTTGGATCCCACGCAACCTCCTCCACGGCATGAATCCGCCGCGCCAACTCGTACTCTGCATTTTTCGCAACGGCACGCGCCGCAAAGCGTTCGGACTCAACTGCCGACTTCTTGAGCGCATCGACACCCTCACGAATCGCGGCGTGAAACGCCCACGTCATGAAAAAGCCCATCGACAAGAGAAGAACGAGCGGCAGAATCGTGCACGCCAAGGCTAAAGGACGCCGCCGCCGACGCGCTTTATAACGCTCCCACGCATGATAAAGCTCGTCGATTGTTTGATATCGATCCTCCGGGTTCGGCTGAAGGCACTTCTCGATGAGTTGCGAGAGCGCGACGTCCATGCCAAGGCGCATTCGATGCCCGGTCGGGACGGGGCGCCGCCGAAGTTCGCGTCGATAAATCCTCAAACGCGACGTCAACTTGTTCGCGGTTTGGATTTTCTCCACCAACTCGGGTTTGTAGTGCGGCGGATTCTGCATCAACATATTGTACAAAATCGCACCCAAGGCATAAATATCCCACCGAACGTCCGGCGTGGCGTGGAGACTTGCCTGCTCGGGCGGCATATAAAAGAGCGTCCCCAACGCGGGAGTCATATCGTTCGACAAGCGCGATTGCCCGAAGTCGCCGATTCGCGGGTTGCCATCGTCGTCGAGAAGAATGTTGCCGGGCTTCAAGTCGCAATGGACGATACCCTTTTTATGTGCGTGTCGAATTCCGCGCAAAAGCTCCTCAAAAATACGCTCCGCCTCGAAACGCGAGAGCTTTTTCGCACGAATTCTCTCGGCAAGCGATCCATTCCCAAAAAACTCCATCACGAAGTAAGGCGGCTCCGAGTCCCACCCCACGGCAAGAAGTTGAACGATATTCCTATCCGTGAAAAGAAGCGCCAACTTCTCGACTTCTTGCGACAGAAGCTCTGAATTGAGCGCGTCTTTGTGCGTAAAAAACTTAATCGCGACACGTCTCTGCGTATTATTCTGGCGCGCCTCCCACACTTCTCCATAGGCTCCGCGCCCAAGGAATCTCTCGAAGCGATACCCGCTGATGAGTCCCGGCGGAATGAGCGGAACGGACGCCTTCTGAACCGCGCCCGATCCGGAGTTGCTGGAGCCAGAGTTGCCCGATCCAGAATTGTCGTAGTTGGCAGATTTCGGCGCCATTTGCGAGCCGCCATTTAGATCATAGACTTCCGTCCGGGCGTTATCTTCCGTCCGGTAGACTTCCTCCGTCCTCTCGCCTTCCGAAATGACAATCGTCACATCGTCAAGCTGCTCATCAATGAGGCGTGTTTCTTGAAAATCTTCCGCCTTTTCCTTGTCGGGGTCGCTCACGCACTCCCCCTTTTTCGTTTCGGAGACTCGTGTTTGCGCGCCTTCAAGAAGAGGAGACCTAAAGAAGAAATAAGCGAGAACGCGCAGATGCTCGACGCGACGTATATCCACCTTCGGCAGACGCTTTGATTCTCTTCAATCATTCTTTCGAGTCTCGTTTGCGGCGCAGCAATGCCCGGGCGAAGAGTCTCTTGCCACAGACGCCATGTGTCGAAAATGCTCATCTCCTCCACTCGAGGCACCTCGGGGAACGTTGCGTACCAATATGCCGCAAGCCCGCCCGAGATGAGAGCAACAACCATTAGAAAGCACAACACCCCCATCCGCTTTTGGCGCACGCCCGCCTCGGCATCCAAGGACAAATGGGCGGAAGGCGCGGCGGTTTCTTCGCGATCTTCATAAGGGAGGGTTTTTAGCTCCCGAAACGACGGAATCGAAAGGTTGATTCCGCACTCGCACGGGATACTCCCCCCCGCTTGCATCTGCGTTGCCTCATGTGTCTTTCCGCACGGGCAGACAACTTGATAATATCTACATTTGACCATGACACGTCTCTATATTATAATACGCCCCGTTTAATTTTTGATTTTTTATACCCGAGGTTCCAACGACGAGTGTTTAGGTGGAATTCCTCGCAAAATAATATGATTATTCCACAATACCCACGATGTATGTTTGTATGGAAGAGAGCTTCCTCCCATAATCATACCCTTTTTCGCCTCTTTTGCCAAGGGGGGAAGGGAAAAATCTAAAGATTTTTGGGCGTGCGAAATTCTTTGAGGATCAAGTCGGACGAATTTGCACGTCTCGCTTGACACATCGCGCACTCCATGGTACAATTCACCTGTTGATGTGTGGATTGTGTCACGTTGAAAGACACGCCACTTTTTTGAGTACATTCCCACCAAAAGGAACATGTCTATGAGATATTATCCCCTATTTTTGTGCTTCTGTTTTTGGGCTTGCCAAGCCGGGGCGGAAGATTTCGTTATCCAGAACCAATTTGTCAAGGTTGAATACGACCTGCACGATGGCGAGCTTGAGTTGGACGATCTTGCCGAAGCTCGCGTCGTTGCAAAGAGCGTCACGCAAGACAAGGACGCGCTTTTCCTCAAGGGTATTGAGATTTCCCCGGATGTCGAAGGGACGCTGAAGATTTGGATTGAGCCTAACGCACCATGGGTATGTTTTCGTTGGGAACTTGCCGCGAAAAACGACGACGCGCAGCTCGCCCGGCTCGATGCGCCACTCTTTCGGCTCGACGACGATTGGCGTCCAGACGAGATGAAGGCGCTCGGTACGGCGGGACTGTCCAACGTTGATGAACACTCCGGAAGCTACATGTTTCTTGCCATCGCGAAACCTCGTGTGCGCTCTGGTGTCGTGGCGGGGTGGATATCGGCAGAAGTCGGAAGCGGTATCGTAAAAAGCGGGCGCGACAACGAGCATGTCCTTCTCGAAATGTTTGAGGAGTTCGGCTCCCTAAAAATCCGCAAGGGGGAAACGCGTCTTTCCGATTGGTTCGTGATTGGGAAATTTGACGACGCGCGACTCGGGCTGGAGGCGTATGCCGAGTGTGTGGCGAAGTTTTTTGAGATCGAGATGAAGCCCGCGCCGAGTGGGTATTGCACGTGGTATTCCGATAAAAATAGAGGGGCGGGGAGTGCAGAGACGACGGAGGAGTTTGCTTTGTGCGCAGCGAAAAAACTCGTTCCCTACGGGATGAATTTCTTCCAAATCGACGACAAATGGCAATGCGGCGCGTCGAGAAACGGTCCCAATAAGAATTTCATGGCGCATCGCCCGGATGGCCCCTACCCCAACGGGATGAAGCCCACAGCAGAGACGCTCAACCAATGCGGACTCACGGCGGGACTTTGGTTCATGCCTTTTTCGGGGAATTATAATGATCCGTATTATGCCGACAAACAAGATTGGTTCGTCAAAAGTGCGATTGATTACCCAACGCCGGGCGAGAAAAACACACGACGCTATAACAACGTTAGCCAAAAGAAAAACGCTCCCTACGAGACTTTCTGGGGCGGAACCGCTCTCGATTTCACGAATCCAGCGGTGGTGGACTACGTGCAGCGCGAGGTCGATCAAATCGCGAACGATTGGGGGTATAAGTACTTCAAAATCGATGGAACTTGGGTCGCAATGGCAATTGAACAGCTTTATGTGAACGATGCCTATTTGCCAGACGATATTGGGCTTCAAATCTTCCACGACCCCTCGCTCACGAACGTCGAGGTGTTTCGCAAGGCGCTTAAGCTCGTTCGCGACACGGCAGGAGACGAGGTCTTCATCATGTCGTGCAACATCTCGCAAAACATGCGCTCAATGGGCGGCGCGTATGGATTGGTCGATGCAATGCGCGTTGGTCCCGACAATGGCTCTACTTGGAAGGGAATTTGCGCGGGCCCCATTCGTGGATCGGCTCGATATTTTTTCAATGGGCGCGTCTGGTGGAACGATCCCGACCCCGTCTACGTGAGGGATTCGATTCCGCTCTCCCACGCGCGTTTGAGTACGACTTGGGCGGCTATGAGTGGGCAACTCTTTGCCTTTAGCGACTGGCTGCCGGATCTGTCGGACGAGAGAGTCGAAGTCCTACGAAGAACCTTGCAAAATCACAAAAGCCTCAACGTCCGCCCGGTCGACCTCTTCGAGTCGCCATTGGCAAACATCTGGCTTCTTTCTGAGGACGCAACGGCAGACTCTCCCGAGAGGAACATCGTCGCGATTTTCAATTGGAGTGACACAGAGCCGCTCAAGATAAACGAGGATTTGCGTTTCATCGGTCTGAATCCTGGGAAAGAATACGCCGTGTACGATTTTTGGAACAAACGTTTTCTCCCTGTGGTGAAAGATCGTTTGGAGGTCGATGTGCCGCCGGGGTCATGTGCCGTTTTTTCGCTGCGCGCGCTCGAGGAGCACCCCATGCTGGTTTCTTCGTCGAGACACGTCGCAAGTCCGATTCTTGAGGTCGAAAAAGAGGTGTGGAACTCTGAAGAACGCGAGCTTCTCGGCGTGAGTCAGGTCGTTTTGAACGATCCATACGAACTCGCTATTTATGTGCCATCCGGCTTGCGCCTGCTGCGCGTGGATGTGGAAAACCTCGCCAAAGACGCGCCAGAAGTGCAATCGTGGTCGATTCAATACTGGGGCAACGTCGCGGTGCTTCGTTTTACGCTTGCGTCGGAAGAGATGCCGAAAGTGGCGCCGATGCCGCTCGTTGGGTCGAAGGAAAACGAGGCGCTTTTCTCGCGCAAAGTCCAATGGCGCATCACGTTTGAGCCTGCCTCGACGGAGAGCGCGAAGCTGTCGTTCTCTCCCGATTTCGATCTGGATTCGCGCGCGTGGTACGATGGTGCTCACTTGAGTTGGTCGCCCATTCATTCTTTTGGCTTTGTGCTCGAAAGACGCGAAATCACCCAGACCAACCCGGACGACTCGAATTTGGTCGTGCGGCGCATTGCGGATACGAATTTTGAGGACACCACGGCGCAGCTCGGGAAGAAATACGAGTATCGAATCAGGCTTCTTGATTTCAACGGAGACGCGAGCGAGGATTTTCGCACGGTTGAAGTGCAGATGCCGGAGCCGCTCATTCTGCCCCAGGAGAATCCAAAGCCAGACCTGGCGCTCGAGAAAATGCAGCCTTTGAGCCAAAAAACAGCGTGGGGGAGCGTTCAAACGAACCGCTCTTGCGCAGGCAATCCGCTTTCGCTCGGCGGAAAGAAATTCGAGGAGGGCGTCGGAATTCACGCCAGTGGCTTGCTGGTGTACGAAATACCAGACGGCGCGAAGAAGTTCGTGGCAACGGTTGGTTTGGACGATTTCCACATGAAGGACAACCGAAGAAGCGCCATTGTGCGCGTTTATGTGGACACGAAAAAAGAAGGGGAAGCTCCGATTTTACTCGTTGCCTCGCCCCTTTTGTCCAACGGGACGATTGCCATGTGGAGGTTCAACGCAGAAATTCCCGAGGGTGCGCGCGAACTCCGCCTCGAGGTTGACGATGCGGACGACGGAATCGCTTGCGACCACGTCGATATCGTTGAAGCTGGTTTCCTCCGCTAACGCGCCTCCCCAAAAACTCACCCAAGTCTCGTGTTCGGACGCCCACGCTTTTGGAGATACTGCGAGAGCCAAGCGTCCGCCGAGTCGGGATCAAGAAAAACGCCGTCCAGCTGCGCTTCCCACGCATCTTGCAACATCGTCTTGAACTGCGGGGAGGGTGCGAGACCCCGCGCGACTAAATCACGCCCTTGTATGAGCGGCTTTTGCGCACGCTGGTCGACGCCCAGCTCACGGGCACGCTCCACCCAATCCGAGAAATGGAGGCGCGGCGCGGTAGGAAGCCCCGAGGCACAGCGTCCCTCGAGATCTGCCGAGGCGAGGTAGTTCCACATTACGAGGTTCGACGGCTCCAATTTCTCCGCGAGACGCCGCAGCGTTGTGTCGTCCCCCTTCCACCGGATGTACCAATCGTGGCAGCGCGCCAAAACTGCGACGTGGCGGACAAGCCAAAGCGGTGCGCGCATTTGGAGAAGGAACTGCTCGGCAACCTCTTTTCCCAATCTGGCGTGTCCTTTTGTCGAGATGCCCCCACCCTTCTTTTCGATGAGCGACGCAGGCTTGCCAATGTCGTGCAGTAGCGCGGCAAAAAGAAGAATCGTCGTCTCTCTCTCGGGGAGGCGGAACTCGTCCGCAATCAAACGCGCGGCAACGCAAGTCTGTCGAACGTGTTCGAAGAGGTCGCCCTCGGGGTGATATTCGGATTTTTGAGGGATTCCGACGAGCGCGAACAACTCGGGGAAACACTCCAGCCAAGTCGTTTGAAGCAGAACGTCCAATCCTTTCTCAGGGTAGCGCCCTTTGGTTGCCCACTTGCGCCACTCCTCGAAGATACGCTCTTGAGACAGCGTGACGAACTCCGGTTTCACGCGTTTGCAAAGCTCGATCGTTCTCTCGTCCATTTCGAAGCCGAACCTCGCGGCAAACTGCATTCCGCGCAGCACACGCAGCGGATCCTCGCAAAACGCCTCGGAAGTTGCGCGAAGAATTCCGTTTTTAATGTCGTCCACACCATGATACGGGTCGCACAACTCTCCGTTGAGCCGCATTCCGATTGCGTTTATCGTGAAATCTCGCCGCGCCGCAGCCTGAGCGAACGTCAAAGTCGAGTCCGGCTCAACGACAAACGCCTTATGACCAACGCCGCTTTTCGACTCTCGGCGCGGAATCGCAAGATCGAACTCGTTCGCCACCTTCACGACGCTAAAACTCTGACCAACACAACTGATTTTGAAGTACGGCTTGAGCGCAGCGCAAATTTGGTCGTAGTCGAGTCCATAAACCTCGAAGTCCAAATCTTTCGGCTCAAGCCCTAAAATAAGATCTCGTACGCAACCACCAACGGCGAGGAAATCAGAAGCCCCCGCCTCCCTGAGAAGCGCGTCTATATGCAGAATTCTTTTGTCAAAATTGGGTTGCATTGGTGCTTTTCTGCTACTTGGATTTCTCGATCAACAAACTTTTGGCATCCTCCAACCATTTTGCGCGCTCTTCAGGCGAGCTCATAATGACAGAGGCGAAATTGATTCTCGTGCAGTCGTCCACTCCAACGGTTTTGAAAACGATGTTTTTCCACAAATTCTCGAGCGGGTCGCCATTGATCTGCACTTCGATGTCCTGCGGCGTGTTGCCGGTCGTGAAAACGATCGCTTTTCGACCTTCGAGCTTCCGGACGGGACCGTCCGCCGTGAAAGCGTAGCAAAAACCTTGTCGAATGACGCGATCAATCCACCCCTTCAAAATCGCGGGAGGCATCCCCCACCAATTTGGATGAATGACCACAAACAAGTCGGTCGCCAACACTTGTTCAATATCGTCAAGAAGAGCGCCGCTCACATTCTCTTTGGCAAGCGCCAACTCCTCCTGCGTGAGAACGGGGTTGAATCCTTCCGCATACAAATCTCTCAGAACGACATTCATTCCCGCCGCTTCAAGCGTTTCGACCGCCAAGTTTGCGAGCGCGCCACAAAAGCTACCTTCCGCATTCTGATGCGCGAGCACAACAAGAGCATTCATTCTCGTCTCCTATTTGTTTCCTAAGATTAAACGTGGTAATTTTCTGGCAAATAAATCAACCGACCGCACGACGCACACAAAACGGGTTGTCGATTCTCTGCCATCATCGTGATCTGGTTGAGTGTCACTTTTGTGTGGCACCCTTGGCAGCTGGTGCCTTCAACCAGCGCGAGAGAATCGAATTTCTTCGCACCAAAAATGCGCTTGTATGTCGTGAGAAACTCATCCTCAAGCTCGCTTTCCACCTCGGAAAAATCAACCTTTATTCGTCGAATTTCGTTTTCAACGGTCTCTTTTTCGCTGGCGACATCCGCGCGAATTTTCTCCAGTTGGGAATATCCAAGAGCGCACGCGGCTTTTGCTTTATCCCCGGCAGCTTTGAGGTCGTCCATCCTGTCGAGCGCCTCAAGAATTTCGTCTGCCAAGACGGCATTTGCCGCTTCGTCCGCCGCGATTTGGTCGCGCAACGCTGCATATTCACGATTGTCTTTCGCTTCGAGGAGCTGCTGCTTTCGACGCGCGATATTCTGCTCGTTTTTCTCGAGTTGCGCTTGTTTTTCGTCAGTGGCGATGCGCAAGTCGATCACGCGCCTCACGGCAGCCTCCTGCTCACTTTGCAACTCAGCCGCGCGCATTTCCGCCGCTTTCACTTTTCGCGGACCTCGATTGAGCCTGTCCATCAGGTCGGCAAACTGCCGGTGCATCCGATGAAGCGTCTGCAACACCTTGTTAAAATCGGTTTGGGAATCCTTGCCGCTCATGTTTTTTTGCCTGTCTTCTGATTAATGGAGGTCTATAGTCATTTCGTGTAGAAAATTCCCACTAGTTGTCGCGGCGCGAGGCTCTGTCCGTCGAAAGAACCTGGCGCAAAAGTGCGGAGACGTCTTCATACTTCGACTCGCTCGGCGAAATAGGCGTGCATTGGAGTACCGCGCCGTGTCCCCTGTAGGGGAGGGAGAGGAGCAGACCCGAAACGGTCTGGACGTCGCCATCCCAAATAACGACGCCGCGTCGCCCTTGCGCGTCCTGCTTCTTTGCGAAAGTTTTGCTCGCCACCGCTAAAAACGTGACGGAAGAATCCAAACGCTGAAGCGTGAGTTGGCGACGGACAAACTCTTGGCGCTCATCGTTAAGATCGTCCATTTTCCCGGTCGAGAAGAGATGCAGCCCAGGAGAAATCTCCTGCATGGACGCTTCGTTCCCACCGTAGACGACAAACGCTTGACTCGCGTCGCCACACACATAATTCACGCCAGCGTAGTTCCCTGCGTGTAGTTCTTTGTACGCCATCTCCGCCGCCTCGCGCGGACTGCGGAAATTCAACATCTCGCGACACAAAAGACCTCGCGAACGAGGATTAAAGGGAACGTTTCGCTTATAACGATTCATCGCGCACGCGAACATTCCGTGTTGATTGATACCGAACCACGTGCCGCCTGCTTTGCGATCGACGCCGCAGATGATTCGCGGACAGCCCGATTGAATGCGCGGCGATTGCGACGGACGATCCAGTTGCTCTTCCCGATTGTACGCTACTAAAAGGGGAGAGTCGCTCGCGACTTTATACAGAAACGCCATCACTGCCATAATATTTCCCAATACCTTTATTCTATTAGTATTATAAAACTCTACTGTGTATAATCATACCCGATTGAGCAAGAAAAAAAATCCCCCATTCGGGGGGAAATCACCGATTTTTCGCTTTTTTTACGCCTTTTATAAAAATCGGGATTCTACAACTCTGCGGGGAATGAATTCTGCGGGGGAGCCGAACGCACGCTGGCGAGCTTGCTAGGTTGAATACCAAAAATGGCCGAGGATCATTGCGGGGAGAATCAGCGCCAAAATTGCAGAGGCGTACACTAATCCGCACGCGGCAAAAACCACGGCGGCGTCAATAAAAAAGAGCATAAAGATCGCTTGCTTCATGACGCGCCGTACACGACGAGCGCCCGCGAAATAGCCCCCCAACGCCCGCATGATGATCATGACGCCGAGAAAAACGACAAGAATCGTCCAGCGCCACCCTTCCACCACCAGAACTTGCGCGGTCGGCTGAGAGGCGATGTATTTCTCGCCGAAATAGTAGAGCGTACCAAACCCCGCCGCCATAAAAAGGAGCGCAGGGAGAAGCGCCTTCCACCCGAAACGCTCGCGTTCCTCGTCGGTCTCCAATCGTGAATAAAACGTCACGCCCGCGATATAAAGCGCAACGACTGCGGGGAAAAGGAATCTCGGCTCCTCCCCAATCGACGCGATCGGGAGATAAAAACATAGCGCGGCAAGAATATTCAGCCCACGACACACCCCCATGAGAGGCGGACCGAGGAGCGTTTTTTTGAGGGATTTGTCGTATGCGACGATTGCACAAACCAAGGCACCCACGCAAACGAGAAGCGCGAGTGGATCCTTCGCCCAGCACGCCGCGACGCCCCACAAGAGGGTGCCCACGACGATAAGCGCCACGCCAGCTCGAAACGCAGTGTGGCGAGAAATTCTGCCCGACGGCAGAGGGCGCTCAGGTCGCTCCAGCGCGTCTTCGTCAAAATCCCACACGTCGTTGAGAACCATCCCGGCAAAATAGAGACAAAAAGACGCAGGCAAAATAATCGCCAGCGCCCACACAACATGGATGGATTCGGGATCCAGCATCGTCGCTGTCTTCGCGAGCAGCATCGCCGCCGCAATGTCGGCAACAATCGTGAAAATATTGGGAAATCGAAAAAGTTCGAGCCAATCGGCAATTTTTTTCATGGCAAACCAGAGGACTTTGTTATTCTGAGTGAAAATTCAAAAAGCACCGCCACGGAGGTGGGGCGCTATTGGATCTGGTTCGCGTCGCGCTCTTTTCGCGTCGCCTCCAAGTCGAAGATGAGGTACTTCATGTCGAGTCTCAATTGCGTGATAGCTTCTCGAAGGAGCATGAGTGTCTCGTGTCTGCGTTGCGCGCCGAGCACCACCTTCTCCAGAAGAGGCAACAACTCCCCCCGCACCTCATTCGGGAGCGCCGCGACTTTCTCCGCCAAGATTTTGACGTCCTCTGGCACATGAGCGCCAGAATTTGATGAGGAATTGCTCGAACTTTTCATGATTTTTTAATTTCTGATATATCTTTTTTTCTTCAAATGATGTATAATGGGAGTCTCAATGAACGACACTCGCCTCCCCCTACCTTACATTATAGCGCAAAATTTCCAAAAATCCACAAGAAAATGCAAAAAAGCCAAAAAATTGCTAAAGTTTTTGGAGAAATTGCCGCCGGATTGATTTTTTGTCCCTCAAGACGCGCCGATCGTGCAGAATGCCTGGATTTCAACGCCCGATATACCACCGATTTTTTATTATTTTCGCTCTCGTTCTGAGCGCATGGTGGGGGTTTGGAAATTTTGCCGTGTCACAAACACTTCCACTTCAAACACTCCCATCTCAGGCGCCCGCCTCTGTTTATTACGACGACCACGAGACGCCAGAGCCTGCGTGGCTCGATGGCGGTGGAGCTTGCTCGCACTCCATTCTGCTGCGCCGTCGCGAGGAGGGAGGGGCAATGACGGGGAGCCGAGCCGAGCATATTCGACTTCAATGCCAAAACAATGGCGATTCGATATACCTCGTTTATCGCCTTCGACCGCTTGCTATCACGAACGAATTGCTCCCCATGCTGGGCGTCAAAGCCTCGCGATCCGGGGTGAAACTTATGGCGCGAATCGTCCTGCCGCTCACGAAAGACCCTCAAACAGGGCGTGCCGTCACGTTTTTTGTCCAAGGCGGCGTCTATTCCTCCACCAATCGTTGGCAAAAGTTGCGAATCGACCGAATGCAGGAGTTGGTCTCCGAGCAAGTCGCGCGACTTCGGCGGGAGGCGGACGAAAGAGCGCGAAGCAACCCTGCCGAGAAGTTACTCATCAACTCACAAA
Organism: Planctomycetia bacterium; assembly: GCA_030527105.1. GTDB lineage: Bacteria > Planctomycetota > Planctomycetia > Pirellulales > Thermoguttaceae > RGIG3701. Next base: position 28,788 of record JAUNBK010000008.1, read on the forward strand.
GTGCGTACATGGACTATGTCTTTCTCGACGCCTATTGCGGGGAGGGAATCGTGGACGTTTTCATGGATTCTCTCGAAATCTCCGGCGCGTCAGAGGTCGTTTTGCCAAGTGCCAATCCGTATCTTTTGGCGGCCCAATCGAACCAAACGAATCAGGCGAGTTCCGCCCCCCACGGGCTGTCGTCTGGCGGCGCGCCCACGGAGGAAGGGGTTGTGGCGTGGTCTCAACTGAGTGATTTCCCCCCAGAGACGAAAGAGGTGGGGAATCCTGAGGGAATTCAGGATATAGAAACCGTCCCCTCGGCGGAGCAATTTCCTTCGACGGAGGAAGATCGTGTTGATGGCGTGGCGACTCAAGGTGCGCCAACTCCAAGCGCGAAAAATGAGATTCGAATGCGCGACTCGATGCTCACGATCAATGGGACTCCGATTTTCGTGCGTGCAATTCGATATCGAGGGGAAAAACTCGCGTTCCTCCACGAAATTGGTTTCAACACGGTTTGGCTCGCCACGCCGCCAACTGCCGAGATGGAGGCGGAGGCGCTGCGGCTCAATATGTGGTTCATTTGTCCGCCGCCGATTGATTTGAGCAACGTCGATGGGGAGCCTGCCGACGCTATCCAGATGGATCAGCTGCGAGTTTTCGCCTACAATCGCGTCATTGCTTGGGATCTTGGGGTTCCGCCGACGCGAGTAACTCTCCCTGAGGGGGAAACTTCTGCCGTTGCCTACGCGCGGAAGCAGATGCGTTTTTTGAAGTCGATTCCAGACTCCACACTCCCGTATCGCCCGATAATCGCGCAGCCGGAGAAAGATATTCGGCACTTCAGCACGATTTATGATGTTCTCCTCACGAGTCGCTCGCCGCTCAATTCGACGCTGGACTTCGTGTCGTTCGGCTATTGGTTTCGCCAGACGCTCAATAGCGTGCGCGGGAGCAAGCCATTGTGGTCGATTGTGCCGACGCAGCACGATCCGCTCCTTCTGGGGCAGTGGCGACAAACGGCGGCGGGAGTTTTTGGCGCGCAGGAGAATTTTTATCAGCGAAGCGGGGGGAATTTGTCGGTTCCTGAGACGCTTCCAACGGAACAATTGCGCCTCATGACGTATAGCTGCGTGATGGCGGGGAGTCGTGGGCTTCTCTTCGAAAGTCCCTCGCGCCTCGATTCTGGCGACCAAGAAACGGTCTATCGGCTCAAATCGCTTTCGCTCGTGAATCTCGAACTTTTGATGCTCGAACAATGGCTCTCGCAGGGAGGTTCCTTCGCGACGCTCCCGTCGAATATTCCTCACGTGGCGGGAGCCGTGCTTGCGACGCCGCACGTGAGGATTTTGATCCCGCTTTGTCTTGAGCCTGAGTCGCAATATTCCGGCGCGTCCGGCGCGTCGCGCAACGTGGAGTTTATTGTTCGTGGACTTCCTTCGACGTACCAATGTTGGAAATATTCTCCCGATGGGCTGATTCCGCTCCCATACGAAACGGTGGCAGGGGGCGTAAAAATCGTCCTCGATGAGCTTCCATTGGTGTCGACAATCGTGATGACACCCAACCCCACCATCATGACGAGTCTTTCGCGTCGGAGCCGGATTTTCGCGCCCAAAATGGTGGGACTCATGCAAGAGATTGCCGATTTGCGCCTGCGGTACTTCCTCCAGTTTTATGGCTCCATTGAGCTTCAGGGGAACGAACTCATGTGGTTTGAGCGTGGGAAACATTATTTGGAACAATCGAAACGCAATAGCGAAGCGCAAGATTATTCCGAGGCGTTTCTTCTCGCTCAGCGCGCAATGCGCCCAATTATGCTCATGGAGAATCGAATTTGGAGGGAAAAAACCGCGTCGCTTCCCTCTCCAAATTTCGTTCCGTCGGCAACGGCGTTTCGTTCTCTTCATCTTCTCGACCGTTGGACGTCGCTCCTCGCCACGCTGGAGGAAGGAGACAACATACTATTCGGCGGAGATTTTGAAACTATTCAGAATTTTAAGATATACAACTGGCGCAATTTCCAAAATCAAACGGAACTTCCGGGAATCGTCGCGCGTGCTGGCATTCTTCCCGAGGGTGCGCACGAAGGCGAGAGGGGACTCACGCTCGAAATTGTCGCAAAGAACCCGAAAGAGGCTCCATCCCTTTTTGATTCTCCGCCGATCATGATACAAAGTCCGCCGCTCATGATTGGTCCCGTCGGGACGATTTATGAGGTGGAGGCGTGGGTCAATATCCCGCGCAAACTCGTTGGGTCGGTCGAAGGGCTTAAAATTTCCGACACGCTCTCTGGCGACGTCCTTGCCGAGCGCGTCCTCGAAACCAATGGTTGGAAAAAAGTTTCTTTCCGACGCATTGTCAAAAGCGAGGAACCAATTCATATTACGATTTCCCTGAGTGGCTATGGAAAAGCCCTCGTCGACAACGTGAGTGTGCGACCCTTCAAATCACGAGAGTTCGTACAATGAGAAAGCCTTTATAAAACCATGGACGACAACACTATTCGCAAAGCCTTCGTTGGTTTTTTTGCTTTTTTGATGCTCGGTGCCGCATTTTTTATGTGGATATTTGGCTGTTCCAACACGAACGAGCTTAAAATTTACTACAGCCTCTGTTGCAAAACGGGACCGGTGCTCTTTCTCATGTGGATCGCGTGGGATCATCTGATCAAACTCCCACGCTGGGCGTATACGTCGCTTCCTATTGTTTTGATTGCCGCATTAGTCAATCGAAGGCTGCTGCTCGTCGCGATACCTGTTGCAGTTTTGATTTCCCTGTTGAATCACCCCTGGCTTTTGAGAATGCTGAAGGGCGCGGAAAAGAAGGAGAGGAGAAAATGAATCCTTTTTGTATTCAGACACACAAACGCCGGATTCGATCGGCAGAGCCGATTTGGATGGCGATTATCAACGTGACGCCGGACTCGTTCTCGGATGGCGGACGCGCGAACCCTGCCGAGCACGCGCTCAAACTTTGGTCGCAGGGCGCACAAATTCTCGACATTGGCGGAGAAAGCACGCGTCCCGGCAGCTCCCCCATATCGGCAGACGAGGAAATTGCACGCGTTGAGCCGGTTTTGAAAGAGATTTTTCGGCATATGGACGCGAGTTCTGTCCCCGCGCCACTCGTTTCAATCGACACATACCACCCCGAGACGGCTCGTTTCGCGTTGGATCACGGCGTCGAGATGATCAACGACATTTCTGGCGCGGAGGATCCAGAAATGGTTCAACTCCTCCAAAAGACGGGAGCCGCCGTCTGTTTTATGCACATGAAGGGTCGCCCCGCCACGATGCAGGAAGCGCCGCAGTATAATAATGTCGTGGAGGAGGTGTACGATTATCTCGCTTCGCGTCGAGACGCGCTTTTGGAGGTGGGAATCGCGCGCGAGTCGCTCGTTGCTGACCCCGGATTGGGTTTTGGGAAGACGTTCGACCACAATCTCATTTTGGTGGAAAACATCGAGCGACTTCACGCGCTTGGTGTTCCGATTCTTGTGGGACACTCGCGAAAGGGATTTTTGAGTCGAATTCATCCCGATCGCAAGGTCGCCACGCAAATCGTGTCGGACACGCTCGTCAAAAAGGGCGTGCAAATCCTCCGGACGCACGCCGATTTTCGCACTCAGGTTGCGCTTCCGTAGGTGCGAGCGACTTTGATGTTGTCGGTGCGACGATTTTGAAGCGCCGCGACGGGATTCTCATAATCCTCGTAGCGATAGTCCGTCCCCAACAGGGTCTGAATTTCGCTAATAACTTCGTGACTCGCGACGTCTCGAGGGCGTTTATTCACGTGTTTTTGGAACTCAAAGAAACGATGGTCGTCCGCCAACTCACCAACGGGGAGAAAATCTTCGAGGTCTGCCGTGAGCGTCACTTGCGTCGCCAAAATGTCGCGGACGTATCCTTTCATGCACTTGAACTCAAGCAACTCCGGGAACTCGCCGTCCATGATTTCTTCCCACTGTCGATTCTCGTACTGCTGGAGCAAATCCTTGACGCGATGAAGGTGCGTGATTTCTTGCGCGAGATGTTGTTCCCAAATTCGTTTGATCTGTTTGTCCGTCTCGCTCATGTAGAACGAATAGTACAAATAGCACTCGACATATTCGTGCAGGAGCGCATTTTCGAGAAGCGAGCAGTTGGGGTCGAGAAGCGCGCCGTATTGCGTGACGTGTTCCTCTTCCACCATTCCGATTTCTTGATAAAGTCGGCGCCCAAGGTCGTTTTCGTAGGTGTTCCCAATATTCATATAGAAATTCATCGTTTGTTGTTCGCCCGCAGTGATAATCATTGTGTTGAGTTTCGTGCGAATGTCGGCGTTCTTGAAATCGCAATGGCTTCGCACCGTATCGAACGGGTGCCGATGGTGTGCGATGGTCGGGCGACCGGGAGTTATTTCGACGTACTCTTTCACGAGTACGTGTGCCGGGACGTTAAAATCCATCTTCAACAGATTCGCATATCGATACAAATGGTCGAAATCCTCCAAAAGCGCGAAATCCATACACGCTTTCACATAAGGGTTCGGTTCATGAGTCGCGAGCCATGCCGTGAGATCAACGGCGAGGTGTTCGTACCCGATGGTCGTTTCCAACTGTGTTTCGTCGGCAGGCGAGAGCCAATTAATCGCTTTCTGCTGTTGTTGTTCGCTTCGACGCAAGAGCGCCAACTCGCGACGCAGCTCATTATCGGCGCAACATCGATGCGCGTGGTGTCCCCACAAAGCCGCCTCGACTTCGATACCATTCATGAGAATGATCCTCGCCTTGGTATAGGGATCGACCGAGTTCTTATCATACGGCTTATGATACATTTGCTTCCAATCCATGATGGTGTCGCACATGGATTCAGGTTTTTCCTTAAATGGGTTCATGAAACTCTCCTTAATAATCAAAAAACAACTATCGCCCTTCTCGAAGACCTTTAAAACTTCGTGTTGAAAATTCTGCATCCGTCCGCCGTTGGAGCAATGCACCACGGCTCGCAAAACCTCGCGCACGGCGGGGATTTGAACGCACGATAAGTAGAATCTCTCAACGATCTCCAAGCGAATCGCGAATCAATCGACAGGCCAACGTTCCGCCTGCCGAATTATTATAGCCGCGAGAGCAACTGCCCGAGACGCGAAAAAACTTTGCTCTGGCGTAACACCCGCGCGTTCGTTAGTGTAGGAAGATAATCGTTGGGAACTATTCCGGCGTCTGGTCGAATATGGATGGACAAGAATAGGAAAACGATAAATGCGGAGTTTGTGCGTTTTTCTGGAGAGTCTGACGAATAAATGATTCTGCGGACGTTTCAAAGAAAAACCCTAACGGTACGTATAAGCTCTTTCTTGGTGCAAATCGTTTAAAAATTTTTTTGGGTAATCGATAATTTTCACTCGTGGGTCTTGACTTCCTCCTCGCTGAGTGCTATACTAAGGTTCTGTCGCAAAGGTCAACGGGATCTTTGCGGGGATTTATGTGAGGAGCCGTATGCACTGGAGTTTTTATGAGATTTTATAAATTTTGTCGTGGAGCGTATGTTTTGCCGCTCTTGACGGTTGTTTTCACTCTTGGTCTTTCCAACTTTGCTCTGGCGGACGAGGATATTGATGAGATTCTTGCACAACCTATCGACGAAGTCAGCGCGGAATTGCTAGACGTCACTTTTCGTGTCTTGGAAGAAATGGATATCATTGAATCCTATTCCGAGTTGGATGTTGAGGAGGGGAGTGGTTTGATTGGGTATCAGGTCATTTATGAAGGTTTGAAGTACATTGTTGTTGCGGACAACTTGGACGTTCATGTGGCGTGTACCTTCGAAGACAAACCCTCTAGATCGCGAATTAACGAATGGAACAAAGACCATCGTTTCACCCGTGCGTTTATTACTGAGGAAGGAAAAGCTCGTATTATGTGCGACATCGGAGCGACCGGAACGACGGTGAGGAACCTCCTCGCGAATCTCGCATTGGGATTGAACTCGGGGAAAAAATTCTATAACGAGGTTTTGTAATCCGGTTCCCGTTCAAAAGCAACTAACCTATTATCAGGAGACAAATAATGAAAACAAAATTTGGTTTGGGAACGACTATCTTTGCGATGATTTTCGGACTTGCGACCACCGCGATGGCGCAGGATGTGATCGAGAAAATGAGCGCGAAGCAAATTGAGGGGATTCTTGACTCTCTCGCTGACAAGGATCTGATCTCGAGTTATGAAGAACTTGATGCGGTAAACACCTACAAGCTCAAAATCGAAGGCGTGAATGTTCTGCTTTTTAACAATGGTGACGACATGCGACTTTACGTCGGTTTCAATACCGAGTCGGGAATTTCCCTAGCGAAAATCAATGAGTGGAACCGGGATAATTACTTCAGCCACGCGTATATTGATGATGACAAAGATCCCTGTTTGGAATCCGACCTTCTCCTTACAGGTGGAGTTACGGAAAAGGTCGTTCAACGCTGGATTCTCCGTTTTGGCATTGCCGTTCTGCTATTCCAGGATTCTTTCTCTAAGTGAGAACACGATAAGCTCGGCTTCACGATACTGTCTCATTCTGCATTCGTGGAGCCGACAACCTCATTCCAGACAAATCCCCCCAATTTACTCGTCCTCCTTTAAATCCCGGTTTTCACGACGTTTTGCGAGCCGTGGTGCACAGCTCCGACGACCGACGATACCGGAAATTTCAACGCGAAGTATTATAACGATTCCTCAAAATCTTTTCTGGCACAAGACTGAGCTATATTCAACGGGCATCTCTCGTTTTCTCTATAAAGTTTACAACCCACTATGGTAGAAGCCAGAACGTCACTTTTTCGAGGTGCGATCCAGGACTGTCCCGCTCCCCCTCTTGACACTTGTTTCTGGTTTGGTACAATACCTTCTTGTCGAAAGAGTGGTTTCGACTTTGATTTTAGTGTATACTCGTTCTCCTTTAAAATTCCCGTTCTGCGCGACGTTTTCCAAGCCGTGGTGTAGCTCCGACGGCGGACGGAACGGGAGATTCCAACGCGAAGTATTATAAAACATTGAGCGAAAGCGAGGAATGAATGACGTTCGACAACGACCGAATGAAGCCGGAAAATCTGTTCGACTCGGAGGAGGATGCTGGTGAGGCGTGCTCGTTCGAGGAATTGGAACGGCTTCCGAATCCGCCTGCGGTGGAGCAACTCGCGCCGCCTCCGCGCAATGTCTCCGTGTGGGTGTGGTGTGAGCGGGCTTTTCTTGGCTCCATGGGGTTCTTAGGCTGGGGGTTTTTCATGCTGGGTTCCATCGGGGTTGCCCTTGTCTGCTGCGATGTCGATTATTCCGACGCGATTCCGCCTTGTTTCACGCAGTGGGAAGAACTCGCCACGCCGGGGAAAATAATTTCGTGCGAAGAATCGAACGTGAGCATCAACGGGCAGAGAATATATTGGATCGTGTGCGAATACACACTTCCAAACGGCGCAAAGAGAGAAACTTTGCTGCGTTGTCGAGGACATTATAGCGAGGGGGACGCGGTTCAGCTCAAGCGCTGGGGGAATTGCGTGCGTATTGTCGATGATCTGCCCGGGAGTTGGTACTCCAATGCGGTGATACTCCTTTTGCCTGCGCTTTTTCCGGTCGTTGGCATCGTTTTTCTCGTCTGTACCTATCGTGCGGGGAAGAGGGATATCAACATCTTGCAAAATGGCGTCGCGGTGAAAGCGTGTGCCGTGGGTGCGACGCCGACGGGGACGAGCGTTAATGGTTTTCCCCAGCTGCGAGTCTCCTACCTTTTTGCTGGTCCCGACGGAGAGCGATGCATTTCTTCGATCAAAACGTACGATCAAACGCATTTTGAGGCAGCGAACATGAAGTCCGAAACCGTTCTCTACGTTCCCGAGAAGCCGAGCAGAATTGTGGTGTTGGAAGATTTGCGCAAATCGATTTATCTCACACCCTCTGGGGACATTGGACTTCGTGCCAGCAAGGTCGTTTGGCTCGCGTTTTTAGGGGCGCTTTTGGCGGCGTGGGGCGTGGCGATGTGGGCAATACTTTTTTATTTCTCACCTTTTTGAACGCCTCGTACTTTATACACAACCACAGGAATATCGAAACATGGACTCGTTTAATTTCGACGAAATCATTGATCGCACGCAGACAGGGAGCATAAAATACGACTTGCGCGAGCCATTTGAGGCGCCGACCGATGCGATTCCACTTTGGGTTGCGGACATGGATTTTCGCACCGTTCCAGAGGTGGTCGAGGCGATGATTCGCGCGTCCCAACACGGAATTTTTGGGTACACGCACGCAGAGAATGCCTTTTTTGAGGCGCTTCACGATTGGATGGCGCACTATTTCGATTGGGAGACGCAGCGCGAAATGTGGGTGCAGACGCCCAATGTGATGTTCGGCGTGGCTGCCGCGATTCGGGTTCTCACTCGAGAGGATGATGGGGTCTTGATTCAAACTCCCGTTTATGATCCATTCATGCACGTCGTGACGCGAAACGCGAGGCGCGTGGTTATTAATGAATTGCGTCGGGATTCAGACGGGCGCTACGTTGTTGATTTTGAAGATTTCGAGGCGAAAATCGTGAAAAATCGACCAAAGGCGTTCCTTTTATGCTCGCCCCACAACCCCGTTGGCAGGGTGTGGTCTCGTGCCGAGCTTCTCAAAATGGGCGAAATTTGTTGCCAGCATGGAGTGAAAATCATTTCGGACGAAATCCATTTCGACTTCATTTATCCGGGCGCGTCGCACACCGTTTTTGCCACGCTCTCCGAGGAGTTGGCACAAAATTGTGTCGTCTGCACCTCGCCAACAAAGACGTTCAACTTGGCTGGGGTTCAAATCGCGAACATCTACGCGCAAAATGCAGAAATTCATACTGCGCTGCGTGCGGAGTGCCAGAAATTTTGTTGGTACGGCGCGAATTCAATCGCGCTTGCCGCTGCCCAAGCCGCTTATCTCCACGGATACGCATGGCGCGACGCCTTGATCGCGTACCTTGGGGAGAATGTCGATTTCGTACGATCTTCTCTCAACTCAATGACGTCAAAAATCCACCTCACGCCCATCGAGGGAACGTATCTCCTCTGGTTGGATTGTTGCGCCCTCGAGAAAAGCGACGCGGAACTTAGGCGCTTCTTCCTCCAAGATGCGAAAATATGGTGCTCTCCCGGTGCCATCTATGGTCCCGGCGGCTCCGGCTTCATGCGGATGAACGTCGCCTGCCCTCGAAAAATACTCGAACGCGCCATGGGGCAATTGGCCAACGCGCTTGATTGAGCGAGAGCGTTGCGCAACTCGTGTGGCAACTCGTG
>JAUNBK010000008.1:38070-80153 GCA_030527105.1 Planctomycetia bacterium
GGCGGCTCGGAAGGATTGAAGAGGTTTGAAAAAGTTTGATTAAACGAGTGGCGGAGTCTCTGCCATTCTTTGCCTTGATGCCTCGTAGAAAAGGATCGCGGCGGTCGTGGAGACGTTTAGGCTGTCGGCAATTCCACGCATGGGGAGAAAAATGGGCTGCACGCTCGGCACTCGGAAGGCGTCGGAAAGTCCCCACGCTTCGCTCCCCAACACAATGGCGCAGGAGTGTGTGAAATCCGCGCAAGTGTAGAGTTCCGCGCCGTCCACAATCGCGGCGTAGATTTTAACGCCCCGATGGCGCAATTCCTCCAGCGTCTCCTCGCTCGACGCGACGCAGACGGGCGTGGAGAAAATGGTTCCGAGGCTTGCGCGAATCGTGTTTGGGTTGAATAAATCGGTCTTTGGATCCGCGACAATGAGCGCGTCGACTCCCGCGCCGTCTGCACTTCGCAAAATGGCACCGACATTGCCTGGCTTCTCGACGCCCTCAATGACTCCGATCAAATGTGGACGCCCCTGAGGGAGCGCGTCCAACATCTCGTCGAGACGAACTTCAACACGTCGCGCGGTCGCAAGAACTCCGTCGTCGCGCTCTCCATACGCCATTTTCTCGAAGATGCTGCGCGACGTTTCGAAAAACGCGACACGATCTCGATATTCCTCGTAGAAACGCTGCATCCACGCCGAAGTCTCCTCGCTCGCCAAATCGGGAGCGAAAAAGACCTCCAAAAGCGGAAAGCCACAGCGCGCGGCGCGATCCGTTTCACGCCGCCCATCAATGAGGAACTTGCCCAACTGCCGCCGTTTGCGACTTTGGCGCAGGTGGACGACCTCTTTGACGCGCGGATTTTGCGTGCTCGTGAGTTGCTGCATAATCAACCAACGCCCTAAATCAACCGAGGAAAGGGTTATTTCTTGTCGCCTTGCGAGGATTGGACGTTGTGCAGGTCGCGCAAATCCTCCAACCGCTTCGCTTTTCCCACAAAACGCTGCATCGTTTGGGGTGCCGCAAGCTCCAACTTGACGCGCAGACCCGTGACGACTTGGATTTGGTGTAAGATATTGCGCCGCAACTCGTCCATATCACTCATTTTGTCAGAGAAGTGAGACTCCTGAATCTCGACCTGAACCGTGATTTCGTCCATGGCGCCGGGTCGCTCGACCTTGATGAGGAAGTGGGGCGTCACGCCCTCGACGCGCAAGAGCGCCTCCTCGATTTGCGTGGGGAAAAGGTTGACGCCGCGTACGACCACCATATCGTCAGAACGTCCAACGATGCGCCCCATGCGCTGCGTCGTGCGTCCACAACGACAAGGCGACGAGTCCAAAATGGCGATGTCACGCGTCCGATAGCGCAAAAGAGACGTCGCCTCTTTGTTGAGATTCGTGATCACCAACTCCCCGGGCGTCCCCTCCGGCACGGGTTCAAGCGTCTCGGGATCAAGACACTCGATGAGGAAATTGTCCTCCTGAATGTGCATCCCGTTTTGATACCAACATTCCCCACTGATGGAGGGGCCCAGAATCTCGCTCAAGCCATAATTGTTGAACGCTTTTATGCCGAGGAGATTCTCAATCACTTGGCGCATTTCTTCCGTCCACGCTTCCGCGCCGAAGTGAGCGAATTTGAGCGCAAGCTCGTGAGGCTTAATCCCCATGTCGCGCACGGTCTCGGCAATATTCATCGCATAGCTTGGCGTGGCAATCAGCCCGTCGGTCTTCAAATCTTGCATGAACATGATCTGTCGCGGCGTATTGCCTGCGGCGGCGGGCAGAATCCCGGCTCCGACACATTCGATTCCGTAGTGCAAACCAAAACCACCCGTGAAAAGTCCGTATCCAAACGAAACCTGCACGAGGTGATTGCTCCTCAAACCACCCGCATACAAAAATCTGGCGCAGAGGTTCGCCCACGTCTCCAAATCCTTCCGAGTGTACGCCATGAGTGTCGGCTTACTCTTCGTCCCGCTCGAGCCATGAATACGCGCGATCTCGTGTCGCGGGATGAGAAGGTGCCCAAAAGGATAGTTCTCAAGGAGCTGAGCCTTGGTCGTGAAAGGGAGTCGACGGATGTCGTCGAGGGAGCGAATGTCGTCTCCAGAGAGCTTTGTTTTCTCGAAGAACTCACGATAAAGCGGGAGGTGCCGCACTTTATCCACCGTCTTGCGCAAACGCTCCAACTGGAGCACCCGCATTTCTTCTCGCGGGAGCGTCTCCATTTGGCTCCAATAAAGATTCTCGAAGGGGAGATTTTCGTAAATTGCTTCTGCCATGATTCTGCCTTAAACTTTAGCCAAGACGATAGAGTTCTACGTCGTCAAAAACATTGATTCCATTGCGCTGAAGGACGCCCACGGCGGTGTCCGGGTCGTCGAAACGAAACACCAGAATCGCCTTGTCTTTTGCATGAAACGTGAACGCATACATGTATTCGACATTAAGACCTGCCGTTTCGAGAACCCTCAAAATCGAGGCAAGCCCACCAGGCTCATCGTTTATCTCGGTCGCGACGACTTCCGTGAGACGAACAACAAACCCCGCCTCCTGAAGGAGTTTCATCGCCTGTTCCCACTGTTCAACAATCAGGCGCAAGATGCCGAACTGCTGCGTGTCGGCAAGAGAAAGCGTGAGGATGTTGATCTTTGCGTCCGCAAGACGGGCACAAATCGCGCTCAAATGCCCCGGTTTGTTCTCAAGAAAAACGGACAATTGCTTGATTTTCATGTTGGACTCCTCGTTTTAAGGGGGTTTTATGATACATTGCGTTGGAATTTCCAGACGGCTTCGGGAATTTCACTCGGAGCTACTATTAAGTATATCCCAAAACGCGACAAATAACAAGAGGCTCCTGCGAAAAAAGAGCCAAATTTCGCTTTTTCTCGCCAAAAATCTCCACCAGCGGGGGATGCGCACGAAAGATTCCGCCAAAAGTCTCGTGCAACGTCCAAAATCACGCCAAGTGCTCCAGCCACGCTTGGGTAATGCTTCGGAATGTCTCGCGCGACGCTTGGGAGATGTCCAACATTTGGACGACGAGAAGGTAGGAGAATTTCCCTCGTTCGAGTCCCCGAATCATCGCGATACAGGGGAAATCGAAGTAGAAGAAATCGACGTCCACTCCCTCCAAGACGGCAGAAGGAAAAACTTCCTGAATCGGCACTGCGTCGCACCCCTCGTACATCTCCTCGAGCGCCGCGACTCCCTCCTCCACCAAATCCTCCGCCTTGTGGAACGCAGGGTATCGCGAGAGCGACCAGAAACTACCCTCTGGCGACGCAATCGTTAGCTCGTCCGCCTCGCTTTCGTCGTCGATCGAGAGCGTCCAATCGTCAGGGTACTGCACCCAGAAATCGTTTTCGTCATAAATGTTCATAGTCGCCTCGTACGACATTTCGCGCGTTGTTGCCTCAATACTCGTTCTCCTTTAAAATTCCCTTTTGCGCGACACTTTGCGAGCCGTGGTGCGAGAGCTTCCAACGGCGGGCGGAACCGGAAATTTCAACGCAAAGTATTATAAAGCCTCTTCAAAAAAAGAATGGAAGCCTGAAAGACCTCCATTCTTTGAAAAATTCGCTCTTACGAGACCGCACGCATGGGACTATTTTGCCAAAGCGGCTTTCGCCAACTCCACGACCTGTTTGAATCCGTCCAGATCGCTGACAGCCATCTCCGCCAGAATTTTGCGGTCGAGCAGAATGTCGGCTTTTGCCAACCCCGCGATGAACTCGCTGTACCGCAATCCCAAATCGCGGCAAGCCGCATTGATACGGATGATCCAGAGAGAACGCATCTCACGTTTTCGCACCTTTCGATCACGAAACGCAAATGCACCAGCCCTGACCAAAGTCTCCTGAACCGTGCGGGACATATTCCGCCGACCGCCACGGAACCCCTTTGCACGCTTGAGAAGGCGTTTCTTCGCCTTATTTCGTGCGGCACCATTTGTTGTACGCATACTAATTTTCCTTTTGCAAATTTGCTATAAACCACGAGACAAAGGTCTCTTTCCTTCGGATGAAAGAAAGACGTTCACTCCTACCCGACTCGCTTTCTGATGAACGGGCTGACGTGCCGTTCGGACGAACTCAATAGCTATTGCCACAGAGTGCGGCAGCAATACGACGTTGTTCAGCAGTCGACGTTGCGGCCGTTCCACGAAGCTGACGACTTCGTTTTTGCGACATACGCGACGCCAAGTGGCTTGTGCCCGCTGATCGATGCATCGCCTTGCCTTTTGCCGACAGACGGAAACGTTTCTTTGTTCCCTTGTGTGTCTTCATTTTAGGCATTTCTTGACTCCTTATCATTTCAAGGACATAAAAACTATAGACCAGACATTCTACCCTCTTTTCAAAAATATACAAGGGGGAGCCTTCCAAAATTTTCAGCGTGAAAAATAGATTTCACCCCGTCTTGATTTTTTCCTGCTTTGGGGTATATTGGTGGGAATTCGTTTTTCGTGGTGTGGAGTGGTATTATGGTATCCATTGTGCCCCAACTCATCGCGCTTCATATACTCATCGTCGTTTAAAATTCCCGTTTTGCGCGACGCTTTGCGAGCCGTGGTGCGTAGCTCCGACGGCGGACGGAACGGGAAATTTCAACGCAAAGTATTATAACTCGATTTTCGCAGCGGGCGGGATCGGTTGGAGTTGCTCACCACGCAAGTACAAGCGATAAATCATTCAAGAACAAAAGGAAGAAAAATGAAACGTGCAAAAATCAGTGTCATTGGTGCGGGCAACGTTGGGGCAACTACGGCACTTTGGTGCGCCTCGGCTGAGTTGGGCGACGTTGTCCTGCTCGATATCCCTCAAACCGAAACGATGCCAGCGGGCAAAGCGCTCGACTTGATGGAAGCCGCGCCGATCATGAAATTTGACGCAAATGTCCAAGGGACCACGGATTACGACGCGACAGCCGAGAGCGACGTCGTTATTATCACGGCAGGGATTCCTCGAAAACCCGGCATGAGTCGTGACGATCTCCTTGCCACCAACGCCAAAATCGTCGGGTCGGTCGCGGAGCAAATCGCGAAAACCAGCCCCAATGCGTTCGTGATCGTCGTGAGCAACCCGCTCGATGCGATGGTTCAGCGTGTGTTGGAGGTGACGAAGTTTCCCCCCGCGCGCGTCATGGGGCAGGCGGGTGTTTTGGATACGGCACGTTTTAAGGCGTTTATCGCGATGGAGTTGAATTGCAGCGTCGAGGACGTTCACGCGATGCTCCTCGGTGGGCATGGCGACACGATGGTTCCGCTCGCAAGCTGTGCCTCGGTGGGGGGAATTCCCGTGACGCAGCTCATCAAGCCGGAACGTTTGGAGGAGATTATTCAAAGGACGCGAGACGGCGGTGCCGAAATCGTCAAACTCCTCAAAACGGGGAGCGCGTACTACGCCCCGGCTGCGGCGGCGGCGCAAATGGCGGAAGCGATCATTCGCGACAAGAAAAGAGTCGTCCCCGTTGCGGCGTATTGCGACGAAGAATACGGCGTGGGTGGGTACTATGTGGGCGTTCCGGTCGTGCTCGGAGCGGGCGGCGTGGAGAAAATCTTCGTCCTCGACATGAACGAATCGGAGTCGGCTGCGTTCCAAAAGAGCGTTGACGCAGTGAAAAAACTGGTCGCCACGATGAAGACACTCGTTTGAAATACAAAACACGTCGTCCGCTCCGCACGTAAGCGCGAAAGCCGGACGACGTGTTAAATCTCGATGCGAAACGGGATTGAATCCCAAACCGCGACTTTCTTTTCGTTACTCTTTCTCGGAATCCTCGTCGAAGTCTTCGTCTTCGAAATCATCATCGTCGAAGTCGTCCTCCAACTCCTCGTTGATATACTCCATGATTTCGTCCAAAAGTTCCTCGTTCTCAATTGCCGAGAACGTGTATCCTTCTTCCGTTTCGGCAATTTCCATCACCAGAACGTCGATTTCTGTCGCTCCTTCTGGCTGATCTTCATCCGTCGGGATAAGGATAGCATACTGTGTTCCTTTGTATTCGAAAAATTTATCGAGCGTGAACTCAAAACGCTCTCCATCCTCCGTGAAGGTTTCGATCACGATCGGCTCATAATCATCTTCATAATCGTGGTCGTGGTCGCAACCGCAATCGCAATTTCCGTGCGTCATTTTCTTTTTCCTTGTGAAAATGTTGACAAATGGCAATATCGACTCGGCATGCGCCGGTCCCTTTCCCCGACCATTGTATTCGAAATAGAAATTTTTCACAAGGGGGAGGGAGGAAAAAACCATCGGATTGTTTAAAATTTCTTCAACACGGAGGGACACGCTCAAGAGGACAACCTCCAATTCCCCTTTGTGCCTCGGTTTTCGTTGGAAGTCACTCCAGGAAAAATACGTCATTCACGAAAGTTTATAATATTTCTTGTTGAAATTTTCGGCACAGCCCGCTGCCAGAGTTGCGCACCACGGCTCGCGAAACGTCGTGTAAAACCGGAATTTTAAAGGAGAGCGAGTACATAAGGAGGAGAAGTATAAAAATTTGTGAAATTTTCCCAAAATTGTCCCCTCCCCCCGTCTTTTTGCTTGACAACAGAAAGTATCTATGCTACAATGGTTCCCATGGTGGAGTCTCCTTCGGGGGGATAGTACCCCGTGCTGAAATTTCCGGTTTTTCTCCGCCGTTGGAGCTACGCACTACGGTTCGCGAAACATCGTGGAAACCGGGAATTCTCAAGCACGATGCGTATGAGTGTTCCAACAAGAGGCTTGACAGGGAAATTTTCATGAAAATGGCAAACTCCATTGAGCTTTTCACGGGCGCGGGCGGTCTGGCGATTGGGCTAGAAAGTGCCGGTTGCTACCATGTGGCTATGGTCGAATCCAACGGTACTGCATGCGACACATTGCGGTTTAATGCGAACAAGAGAAAAGGGGACGCAAAAAACCGTATTTTCCAACGCGACGCGAGAACAATGGATTATTCTGCAATCGGAGAATCGATAGATATGGTCGCTGGCGGACCTCCTTGTCAGCCCTTTTCCATGGGGGGAAAAGCAAAAGGGTACGAAGATTCCAAGGATATGTTTCCTGAAGCTGTTCGAGCAGTTCGTGAAATTCGCCCGAAATGCTTTCTGTTTGAGAATGTCAAAGGTTTGTTGCGTCAAAGTTTTTCCTCTTATTTTAATTACATTATTCTGCAATTGACCTATCCCTGTGTGGTCAAACGCAAGGGGGAAGGTTGGGTCGATCATCTTTCGAGATTGGAAAAATGACATACGGGCGGACTAAAAACATAGGCATTTGCTCAAAAGTTGAACAAATAGTTCGTCTGGTTCGTTGATAATTTTGTTGTATTGTTTTATCATCCACATAGGAGAGACTCATGGATAAATATCCTGTCGGCGTTTTTGCCAGCATTGGAGCGGGACTCGGCGTTCGGCTCGAAGTCGTGAAAGAATTGGGCATCCACTCGGTTCAACTTTGTTGTCCGCATAAAGAAATGCGTACGCAGGAGAACGCGCGCGATTTTATCGCCAAATTGAACGACATCGGAGCGACAATTTCCGTCGTCTTCTGCGATTTTAAGGGGGAAAGCTACGCGACCATTCAAAAAACTCGCGAAACGATTGGCTTGGTGCCGAAAGAGACCAGAGCGGAGCGCAAGCAGGAGATTCGAGAGATTGCCGACTTTGCCAAAACGCTTGGCTGCTCGCGCATCGGCATCCATATCGGATTCATCCCTCACGAGACGGATTCCGACGACTATCGTGATTTGGTCGGCTCGCTGCAAGAGCTTGCTGATTATCTCGCGGCGCAAGATCAGGCGTTTCATCTCGAGACGGGACAAGAGACGGCAGATGGGCTTGAACGTTTCCTTTCGGACGTCGGACGTGAGAACGTGTTTATCAATTTCGACCCGGCAAACATGATTTTATACGGGTCTGGCGAGCCGCTCCCCGCGCTCAAAAAGTTGGGAAAATGGGTGCGTAGCTGCCATTGCAAAGACGCGAAATGGTCTGCCGAGCCGGGCAAAGAGTGGGGCGCGGAAGTGCCTTTCGGCACAGGAGACGTGAACGCGAAGGAGTTCTTCAAAACGCTCAAAGAGGTTGGGTACGAAGGTCCGCTTACGATCGAACGAGAAATCCCTGCTGAGCCAGAACGCCAGAAGGCGGAAATTTCGCAGGCAAAAGACTTGATCGAAGGCTTGAAGAGAGAAATCTTTGGAGTTGAATGATGAGAAAAACGTTTTCCCTGCGGTTTTTGTGGCGCTTTTTCCCTCTCGCGTTGCTGTGGTCTGCCGCACTTTCGGCGCAGGACGTCGCAGCGCCCCTGAGTGAGATGGCGCTCCAAACTCCCACCGTTTTGGCTCCTGTCCCGGAAAAATACTCGGACAAAAATCGGATGTTTCAAGGCATTCCGAGTTTAGCCGTCACGAACGATCGAAACGTTTGGGCGGTTTGGTATACGGGCGGAACGACGGAGTGCGCCGAGAATTATATCCTCGTTGTGCGAAGTCGGGATGGTGGAGCGACGTGGAGCGAGCCGATTTTCGCGGTGGATATGGAGGGACCCGTTCGTTTGTACGATCCCTCAATGTGGCAAGACCCGGAGGGAAAATTGTGGGTCTTTTGGGCGCAAGGTTGGACCTGGTGGGACGGTCGCGCGGGTGTCTGGGCGATGACGTCGAAAAATCCAAACGACGACACGCCGGCGTGGAGCGAGCCGTTTCGAATTTGCGACGGAATCATGATGGGGAAGCCTTTTGTCGACAGTCGCGGCGCGTGGCACCTCCCCGTCTCCATTTGGAACGTGCCCACTTCGGTCGGCATACCTCAAGGCGCCTTTTTTCCCGTTGAGGGAAGGAGCGGGGCGAAGTGTTGGACGTCCGTCGACCAAGGAAAAACGTGGCGCTGCTCGGGAAGCGCTTTTGTCCCGCGTGAAATTGCTGTCTTTGACGAACACAGCATCGTCGAAAAAAAGGACGGCACCTTCTGGGCGCTCGTGCGAACCAAAGGCATCGGCGAGGCGTTCTCGTCCGACGGCGGGGTGACGTGGACGGAGTGCAAGCCGTGCGAAAATCTGCGCCACACGTCTGCCCGATTCTTTTTGCGGCGTTTGGCAAGTGGAAATTTGATTCTCGTCAAACATGGCAAACCGATGGAAGACTGCGGGCGATCCCGACTCACGGCGTATATTTCGCGCGACGATGGTGCGACGTGGGAGGGAGGGCTGCTTCTCGACGAGCGCAATGGGGTCTCCTATCCCGATGGAGATCAAACTCCGGATGGGACGATTTTCGTCGTCTATGATTTCGGTCGAACGGGGGCGAAGGAGATTCTTGCTGCGCGTTTTTCGGAAGAGGATATTTTGGCGGCGAAAATCATTTCGCCACATGGCGCGCTGCGTATTCTCGTGAACAAAGCGCATGGGAGCGCTCCGCCGCCCACGCCGCTTAAATTCACTCCAAATCCGAATTCGGATGGCGCGTCGCCACGCACGGACGACCCGCGCGCTGCGTTTCGTCCTTCCCAAAGTGACGAACTTGCCACGTTAGAGAATGGTGTGAAACTTTTCCTCAATCGCGACTATCGAGCGCAAAATCTCCCCGAGTTTTTGCAGGGAAAAACGTTCGTGCGAGGAAATATCGATGGCATTCGCGCCTCTTGCACAACTTCGGGTACCGCATTTGTCTACACGCCGCTTCCCGCGCGCAACAAACACTCGGCAGTCGAAACACTTGAGTCGCAAGGGTGGTCGAAAGTCGCACTCCCGGAGATTCTTCTCTTCGGCAACGTGCCCGGAAATATCGTGACACTCTACCAAAAAGAGTGTCACGCAGGTGAGATGGTTGAATTCTCGTGGTGGGGTGTTTTGATATTCTAGACTTTGGTCTCCACGAGAAAACGTGGGTGTGAGGTCGTGCCAGAAGCGTGGTGCGACCTTGCTCTGCTTTGAGCTACTTTTGCATTTTCTCCGCTGTTTGACGCAAAAATTCCGCGAGACCTTTCTCCTCGCAATCGCTCATGTTCACGCATTCCGTGTGAAAAACGCAGAAACTTGGTGTCCAATCTGCTTCAAATTTCCCCTTGAGCGTAGGAGGAAAGCTATCTCGTGCGCCATAAATTTGGAACAAATGCGACTCGCTGGATTTCGACCTCAGCCGAACGCCCAACCACCAATGCCGCATCTCCGCAGGAGTGAGTACGAAATTCGTGTCGTTCCAATTCCAATCGGCTCCGGGGAGAATATTTTCAAGAAATTCGATGATCTCCATCGCGGAAGCGTCGACTCCAAGCGTGGACAAATGATTCTTGCATACGGCATGGATTCTGTTGTTCCGATTCGCGTACGCATTGTGTACCACCAAAGCGGAGGCGCAGAAAGATCGAAATTCGTCCGCGCCCAATTCGTCCAAATTGTTGGGTCGGAATTCAATTTCGTCAAAATTTGGCTCCGCAAAGAAACGAACTCTCGGCTCCGTCCCATAAAGCGGAAGCTCCGGGCAGTCGTTGAGCGGCTTGAGTGGGAATTTCTTTAGAAGATTCTTTTCTAAAATGAACCCCTTCTCGACGCGAAAAACAAGCCGCAAAAGCCACTCTTCGTCCGTGTAGATGTGGAGAAATTTAGTTTTGAGGAAATCTGTGCCGGAAATTTTAATCATGTTTTCGTGGCACATGTCGATTTCGTGCGTCTCCGAATTTTCCACGAGGTTCAAAAGCATGTCCAAAATACGGACGTCCCACTTGGGAGCGGGGCGATCCGGCAGCGGTCCGCCGACAAGCTCTCCGCAGCGCGAGCTTCGATTGAACGAGTGCCACGCGATGGGATTGGTTTCCCACAAATTTTTCGCCGCTGGCTCGTCCAAAACCTCGTTCAGGAACAAATTTCGCTCTTCTTGAAGCGTCTGATAAGTGTGGATTTTTCGCTTCTCAAACGGTCCCGCATTCAACACTGGAGCAAGAAACTCCCCCGTGTAGGATCGAGGGAGCGGATTGGAACGATTCTGCGATTTAAGGGCGTTTTGGGCGTATTTCGCGACCTCTTCTGGAGTCCCGCAGACGACGACCCGCCCACCTTCCGCACCCGCTTCGGGTCCCAAATCAATAATCCAATCCGCAGTCTTCATCACGTCCAAATTGTGCTCGATCACGATAACGCTATTCCCCAAGTCGACCAGCCGGTGGAGGACGGAGAGCAATTTGCTCAAGTCCGCAAAATGCAGCCCCGTCGTCGGCTCGTCGAGAATATACAACGTTCTGCCCGTGTCGGGTCGAGCGAGTTCTGCCGCAAGTTTCACGCGTTGCGCCTCGCCTCCAGAGAGCGTCGGAGCGGGCTGCCCCAACGCGACATAATCAAGCCCAACGTCGCACAACGTCTGTAGGATTTTATAGATTTGCGGGTGGGACGCAAACAACTTCAACGCCTCCGCGCACGTCATTTTGAGGACGTCGGCAATCGAATACCCCTTGTATCGCACGGCAAGCGTTTCTTCCTCGTACCTTTGTCCCTTGCACGAGTCGCACGTCACCCAAACGTCTGGGAGAAAGTGCATTTCGATTTTGAGTTGTCCATTCCCCTCGCATTTTTCACACCGCCCGCCGGGGACGTTGAAACTAAATCGTCGCGCCGAGAATCCGCGTCTTTTCGCCTCTGGAAGAGACGCAAACAACTCTCGAATTCGCTCAAAAACGCCCGTGTACGTTGCGGGATTCGACGCAGGCGTTGCGCCAATCGGAAGTTGGTCGATTTCGATCACTTTGTTGATGTGATGAATTCCCAAAATCGAAGAGTGCGTGCCCGGAATCGTGCCCGCGCGATGCAAACGACGCGCAAGCGCATTGTACAAAATATCCTCAACGAGCGTACTTTTCCCGCTGCCGCTCACGCCACTCACCACCGAGAGCGCTCCGAGGGGGAAACGAACGTTTATATTCTTGAGGTTATTTTGTTTCGCTCCGAGCACTTCAATGTACGGAAGATTGTAGTCTTTCGTGCTTTTAATGCGCCGGTTGAGCGGAACCGGGATTGCTAGCTTGCCAGAGAGATAACTCCCCGTGATGGAGGATTCCGTCTTCGCGACCTGTTTTGGAGTTCCGTTCCCAATAATCTCTCCGCCCCAACGACCTGCTTTGGGACCAAAATCAATCAATCGATCGGCACTTTCAATCACTTCGCGATCATGCTCCACGACAAGAAGGGTGTTTCCCAAATTGCGTAGTTTATGGAGGGTTTTGATTAAACGCCGATTATCTCGCGGATGAAGTCCGATTGTCGGCTCGTCCAACACGTACAAAACGCCACAAAGTCCGCTGCCGACCTGCGCGGCAAGCCGAATGCGCTGCATCTCGCCACCCGAGAGCGACGGCGCGGGGCGCGCAAGCGAGAGATACTCCAAACCCACATCGAGGAGGAATTGAATCCGATTTTTGATTTCGCGAACAATTTCGCCCGCCACCTTGCGCTCGCTCGGCGTGAGCTTCCACCCTTGTACTTCAGCAAGCAATTTGTCTATCGGCAGATCGCAAATTTCGTCGACCGTTTTTCCCTTGAGTCGCACCGCAGCAGCATCGTCGCGCAGACGACTCCCGCCGCACTCCGTACACGGAATTTCGTCTAAATAGCTATCAAGTCGATATCGCAAAGAAGGCACAAGTCGGGCAGCCTCGTCCACGACCGGCGACAAACCTTTGAATTGGAACTTAAATTGCCACTCTTTCGTGCGAACCTCAAACCATCGCTCGCCCGTGCCGCGTTGGAGGATTTTTCGGAACCGAGGCGCAAGCGCTTCGTAAGGAATGTTGGTCGGGACCTCCATCTCCTTGCAAAACACGTCGAACATCGCTTTCGCCATAGGATTATCCGTGGGATCCCACAGTGCCACCGCGCCCTCAGCCAGCGTGAGATGAGGGTCGCTGAGAAGCAGATTGGGATTCGCGCCACTTTGAACGCCCAGACCTTCGCACACAGGGCACCAACCAAGAACCGTGTTGAACGAGAAATTATTGGGCGAAAGCTTGTCGAAACTTCTGCCGCACTTATCGCAAACGTTATGAAGCGAGTGCGTTTTCCCTTTCCACTGCGTCTCAGGCTTGTCCTGCTCCACCTCGAGCACGACCATCGTGCCGCCGCCAGCGTCGAGCGCCTGTTCGACACTTTCTCCAATACGCGATCGAGTCTTTTTGTCGTGACGAATTTCGACGCGATCCACCACCACCTGCACGTCGTGATGGCTCCTGCGGTCGATGTTCGGAACCTGATCGAGCGAATGGATCGTGCCATCAATACGCACGCGCACGAATCCGCTCTGGCGCAGCTCCTGCCACAACGTTTCGTATTTTCCCCCGACGGGGATTTCGCGCCCCGCAAGGAAGATGAGGCGCGTTCCGTCCGGGTACTCCATGACTCGCGCAATGATTTCGTCGATCGTTTGTTTCCCAATCGGAATCTGGCAGTCGGGGCAATACGGCACCCCCAAACGCGCCATCAGGATTCGAAAATAGTCGTAAATTTCCGTCACGGTTCCGACGGTGGAGCGTGGGGATTGGCTCATGCGCTTCTGCTCAATCGCAATAGCGGGGGCGAGTCCCTCAATGCGCTCGACGGCAGGCTTCGGCATTTGCCCCACAAATTGGCGTGCGTAGCTCGAAAGGCTTTCGACATACCGCCGCTGTCCCTCCGCATAAACGGTATCCATAGCGAGAGAACTCTTTCCGCTGCCGCTCGGACCGCTGCACACCGTCATTTTATTGCGAGGAATGTCGAGGGAGATGTTTTTCAAATTATGCTGGCTCGCCCCCTCAATATGAATGTCGCGTTGCTCAATCTCGCCATCTTTCGGCTCCCGCTTGGTCTTTTCGCGCGCCGTGCGGCTTTTGGGAGGCTGAAGTGTTTTTTTGAGAGCGGCGGCAGTGTACGATTTTTTGTTTTTGACGAGTTCAAGAGGCGTCCCTTGCGCGATAATTTGCCCACCAGCGTCGCCTCCCTCCGGACCAAGGTCGATGATCCAGTCTGCCGTTTTGATCACGTCCAGATTGTGTTCGACAACGACCACCGTGTTCCCTGCGTCCACAAAACTATGGAGAACCCGAAGCAGCAACTCAATGTCCGCAAAATGCAGCCCCGTTGTTGGTTCGTCGAGGATATAGAACGTGCGACCGGTGCTTATTTTGACCAATTCGCGCGCGAGTTTCACGCGTTGCGCTTCCCCTCCCGAGAGGGTTGGAGAAGGCTGACCAATTTTCATATAGTCCAATCCCACCGAGCTTAACGTTTGCAATTTTTGGTAGACGCGAGGGATATTTTCGAAAAGCTGCATCGCTTCTTGGACGTCCATTTCGAGCACGTCGGAGATGGAGTGTCCTTTGAAAAGCGCCTGAAGCGTTTCGAAATTGAACCTTTTTCCCCCGCAGACGGGGCACGTCACCCAAACATCCGCGAGAAAATCCATCTCGAGTTTGGTCGATCCATACCCTTGGCACGCTTCGCAACGTCCGCCGCTCACGTTGAAACTAAATCGTCCCGGCTTGAATCCCCGTTGCTTCGACTCCGGCAGCTCGGCAAAAAGCGCGCGAATTTCGTCGAAAAGTTTGATGTACGTTGCTGGATTGCTCCTCGGCGTGCGTCCAATGGGGGATTGATCGATTGCGATCATTTTGTTGAGAAATTCTAACCCCTCAATCGAGTCGAAGTCGCCGGGCGTCCCAATTCCTCGATTGAGTTCGCGATGGAGGATTTGCTTAAGGACGCCGTTGACGAGGGAGCTTTTCCCACTTCCGCTCACGCCCGTCACGCAAATGAATTTTCCCAAGGGGAATTCCACATCAATATTTTTGAGATTATGGTGCCTCACGCCACGCAGACGGAGAGTTTCGCCCGACCCTGCGCGAGGTGTCGCCACGACAGGTATCGCGCGGCGTCGGGAGAGAAATTGCCCCGTTACGCTTTCGGGCGCATGAAGAATATCCTCCAAACTCCCTTCCGCAACGACTTTACCACCATGAATTCCCGCGCCGGGACCAAAATCAATAATCCTATCCGCAAAACGCATTGTGTCTTCGTCATGCTCGACGACAACAACCGTGTTGCCCAAATCGCGCAATTTCGCCAACGTTGCCAAAAGTCGATCATTATCGCGCGGATGCAGTCCGATGGAGGGTTCGTCAAGGATATAGAGGACGCCCACAAGTCCGCAGCCGACTTGGCTCGCAAGCCGAATCCGCTGAAGCTCGCCGCCAGAGAGCGTGGGCGCGGTGCGAGAGAGCGTGAGGTATTCGAGACCAACGTCCATGAGGAACCCGAGTCGATTTCGAATTTCGCGAAGCAAATCCTGCGCAATGAGAATCCCTGTCGCGTCCAGCTCCAACTCCTTGAAAAATTGCACCGCGTCCGCAATCGACAACTGCGTGACCTGCGGGAGGGACAACTCCAACGCCGTACCACGCTGCCCCGCGCTTCGACTCGAAATAAAGACGTTCCTTGCCTGAGGATTGAGGCGTTCCCCTTTGCAAAACCCGCAGGTGCAAACGTTCATGAACTTCTCAAGAAGGCGCTTTTGAATCCTGCTCCCCGTTGTCTCGTAGGTCTCGAGAAGCGTCGGGATAATCCCTTTGAAGCGCAGTTGATTGAATGTACCATAATACACGGGCTTCATAGGGACCTTTTGATCCCCATAAAGGATCGCGTCACGCAGCCCCTCGGGCAAATTCTTCCATGCGATTCCCAATGCCGTGCGAAAGGTGAGTTTGTGCTGCGGATTCTGCTGGAGATACGCTTCAATCACGCTTCGATAGAGCGCTTGCTGGCTTTTGCGCATGTCCTTCCACGGAGGGAGCGTCGCGAGGCAGCCGTCCTTGAGCGACTTGGAGACGTTCGGGATCAATCGGAGTGGATCAATGGTATATTTTTCGCCAAGCCCGTCGCATTCTTCGCACATTCCTTGGGGACTATTGAAGCTAAAAAGCTGCGGAGACGGTGCCTCAAAACCTATTTGGCAGTCGGGACAAGCATAATCACTCGACAGGAGCATCTCGGGGAACGGCGGCACCTTCGTCCCTCCGCGCGCCTCCTCGTCGTACGCAATAATGACATGATTGAGACCGACGCGCAGCGCGGTTTCGACCGCTTCGGACAAGCGAAAATTCGCATCGTTGGAGAGAACAAGACGATCTATCACAATTTCAATCGTGTGGCGCATCTGCCGATCGAGATTGAGATCGTCCGAAAGACGAACGACTTTTCCATCGACGCGAGCGCGTAGGAAGCCTTGTTTTTGAAGGTCTCGAAATAAATCCTTATAACTCCCCTTTTGCCCACGGATTTTTGGTGCGAGAACGAGAATCGGGCTATTTGTCGGGAGCGATTGGATTTGTCCCAAAATTTGCGCGCGTGTGAGGGCGCTGATCTTTTTCCCACAATGAGGACAGCGCCCCATTCCGATACGAGCGAAAAGGACGCGAAGATAGTCGTATATTTCCGTGATTGTTCCGACGGTGGAACGCGGGTTTTGCCCCGTCGTCTTTTGGGCTATCGAAATCGATGGGCGCAGACCCGAGATAAAATCCACATCCGGCTTCGGCATTTGTCCCAAAAACTGCCGCGCGTAACTCGAAAGACTCTCCACATACCGACGCTGTCCCTCCGCATAGAGTGTGTCGAACGCGAGCGAACTCTTTCCGCTTCCGCTCACGCCAGTGAAACAAATCAACTCGTTTTTCGGAAGCAGCAACTCCACGTTTTGGAGGTTGTGCTCCCGCGCGCCTTTCACGTGAATATCTTGTATGGACATGAATTAGGTTTTTCTTTTTTTGTGAGGAATTAAATTTTCCTATTATACGGCAAAAAGGGATTCTCGTCAAGTTGGAAGAGGCAAAAAAAGCGCATATTGAAAAATTTTGTTGAGATTCTGCGTAAAAAGGAGTCGCTGCGTCACACTGCAACAGTCGTTTCGCGCGCCACGAAGGTGGTTTGGAGTTGCCTCTTGTCGGGGAAAAATGACGTCGTGCTTTTTTCCCTCTGAGAACGTGCCCTCTGGCGGAATTCCCACGGCGGAATCCGATCCTTGCGGCTCCAAAGTCCGATTTTCTTCTCCTGCGCCATTTTTTGTGCGGCTGCGAGCTTTTTCTCCTCATTGAAGTTCGTGTAGTGCCACGCCAGACCAGCAGCGAGCATCTCTTCCTCAATGTCCACATCGCCGAGCCAAATTCGACCTACGACGCGCTCATATTTATCTCGTTTGTCAACCAAAACTCGCACCGTCTTGCCGTAGACCAACGTATGAAGGTGTTTTCTCGAGGCGCTTCCAAAATCCTGATCCTTCTCTGGCGCGTCGATTGCTTGAAATCGAACGCGGTGTGTCGTCAGTGTGTCGTCGAGCACCTCGATTGTGTCGCCATCAAAAACGCGCACAACCCTCCCAGAGAGGATATCGTTTGCAAAAAGCGAGGGCGTTTGCTCCTGAAGATATTGGAGGACACAAAAACCGATAGCCGCCAGGATGAGGAGGACAAATGAGCAGGAACGTTTCGTCCGCGACTTTCCTCCGCCTAAGCAACGGCGCGCGTTGTTCTTCATGCTTGCTTTAAGAATCTTCTTGAGTTTTCGTTTCATATCGCACCCAACCTACTCCTGCATCCTATTTTCACGACGCACCACGGATCCGCACTCCTTTGCGAAAGATTAAATCCATTTGAGCGCCGATATAAAGCCAGTATAAAAAGGATATCTTCAAACCACAGGCGTATTATACCGATTAGATGGAAAAATACAACCCACCCCGGCACCCGTGTAGGACGGGCGGACGAGAGATCGAAGGTTCAAAGGTTTCGCATAAAATCGACCCGGCTGGTATTTTTCCTAAAATATGATATACTCAATGGAACTAGAGCGTTGGAGATAGACGCGTGTCTCTCTCATCAACACGCTGGTGGAGCGACCAAGGCTCGCGAAACGTTGCGAAGACCGAGTTTTTATACTACATGGGTATCAAGGAGAAGTGGTACAAATATGAAAAAACATTCGAAACAGGATCCTTTTGGCGCACGCGACACTTTTTGCACGGGAGCCGGACCAGCGACGCTTTATCGCTTGACGTCGCTCGAGAAAACGGGTGTTGAAATCGAGAAACTCCCGTATTCGATCCGAGTTCTCTTGGAATCCGCTTTGCGAAATTGCGACAACTTCGAAGTCTCGCAAAAAGATATCGAGAATATCGCATCGTGGACGCCGAATGGAGCGCGAATGGAGATTCCTTTTAAGCCCGCGCGTGTCATTCTCCAAGATTTCACGGGTGTTCCGTGCGTTGTGGATCTTGCCGCGATGCGCGACGCGATGGCGCGTTTGGGGGGCGACCCTCTTAAAATCAACCCGCTCGTCCCGGTCGATTTGGTGATCGACCACAGCGTGCAAACGGATTATTCCGGCACGTCAGACGCTTTCGTCAAGAATCTCGAGCTTGAGTTTCATCGCAATCGTGAGCGCTACGCGTTGCTTCGTTGGGCGCAGAACTCACTCAGCAATTTTCGCGCCGTGCCGCCGTCGATGGGAATCATTCATCAAATCAATCTTGAATACCTCGCGAAAGGGGTTTTTCTCCAGAAGGACGAGGAGACGGGCGAGAATGTCGCTTTTCCCGACACGTTGGTGGGAACCGACTCGCACACCGTGATGATTAATGGTCTCGGCGTCCTTGGTTGGGGCGTCGGTGGAATCGAAGCGGAAGCCGTGATGCTCGGGCAGCCGCTCTATATGCTCCTCCCGGACGTGATTGGTGTGGAGCTTGTCGGACGTCTCAAGCCCGGCACGACCGCGACCGATCTCGTTCTCACGCTCACGGAGATGCTTCGAAAAGAGGGCGTCGTTGGGAAGTTCGTTGAGTATTTTGGCGACGGCGCGTCGTCGATGAAACTTGCCGACCGTGCGACAATCGCGAATATGGGTCCCGAGTACGGGGCGACGATGGGATTTTTCCCCATTGATGATCAAACGCTCTCGTTCCTCCGCCAGACGGGACGAAGCGAGGCGGAAGTCCTTCTCGTCGAACGATACGCGAAAGAGCAGAAGCTCTTCCGCAGTGCCGACGCCCCCACGCCGCAATACACCAAAACGCTCCGGCTCGATTTGTCGACTGTCGAACCCTGCTTGGCGGGACCAAAACGTCCGCAGGATCGAATCCCTCTGCGCGCGATGAAAGAGTCTTTCCGCAACACCCTCGGCACGGGTCTCGACAAACGAGGCTTCGCGCTTGACGAACCGGCTCAGCAACGCTCCGCGCGCGTGGGAGAGGACGTTCTCACTCATGGTGCGGTCGTGATCGCGTCCATCACGAGCTGCACCAACACGAGCAACCCGAGCGTGATGCTTGCGGCGGGGCTTCTCGCGAAAAAGGCGGTGGCGAAAGGTCTCCGCGCCAAGCCGTGGGTCAAAACCAGCCTCGCTCCAGGATCGCGAGTCGTCACGGATTATCTCGACAAAGCAGGTTTGACGCCCTCCCTTGATGCGCTTGGATTCCAAACGGTCGGCTACGGCTGTCTCACGTGCATCGGCAACAGCGGCTCGCTCAAAGAACCCGTCGCGGACGCCGTCGTCAAGAATGAACTCGTTGCCGCCGCCGTCGTGAGTGGGAATCGCAATTTTGAAGGGCGTGTTAATCCGCTCGTGAAAGCGAATTATCTCGCAAGCCCACCGCTTGTCGTCGCTTATGCGTTGGCAGGAACCGTTGATTTCGACTTTGAAAACGACGCACTTGGGTGCGATTCCGAGGGGCTGCCGGTCTATTTGCGCGACATTTTCCCGACGAACGAAGAAATTGCCGAGGCGGAGCGTGCGTCCGTTTTGCCCGAGATGTTCGGGTCACGATATGCGTCGGTTTTCGATTGCGCGTCGGCGGACTCGTGCGCTTCCGACTTGGGCATGAGCGCTTGGAACGCGATTCCGGCGGGGAGCGAGCCGCGCTTTCCGTGGGATCGAAAGAGCGTTTATATCCAAGAACCTCCGTTCCTTCAGGAAATGTCGAGCGAAAAGGAGTGTGCCACAGACGGCTCCATCCGCAACGCGAGAGTGCTTCTTGCGCTTGGCGACTCCATCACGACGGACCACATTTCGCCAGCGGGCGCGATTCGTAAGGATTCCCCCGCAGGTCGCTTCCTCCAAGAGAATGGCGTCGCGCCGGAGGAGTTCAATAGCTATGGTTCGCGACGAGGAAACGATCGCGTCATGACGCGCGGAACGTTCGCCAATATTCGGCTCCGCAACCTTCTCGCCCCCGGCACGGAGGGTGGTGTCACGCGGCATCTGCCCGACGGAGAAGAAATGAGCGTGTACGACGCCGCCATGAAGTATCGCGACGAAAATGTTCCTCTCGTGGTTCTTGCGGGCGCGGAATACGGCACGGGCAGCAGTCGCGATTGGGCCGCCAAAGGTGCGCGGCTTTTGGGTGTGCGCGCGGTTCTCGCCGCCGGGTACGAGAGAATCCATCGAAGCAATCTCGTTGGAATGGGCGTTTTGCCGCTCCAGTTCCTCCCCGGGGAGACGTGGCAGTCGCTTGGACTCTCTGGCGAGGAATTGTTCGACATTCTTCTCGACCTGGAAACGCTCGCGCCCGGCGCGATTATCCCCGTTCGTGCGCAAAAAACCTCAGGGGACACGGTGGAATTCTCCGTCGTCGTTCGAATCGACACGCCCGTTGAGATTGAGTACTATCGCAACGGTGGAATTTTGCAGACCGTTTTGCGAAAACTGCTCGAGGCGTGAGCGGATTTGGGGCTTTGCCTCATGTTGCTTCCCACCGAGTCGTCCGTCGCTTGTGTGCGATGAACATGAAACCAAAAGAGGAGCGCGCTTCTGTCGTGTCGCAGACAGGAGCGCGCTCCAACTTTGTGCAATTCTCACCCGATCCTTCCCGATCCTTACTCCCACTCAATCGTCGCGGGCGGCTTGCTGCTTATGTCGTACACGACACGATTAATCCCCTTGATTTCGTTGATGATTCGCGTCGACATCTTCGCAAGCAAGTCGTAGGGGAGACGACTCCAGTCTGCCGTCATGAAATCCTCCGTGCAGACGGATCGAATGGCAAGTGCGTTTTCGTACGTCCGCGCGTCGCCCATCACTCCCACACTTTGGACGGGGAGAAGTACCGCGAACGTTTGCGAGGTCTTCCGATACCAACCCGCTGCGCGCAGTTCCTCGAGAACAATAGCGTCCGCCTCGCGCAAAACGTCGAGCTTCTCGCGCGTCACTTCGCCAAGACACCGCACCGCCAAACCCGGTCCCGGGAACGGATGCCGCCAAACCATCTCCTCCGGCAGACCAAGCTGAATCCCGAGGCGCCGCACTTCGTCCTTGAACAGGTCGCGTAGCGGTTCGATGAGTTCGAAATTCAGGTCTTTGGGCAAGCCGCCGACATTGTGGTGGAGTTTGATGGTCGCAGCGGGCCCGTCTGGCGCGCCGCCGCTTTCTATGACGTCGGGGTAGAGCGTGCCTTGGGCGAGAAACTTCGCGTTGTCGATTTTCTCCGCCTCCTGCGCGAAACAATTGATGAACGCGTGCCCTATGCGCCGTCGCTTCTCCTGCGGCTCGGATATTCCCGCAAGCTGCTCGAGAAACAAGTCGGCTCCGTGGACGACGTGCAGGTCGGTGCGAAAGTGGTTCGAGAAGACCTCAATGACGCTCTGCGCCTCGTTCTTCCGGAGGAGTCCGTTGTCGACGAGAATGCAGGATAGTTGGTCTCCAATCGCTTCGGAGAGAAGTGCCGCCACGACGGAAGAATCGACGCCGCCCGACAGCCCGCAAATGACGCGATCGCGCCCGACTTTCGCGCGAACGTCGTCGATCACGAGGCGGGCAAAATCTTCAAGCCGCCACGTTTGATGGCAGCCGCAGATGTTGTAGAGGAAGTTGCGCAGCATCTGGCGTCCCTCGTCGGAGTGCGTCACTTCAGGGTGAAACTGCATTCCAAAAAGTGGCTTCGAGCAATGCCCCATTGCGGCAAAAGCGCACGTGTCCGTGGACGCAAGCGCCTCAAACCCCTCGGGAAGCGTGGCGATTTGGTCTCCGTGACTCATCCAAACACGCGTCGATTGCGAGACCCCTTCCCACAATGGCGACGACTTCGCGAGCGAGATAATAGCGTGCCCATACTCTCGCGACGGCGCGCCGATTACGCGTCCGCCAAGGTGGTGTGTCATTTGATGAATGCCGTAGCAAATGCCGAGTGTGGGGATTCCTAAGTCAAAAATGGCGGGGTCGCACTGCGGCGCGCCCTCCTCATACACGCTGCACGGACCCCCAGAAAGGATAAGCCCCTTTGGTGCGATTTCGCGTACACGCGTTGCGGAGATATCGTGACGCGTGATCTCGCAATATACGTGTTCCTCGCGCACACGCCGTGCGATGAGCTGCGCGTATTGCGACCCAAAATCCAGAACCAAAATTTTCTCACTCGTGATGGAATTTGCCATGTCAAACGCCTGCGAATTAGTGTCAAAACGGAAAAACGAAACCTCATTGTACACGAAATTGCGAAATTTACCAGTACCAGCGGGCAAATTTTCACGAGAAGAGAATAGGAACCCTCAAATTGAATGACCCCCGTTTGTGTGTCAAAATCATAAATTCAAACAAACGCCTGTTTCGCCCCCTTTTTCGTATTTTTTTCAGAGAAAAACTTTCACATTTCGCAATCGATCCGATAAAATACATGTCCTAAAGATTGTTGTTCGAGAAGTCCGATGTTTTGGTCCGCATTCCATACAAATGTATTTGAGTGCATGAAAACCGGAGTGGAACTCACATCAAAACAACCTCAAAAACAATTAAATTAACGAATATCAATTCCCCAGATACGAACTACCCCCCCCCTTCAAAGAAGGGGAATTGAGGGAGACCTCCCACTCGAGCGCCAAGTTTCGGTATAATGATTTCCATAGGGGAATGTTAAACGAAAAACAATATTCGACGCAAAGATTCTATACTCGTTCTCCTTAAAAATTCCGTTTTTCGCAACGTTCCGCCCGCCGTTGGAGTTACGCACCACGGTTCGCAAAGCGTCGCGCAAAACGGGAATTTTAAAGGACGACGAGTATAGAAACGGCGACAAAGCGAATTGCAATGGAAATTATCCCTACGGCACGAGCTCGAAGGGCAAGTATCTGGAGCGAACGACAGCGGTGAAGAGCTATTCCCCGAATGCATGGGGCTTGTACGACATGCACGGGAATGTGTGGGAGTGGTGCTCGGACTGGTATGGAGATTACGTGGAGTCGCCAACGAGCGACCCGAAAGGACCTCTTGGTGGTTCGGACCGAGTGAATCGTGGCGGTAGCTGGGGCGACGGCGTTGGCTTCCGCCTTCTCTTCGTCCCCCAGTTCATAGCCATTGCGCAGGCGAAACGAACGCAAGGGGGCGATGGCGGACGCTCCCGAGCAGTGAGTGAGAAGAGCCGTAGCGTCGAATGCGCGTTGTGGCGGAGAGGAAGTTGGTAGGAAAAAGAGCAGGGTGGGAAGTATGCCCAATCCCAAACACGGTTGGCAGAGCGCCACTGCGAGTGCGGACTTGGGAAGTGGGGGCATCGCCCCCCAACGAGCAAGCCCGCAGAATAACTGCGCGAAATTAAACAAAAATGTGGATGGAAATGTCTCCCTCTGAATGGGGGTATGCCCGCAGAGCTAGCGCATGAAAAAATAGGCAATTTGAGGGAACTTGCCTAGTGCGTTTTTCGTCGATATTCAAAAACACATAATTTTTACATCGCGATTTTCAAAATCGTTGCGGACCGCCTAAAACCTTCATTATGAATAGCGCCCTGAAATCTTTGTTGTTGTCGTACATATAACGAATCTCCATTTCATACCTGCTCATTTGGTCTATTTCGGACTCCTTTCATCAAACTTTTTTAATTTTATTCGGCAAAATAAGCTCCAAAACGTTATATTTTACCTCGTTCATGCATTAGCCTTGGCGTCGAGGAGCCGTTTGACGATTGCCACGTTGCCGCTTCGGACGGCAAAATTTAAGCAGGGCTGCCCAATCCTTTTGGAACCTTCTGGCGAAGCCAGCTCCAACGCGAGCACGCGGTCGAACATTTCGAGGCAGCCAGAGAGGCATGCATTCTGGAGTGAGTATTCGCTCAGAGGCACATTTTGCGCGAGGCGCCACTCAAAGAGAGGAAAATTCGAATTTTGTATGTTTTTGTCGAACCACGGCGTTAGGTCTTCTTTTGGGAAATCCTTGGTGGTTTTTTGAAATTCGTCGAAAATCTCTTGGTCGAAATGTTGCGTGACGAACTCCAATTTCAAGAGGAATTTGTCGTGATTGGAGGTGGCACGATTGACGAAGTGGCGCAGCAGCGTTTTGTTGCCGCTCATCGCAACCCGAATCACCAAATCGTGGGCACGCAAAGAGATCGCGCAGCCATGATCCTCCAAGAGTTCGATCATTGCGAGATTCCCCCTCGCGCACGTCAAAAGATAGGGGTGTGCGACGTTTGGGTGCCTTCCTTGTGGCGTCGACGAATTCCTTTTTGGAGAAGAAAGCGCACCATCGGAACGCTCCCGCTTTGAATCGCGCACCACAGCAGATCCTCTCGCAAATCCTTTGGGGCAGCCTGCGTCGTCAAAAACTCCTCGTCGTACACGCGTTTCATTAATTCCAAATTTCCCCCCAAAGCGATGTTCGAAATCAAATATCTCCCCAGCGAGTCCCGCACCTTGGCTCCGTACGGCAATTGAAACCGTTGCTGAACGTAGTCGAAGGTCTCCTCAGTTTCGTATGCCGCCCAGAAAAGCAGGGAATATTGTTCCGTCCTCGAAAGATTTTGCCCGAAGCGGTCGGGAAGATACGCCAACATGGGAGTATTCTCACTCTCGGCAGCGGCATGGAGCCAATCGGATTGCGCATATTCGAATTTTGCGCCAAGAATGTACGCCTCCTCTGGCGGCGTCCGCGCCTCGAGTATGCTCAAAATTTTATCAAAACACTCCGGCGAGCATTTCATTGCCGTCTCTTTTAGGAGAGAGTGGGGACCTTCCGAATACCTTTACAATACTTCGCGTTAAGATTCCCGGTTTCGTCCGCCGCTGGAGCTACGCACCACGGCTCGTAAAGCGTCACACAAGACGGAAATTTTAAAGGAGAACGAGTATAAATCGAGGCAAACCTTTTGTTGGAGACCTTTTTCGGCGTCCAAACATCGACGCCCAGACGCACGAGTCGAAGGAGTTCCTCCTCGTCGCCACGCTCAGCAGCGTCGAACGCAAGGGTTAGATTGTCCTTTTGCGCTTCGGTTGCGTTTCGGCAGAGGCACCCTGTGCGGTTTCGTGAAAAATCGCGCAGCTTGTGAAAAATAAGGCAGCGAGTGTCGAAAAACGGAAAATTAATTGTCACATGGGCGGTTCCTATGGTTAAATTTTAAACTTATCGAGCTTTGTAATATTTCGCGGTGAAATTTCGGTTTCGCACGCCGTTGGATATGGATGCCACGACTCCAACGGCGGACGGGATAGGAAATCGTAACGAAAAGTATTATAAAGCACGATGAGTTTAAATATAGGCTTTTCACAAAAGTTCAATTATCATTTGGAGGGAACCTCAGCATACCACAGAGCGATGGGGGAGGCAAGACCTGGAGATGGAAGACTTTCGATTGTCCGAAAAACCCCCAAAATTTTCTCAAAAACGTCCCTGTTGGCACTTGCAAAAGGGAATTTCACCATGTACAATAAAGTGGTGAGGTGCGAGACGAACTCTCGCCAAATTTCAGGAGGATTCAATACGAAAAGGAGAATTATATGGCTTTTCCAAAAAAAGTGCCGGAGATTGTGCGGACGGTCTTGCCGCCGGGAGAGTGCTTGGCGAAGACGATTCGAACGACAGACGGGGCGGTAGAAAAAGGGTGCGACGTCCAAACGCACTTGAGGGCGACGGGGTTGGTTGGGCTGGCTCTTTTGGACTTTCTGAAGGGGACACGTGCGGGCGATTTGCTCGAAAGGAGGGATTTGCTCGGCGCGGTGCTCCACGACATCGGAAAGTTGACGCCTGCGTTTCAGGATAAGATTTATGGTGCGCTGGGAATGGCGCTGAATTTGGTTGCTGCGGAGGTAAAGGATGAAAATCATGCGGTCTCGTCGCGGGCGATTTTGGATGATTGGGGGTTGGAAAATCTTGCCGAGTTGGCGGGCGATCACCACGGTAGGGCTTGTACGGGGAAAGCCGGTACTGCGTGTGTGGGTCAGAGCGGCTGGAGGGAGAATCAGCGTGCCGTGGCGGAGGCGTTGTGTTGCGAGTTCGGGTTGGAGTT
This sequence comes from Planctomycetia bacterium, assembly GCA_030527105.1. Taxonomy (GTDB): domain Bacteria; phylum Planctomycetota; class Planctomycetia; order Pirellulales; family Thermoguttaceae; genus RGIG3701. The sequence goes on from JAUNBK010000008.1 coordinate 64,324, forward strand.
GGAGGATGTGCCGTACAAGTGGGGTTCCCCGAAGTTCCGATTGGTGCAGGGTCTGACGTCGCTTGCGGACTGGCTCAGTTCCGGGCTGGAGCTTGGGGCGGAGGAGGAACTGTCGAACGCGAAAATCCAGTCGGCAGTGCATGGCGCGGGTTTCGTACCGTTTCGGGTGAGAGAGGGGCTGTCGTTCGAGGAGATTTTTGGGTTCCTGCCGTTTGCGGTGCAATCGCTCATGGCGGAGAAAATGGTGCCGGGCGGGGTGTATGTGCTCGAGACCGAGATGGGCGGCGGAAAGACGGAAGCGGCGCTCTATCTCGCGTATCGGCTGTTGGAAAAAGAGCGGCACAATGGGATATATTTCGCCTTGCCGACGCAGTTGACGTCGGACAAAATCCACGAACGATTCGGCAAATTCCTGGAGAAAATTCTTCCCGAGCAGGAATCGCGTCGGGCGCTTTTGCTTCATGGTCGAGCGTGGCTGCGGAACGAATTGTATAGTTCTGATGGCGAGGAAAACGAGCAGCGCGCGGTCGATCGTGACGCGTGGTTCGACCATCGGAAGCGGGGGCTTTTGGCACCATTTGCGGTCGGAACGGTGGATCAGCTACTGATGGCAGTCATCAATGTGCACTACAATTTCATGCGAGCGTTTGGCGCGGCGGGGAAGGCGATCATCCTCGACGAAATCCACAGTTACGACGCGTACACCGGGACGCTGATTCAGGCGTTGATCAAAATGCTGCGGGAAATGAACTGCACCGTGATTCTCCTCAGCGCGACGCTCACTCGCCAGACACGTAACGACTTATTGGGAAATTCGGACGGAACGCCAAATCCGTTGGAATCGTGCTATCCGCTTTTGAGTTATCACGATGGAGAAGCGGTGCAATTTGAGAAGACGGAACCGCCTCAGAGCAAAACGGTGTCGATTGTTTCGAGCCGGAAAGTGGAGGATTCTATTGACCGTGCGTTGGAAAAAGCGGAAAATGGCGAGTGTGTTCTCTGGATCGAAAACACGGTGCGCGACGCACAGAATGTGTTTCGCATTCTCCGCGCACGAGCCGAGAAAAATATCCAGCTCGGGCTGATTCACTCTCGATTTCCGAGTTTCGTTCGTTCTCGACAGGAGAAAAAATGGACGGAACTGTATGGAAAAGGTGTGGAGCCAGAAACGCGAGCGGGGGGGAAGATTCTCATCGGCACGCAAGTTTTAGAGCAGTCGATCGACATTGACGCGGACTATCTCCTCACGCGACTCTGCCCGACGGACATGCTCCTCCAGCGCATCGGGCGTCTTTGGCGGCATCGGCGACTCGACGCCCTTCGACCGCCGTCTGCCCGGTGCGAGGTGGAAATTCTGAACGAGGAGCCGTTTGAGAATCGGGCGGAATATAAAAAGCCCCCGCATGAAGAGCATCGCGTCTATGCGCCGTATGTTTTAGCGCGCTCGCAGGAGGTATGGGAAAATCGGTCGAAAATCGCCCTGCCAAGCGACATGCGGACGCTACTGGAGGAGACGTATGCCGAGCGAGTGGAGACGGGGTATTATAAGGGGTTGAAGGATGATTTGGAAGAGCAAAAGGGGATGTTGAAAAGGCTTGCCTGTTTGAGTCAGGGAGATGCGGGGAAAACCCAGCAAGACGAGGAAGGGTTGCGCACCCGCTACGGCGAAAAAGCCACGGTGGAGCTGCTCCTTCTGGAGGAACGCGACCCGGAAAACAGGTGGATAAAACTCCACGGTCGGCAAGGCTCTTTGACGCTTCCGAGGAAAGATGCTTCGCGGGGGGAAAAGTTGCGTGCCTCCCGAATCCTGACGAACCACTTAATTCGCGTGCCGGACTACGCCGCGCCGACGTACGAGTCGTTCCCACTCGGATTTCTGAGCCACTTATTGTATATTGGTCGAGGAGACGAGCGTCCTATTCGCGCGGCGTTCATTGATCCCTGCGGGGGTAAACTCCGGGATTTTTCCCATAAGGAGGTTGAGTCGGAAAAATACGAGTTGGGATACCTCGAAGAAGTTGGGTATTTTTATACACCGAGGAAAAGATAGAAAATTCTCAAAAAAACGAGAAAAAATTCCCCCACCCCTATTGACACGGAGGGGCAGATCGTGTAGAATGCAAAACGCTAAATTGGTTGTTGATAAATAATGGTAAATCGGATTAGTCGTTAGCAATAAAGTTTTCTGCCACACAAACTGTTTTGCAAATTTTATTTTGCCCATCATTGACACGAGAGTGACAATGCGATAGAATCAGAAGGTGTGGTTCGCAATCCATGATGCGTCGATAGGATTGCAGGCTTTCTTCCCAATTTATGGAGGGATGTTTCGGCTAATTTGGTCGTTGAACCATTTTCCCCACAATGTGGGGCTGTTTTACCAGAAAGGAAAATTCGAATGAGTTCAGAAAAACCCACTTTCAACTTGGTGAACAAGCCGTGGATTCCCATTGCGGGGGTCGGCGAGCGCAGCCTCCGGGATGTGTTCGAGCACCCCGAATACCAACGTTTGGGCGGCATGCCTGTGGAGAAAGTTGTGATCCTTCGCCTGCTCTTGAGTATCGTGCATGCTTCCACGCAGATTCCCGATAAAAAAGCGTGGCGGAAGTTGACGCCGGAGCAGATAGCGCGAAACGCCCTTGCCTACCTCGAAAAGTGGCACGATCGTTTTGATTTGTTCGACGAGGAGCATCCGTTTTTGCAGTTCCCGCAGTTGAAAGGGAAGTGTGAGAAAGCGGGGCTGGAGGGCATCGCGTGGACGGCAGCCAGTGGAAACAAGACGCTTTTGACGCAGTGGAGCGACATGAAGTGTTTTTCCGACGCAGAGGTGGCTCGGCTGCTCCTCTGCGGCACATGTTATGGCGGCGGGGGCAAAAAATACGACTACAAAGCCAAAGTCGATCCTGCTGGTCCAGACAAGAGCAAGTCCGCTTCTCAGGGAACACTGACGGGCTACAGTGGTTATCTTCATTCGTTTATGCTCGGGGAGACGATTCTGGAGACGATTTATCTGAATTTATTGACGGAGGAGGATCTGAAGAGGCCAAGCATATTCAGCGAATTGGATCCTTGGGGGCGTCCCTTTTGGGAAGCGATGCCGACCGACGAAAGCGGCTCCACTGCCGAGGCGTACCGTTCGACATATCAGGGGCATTTGTTTCCGTTAAATAAGTTTTTTTGCTTGGATGGAGACGCTCTTTTGATGACCGAAGGCATTTCCTACCCCACGCACAAGGCAGGACAATGGGACCCGGGAATCGTACTTTTGTATGGCAAAAAGCCGGAGGATACGCGTGCGCTCTGGTGCGATACCGAGAGGAAGCCGTGGCGGCAACTGACGGCACTGCTGGAATTTATGAACCAGGATAGTCATTCCTCCATGCCGGCGTTTATCGTTCGTGGGCTAGACAAGATGGACCGAAGCATCGACCGAACGTTCGGGATTTGGACGGGCGGCGTGGGTGTCAACTGCAACTCTGGGGAACAGTACGTCTCCGCCAAAAAAGACTACGTCGAGTCGGATTTCACCATCCCGATGAGTTGGTACCACGGCGAGAACAACGTTTTTTTCGAGCGCTACAAAAATCTCATGCAGACGTTGGACGATTACGCTGATGCCCTATATCGTGCGGTCGGGCGCTATTTCAAAATACTGAACGAGCAGCGCAGTGGAGACTTGGCATCGCAGGCGGTGCAGCTTTTTTGGGAGAAGATGGAACCGCAGGCGCAGGCGATTATTGATTTGAGTTTGGAGGAAGAGGACTCCGAAATGGTTCTGGCTGCGAAAAAGGCGTGGTGGGGCGTGGTGCGTTCGTGCTACGACCAGTTTTGCTCTCACCAGACACCGCGACAAATTCAGGCGTACGTCCAAGGTGCGCCATACGTTGGTAAGAAATCGAGCAAGGCAAAATCAACCAAGAAAGCCAAAAAGGAGAAGGTATGACCGAAGAGACAAAAAATAAGGACTATATCGCCAGTTTTGTGACGTATGTCACGACCAAGATTCAGGGCGACACTGGTTTTCGCGCCGCCATGACGCGAGCGGACAATCCCGATACCGAGTCGCAGGCGTGGAGGTATCTGGTTCATTTCTGCGATTTGGGGAATCCTTGGCAGCGCCTCCCGCTGGGACTTGTGGGAGCTGCGATTGCACGAAAACGGGTGACTCAGGACGGCACACAGCAGCTGGGCGAGGCGCTGCGGCTCTGCAAACAATCGATTCAGGACGATGATGACAGCGTGGAGCGCAAATTGCGACGGCTGCTTGCGTGCGATTCGTCGCTGGAATTGGTACAGGTTCTGCGTCCGGTTCTCCAGTTCGTGCAGAAGGGGGAGAGAGTTTCGCTGAATTACGCCCAACTTTTGCGCGACGTCCTCTACTTTTCCGAGAGGGTCAAATTGCAGTGGGCGAAACAATATTACGGTCAAAAACAGGAGGGCGACGCATGTACCTCTCCCGAATAAGTTTAACGCCACGAACCTTCCGCAAGTTTGTGCAGGACGACTACTCTATTCACAAGTTGGTGTACAACCTGTTTGCCGACGCGGAGGGTTCTCGATTGTTGTATGTGGACAAGGGAGGACGGCGAGGGGTTTATACCATTCTGGTTCTTTCCCCAAATTTGCCGAAAGTGCAAGACGAAATCGACGTGGAGACCAAGCCGGTCGCCGAGTCGTTTTTGAACCATCGTCAATATGCTTTCGAGGTGGTTCTCAATCCCGTTCGCCGAAACGGCAAAACGCGGAAACTGGAGCCTGTGGAGGGGCTGCTTCCGCTCTTGCAGTGGTTTCTCGAAAAGGCGAAGGCGAACGGTTTCGCACCAGATGAAAAGCGTCTGGTGGCAAAAACCCAATCGGTTCAAACGTTTACCGCGAAAGAAAATACGTTTACTCAGCACAAAGTCGTTTTTTCCGGCACGCTGACCGTGACCGATCCTGACCTGTTTGCGGCGGCGTTCGCCAACGGAATCGGGCGCGGAAAAGGCTTCGGTTTCGGTCTGCTTCAACTTACCCCTATTTCCTGAATATTCATTGAATCACCAAAAGAAAGGACATTCCCATGTCGAAAAACAATCCGTATCTGAATACCCGAGTCGAATTTCACATTCTCCAATCGTTTCCCGTTTCGTGCCTGAACCGCGACGATGTGGGTGCGCCGAAGTCTGCCATGATTGGCGGAGTCCAACGTGCACGCGTCAGCAGCCAGTGCTGGAAGCGCGCCATTCGAATGGCAATGCACGATCTGGGCATCGAAATCGCAATGCGAACTCGTTATGTCACTTCGGTGCTTGCCGACGCTTGCGCCGCCTTGGGAGCCACGCCGGAAGCCGCTCTTGCGTGTGGGGAGGCTGTTGCCAAAACCTTGACGAAAACCGTCAAAGATGGGCAAAGCGACACGTTGTTCTACATTTCTCAGGCGGAAGCGACGGCTATTGCCGAGTTCTACTGCGAAAACGCATTCGACGCCAAAGCCGATCTCAAGCCCGTCCTGAAATCGCTCAAAGTCAACACCGATCGGGACGGGGTAGACATTGCCCTCTTTGGACGTATGGCGGCAAGCGCGCCCGAGGTGAACGTGGAGGCTGCCGCATCGTTTGCCCACGCCATTTCGACGCACCAAGTCGCGGCGGAAATCGAGTTTTTCACCGCAGTTGACGACCGCAACCCTAAGGAAGAAACCGGCTCCGCACACATGGGGTCGTTAGAGTTCAACTCGGCAATTTATTATCGCTACATCTCGGTTGATTTGGGCAAGCTCTACGAAAACCTCAACGGCCCCGAGGATATGTCGGTGGGCATAGATGCCTTCGTGAAAGCGCTCTATGGGGCGGTTCCAGAAGCGCGCCAAACGACCATGGCTGCCGCGACGCCGTGGGACTACGCAAAAATTTTCGTCCGCAAGGGGCATCGGTTCCAGGTCTCTTTCGAGGATCCGTCGAAAGCGGGTCGGGGCGAAACGCTTCTGGAGGCGAGCAAAAACGACCTTCGAAAGCAGTTGGAGCGCATCGAAAAACTGTCCGGCTCCCTCTTTGGCAAAATCAGCGAGTACGAGTTTGGAGAGAGCCTTGATTTTTCCATCGACGACTTGGCACATGCTCTCAACGCGGACATCCAAAAGATTGCAAAACCGTAGGAGGTCGCGATGAAATACCTGTTTTTATGGCTGGAGGCACCGCTGCAATCGTGGGGTTTTGATTCCCGATTCGACCTGCGTGCCACCGCCCTATTTCCCACAAAGTCGGGCATCTACGGCTTGCTCCTCGCTTCCAGCGGCGACTCCGGTCCTCAGACGGATCTGCTGGCCCAAATGCGGGACGCGTCGTTCCTTGCGGTCGATTTTCGCAAGCCGGGGGATGCGGCACCCCAACTCCGAGACTACCACATGGTCGGCAGTGGCTACGATAAAAACGACCCGTGGGAGAAACTCCACATCTTGAAAACCTCCGAGGGAAAACCTGCCGTGGGGGGCGGTGCCAAGCAGACCTACCGCTACTACCTTCAGGACAAGAAATTCGGCGTGGTGATTGCCTTCCCCGACGACCTTGCGGACAAATTCGCGACCAGCCTGCAAAACCCGGTGTACGATTTGTATCTCGGGCGAAAATGCTGCGTTCCGACCGATTTTATCTATCGGGGCGTATTCCCCTCGGAAGAAGAAGCGTGCACGGCGATGGAAGCGCTGGCGGAGGGCAAAGGTTTGGTTCCTGACCGGTGTTTTCGGGATACCGACGTGGAAAACCCGGATGGGTTTTACATTTCCGACGTTCCGGTGGAGTTCGGCGAGCGCAAGCGCTATGTCGATCGCTGCGTTGTTATAGAGCCTTACGTTTGCGCGGGAGCGGCGAAAGATGGGTGATCCGCTGATTATTCGCACGCAGCTTTCCAACATCCCCATGCTCAGGGACAGATACCCTTTTTTGTACTTGGAGCATGGGCGATTGGAAATTGACGACTCCAGCGTCCTCTGGGTCGGCGCGGACGGAAGCCGCATTCCGCTCCCCGCCGCCACCATCTCCACGCTCCTTCTGGGACCAGGCACCACGATCACCCACGCAGCGGTCAAAATCCTCGCGTCCCTGAACGCCACAGTCTGCTGGGTGGGCGAAGATTCCCTCCTTTTTTACGCAGTAGGAACGACGCCGACCTCCAACACGTACAACCTGAAAAAACAACTCGCGCTGGCGACCGATCCCAAAAAATCGTTGCAAATCGCCCAAAAAATGTACTCCCTCCGCTTCCCCGACGAAGACGTCTCCAACCTTCCTCTGAAACAACTCATGGTCAAAGAAGGCTACCGCATTCAAAAGCTCTATTCCGAGCTGGCGGAGAAGTACCAAGTCGGCTGGAAAGGTCGTCGCTACACGCCCGGGAAATTCGAGTTGAGCGACATCACGAACCAACTGATCACCTCGTGCAACGCGGCTTTGTACGCCCTGATTTGCTCGATCCTGTACTCCCTCGGTCTCGACCCCCGCATCGGTTTCGTCCACTCCGGCTCCCCACTCCCCTTCGTATACGACGTCGCCGACCTGTACAAAGAAAAGCTCGTATTCGACCTTTCCTTCCACCTAACCTCCCAGCTCGCTGGCACTTACGACCGCCGTTTGGTGTTCGAATCTTTCAAAACCCGGCTCCTCGATGAGAATTTCATGACCCGCTGCCCGCAAGATGTCCTCAACCTTTTAGGAATTAAAAAATGATCGTCATAGTCGCCAACCACATCCCCGACGCCGTCCGAGGCAAACTCAAGCTCTGGTTCATCGAGCCGAAACCGAACGTATTTGTATCGGGCGTGAAAGACTCCGTCGCGCTCAAAGCCGCCGACCTCGTGATGTCCCACTGTCCCGAGTCGTCCGGTCTCCTCATATTCCGTTCGACGCCCCACCCCCCCGGCTTCATCATCCACGCCAAGGGCACGCCCGCGAAATCGATCACGTATCTTTCCGGTCTCCAACTCATCCGCGACCCACCCCATCCCCAAGGCTAGCGCATGAACGAGGTAAAATATAACGATTAACGTTTTGGAGCTTGTTTTGCCGAATAAAATTAAAAAAGTTTGAAGAAAGGAGATTCCGAAATGGGTCAAAGGAGCAGGGATGAAATGGAGATTTGTTATATGTACGACGATGAAGGTTTTGAGTGACCCGCGACGGTTTTGAAAAGTGCGCCGTCGGAACTGAATCGTCTTTGAATATCGACGAAAAACAAACGTAACAAGTCCGCCCAGTTTGCCTATTTGTTCATGCGCTAGCCCTGCTCCTCATGCCCCCAAGTGAGTTCGGCGCGCCGCCACCACCCCTCTTTGACAATTCGCAATATGTAGTGTATAATAACGCAGAGTTAGGTATATAAGGGTGCTTTCCCCACGCGAGTGGGGATGTTTCCAAGCGGATCGCTCAGGATGCTCGATTTCGAGCGCTTTCCCCACGCGAGTGGGGATGTTTCTGGGGCGAACGTTGGATTTCGAAGTTTGCGATTGCTTTCCCCACGCGAGTGGGGATGTTTCATTCTTTCAGAGCGTCCGCGTCCCTTCTTGCGAGCTTTCCCCACGCGAGTGGGGATGTTTCCGCGCTCGAGCCGGTCGAAAGTCGGCAGCCGCAGCTTTCCCCACGCGAGTGGGGATGTTTCTTACCATCGAGCACCGGCTTGTTTACAACTTTGGCTTTCCCCACGCGAGTGGGGATGTTTCAACTGTTGATGAATCTCCTGATCCCCTTGAGTGGCTTTCCCCACGCGAGTGGGGATGTTTCCGCAACCCGCCGACACCGGGATGTGATTGTTCGGCTTTCCCCACGCGAGTGGGGATGTTTCGACTTTGCACAGATTGCAGTGAGACTCAACAGGGCTTTCCCCACGCGAGTGGGGATGTTTCTCCAGAAGAAGGGGTTCGCGCTCCGCTTTGAAAGCTTTCCCCACGCGAGTGGGGATGTTTCCCCATTCGATTCTTGTGCAAAGTCCAAAAACAAGCTTTCCCCACGCGAGTGGGGATGTTTCATTGTCCCCGATGTTCTGGAAAATCTTCACAATGCTTTCCCCACGCGAGTGGGGATGTTTCTTTTCGTCTCGGCAATGTCATTAAGAACTGTCTGCTTTCCCCACGCGAGTGGGGATGTTTCTTAGATGATCCGAGCCATTTTGCTAAGTCTGCAGCTTTCCCCACGCGAGTGGGGATGTTTCCGCACTCGCGAGCCATCTCTGAAACCGTAAAAGGCTTTCCCCACGCGAGTGGGGATGTTTCTATATCTATGATGACTTTAATAATTTACACAAAGCTTTCCCCACGCGAGTGGGGATGTTTCTGAAAATCCGGAGGAAGAGGGAGGCGAACAGCCGCTTTCCCCACGCGAGTGGGGATGTTTCCCTGCCAGACCTGAACACGCCGGCTATCCGCGAGCTTTCCCCACGCGAGTGGGGATGTTTCCGCGTGTGTTGCGTCCTCAGTATCATGAGGACGGCTTTCCCCACGCGAGTGGGGATGTTTCTTGGAATAAGCCCCGCAGAAGATTATAACGCCGGCTTTCCCCACGCGAGTGGGGATGTTTCCGCCTGCTCTGGATCAATGACGGGTTCAAGACTGCTTTCCCCACGCGAGTGGGGATGTTTCAAAAGGAAAACGTTAAAAAAGGAGCGTGAACGAGCTTTCCCCACGCGAGTGGGGATGTTTCCCTTGCGTTAAACACACGCAGTGATTTTTCTCGGCTTTCCCCACGCGAGTGGGGATGTTTCCGTTCTTCCCAGTCCCATGAGGAGGGACGGAGGGCTTTCCCCACGCGAGTGGGGATGTTTCTTTTCGATTTTTCGTAAAGATCGGCAGATGGAAGCTTTCCCCACGCGAGTGGGGATGTTTCTGCTGGTTCAAATATTACGGGCAATTTAAGCAAGCTTTCCCCACGCGAGTGGGGATGTTTCTTATTACTTTGTGATATTGGAGACTGACAAGTCGCTTTCCCCACGCGAGTGGGGATGTTTCTCACGGCAGAGTCAATCAATAGACTCCGGAGCGGCTTTCCCCACGCGAGTGGGGATGTTTCTAACAACATGCCACACCGTAAAAGAAGGGGAGAGCTTTCCCCACGCGAGTGGGGATGTTTCCGATGGCGAGTTTGTTTTCGAGTGTAAAAGTTGGCTTTCCCCACGCGAGTGGGGATGTTTCCAGGGAGTCCTGAACGCGGAACGACAGGCTACTGCTTTCCCCACGCGAGTGGGGATGTTTCTGGGAGTTCCCCATATTTGGATACATCTTCTTTGCTTTCCCCACGCGAGTGGGGATGTTTCTGACGCTCGAAGAGATATGGCGTCTTGTGCGAAGCTTTCCCCACGCGAGTGGGGATGTTTCGCCTTCCCTTTCGGCAGAATGCTCCTTAACCGGGCTTTCCCCACGCGAGTGGGGATGTTTCTAACTCTCTATACGACTGAATTTTGCTCAACAAGCTTTCCCCACGCGAGTGGGGATGTTTCCGGGACGATATCTGCCCCCCATTTTTGATCTTCGCTTTCCCCACGCGAGTGGGGATGTTTCTAAGCAAAAAATATTTGCAAAAGGTGGTATCAGGCTTTCCCCACGCGAGTGGGGATGTTTCTCTTTTCGAGGTCTTCCATCGTCGGCGTCTTGTGCTTTCCCCACGCGAGTGGGGATGTTTCTCGTTGCTCTTGCAACACTCATTATCTTGCTACGCTTTCCCCACGCGAGTGGGGATGTTTCTCAGTCTCCGTGGGTTAGCAGCCCACCTCAACGGCTTTCCCCACGCGAGTGGGGATGTTTCGATGGATCCGTGCTCTATTGGATGTTTCGGTGCGCTTTCCCCACGCGAGTGGGGATGTTTCTGAGGCGTACCGTTCAATGCCGAAGCGCTCCGTGCTTTCCCCACGCGAGTGGGGATGTTTCCATGGAATCGGTTGGTGAACGCGAATACATCGGAGCTTTCCCCACGCGAGTGGGGATGTTTCTTCGGTTTCCTAAACCGTCCGGTACTGGATCGTGCTTTCCCCACGCGAGTGGGGATGTTTCTGGGGAATATCATGCTTGGTACCTCCTCCCGCAGCTTTCCCCACGCGAGTGGGGATGTTTCTTCAGAGGCATTATTTTCCCCAGATGTTCTCTGGCTTTCCCCACGCGAGTGGGGATGTTTCTTTTTTGTCCCGACGTGAAAGCCGATATTCTCAGCTTTCCCCACGCGAGTGGGGATGTTTCTTGCAGGAACGCGCCCATGAAGCCCGGAATGTTGCTTTCCCCACGCGAGTGGGGATGTTTCTGGATTTCATCGACGAAAGACTCCGCAAAATCCGCTTTCCCCACGCGAGTGGGGATGTTTCTTCAGACGGAACCTATTTTTTGTATGGATTTGGGCTTTCCCCACGCGAGTGGGGATGTTTCTTTTATCAATCTCCGAACCGGATATCTTCTGATGCTTTCCCCACGCGAGTGGGGATGTTTCTTGGCTGAAAAGTTGTGTGATATCGCGCGTTATGCTTTCCCCACGCGAGTGGGGATGTTTCCCTCCGAAGCTCCTGTCAGCTTCGCAAGTTGGCGCTTTCCCCACGCGAGTGGGGATGTTTCTAACAACGCCTGCCTTTTTCAGAAAAAAAGGCAGCTTTCCCCACGCGAGTGGGGATGTTTCTTTATATCGTCTCCCCGAGGAGTCCCCCGAGAGGCTTTCCCCACGCGAGTGGGGATGTTTCTCTTTTCGAGCGACAGTGTGCGGAAAATTCTTGGCTTTCCCCACGCGAGTGGGGATGTTTCTGATGGACTCTACCTTTGCGACGATGGGGAGTAGCTTTCCCCACGCGAGTGGGGATGTTTCTCCGATACCCCTTGCAACTTTCCACCACGTTCGGCTTTCCCCACGCGAGTGGGGATGTTTCCAAAAAACCGCCCGCGTGTGTGAAAATCGTGGCTGGCTTTCCCCACGCGAGTGGGGATGTTTCTCAATATCTTTTTTGAACCCGAAGCGCTCCTTGGCTTTCCCCACGCGAGTGGGGATGTTTCTGCTTCGCTTTTCGCCTCTCGTGTCTCTGCGGAGCTTTCCCCACGCGAGTGGGGATGTTTCTGGAGGTGTTGACGTTTTTTCACCAAGCACCCCGCTTTCCCCACGCGAGTGGGGATGTTTCCCACAAGAAAACAAAGACCAGTATCTGCGCCGAGCTTTCCCCACGCGAGTGGGGATGTTTCAGATCGAAAGCGAAGAGGAAATTTTGATTTGATGCTTTCCCCACGCGAGTGGGGATGTTTCTTACACCCGGGTCTTCTGACTCCGCTGTCATGCGCTTTCCCCACGCGAGTGGGGATGTTTCTCGAAATGGAAAAGCTATTCTACTCTTTAACGAGCTTTCCCCACGCGAGTGGGGATGTTTCCTGTTCCGCCGTCAGAAGAACCCCCTTCTCCATGCTTTCCCCACGCGAGTGGGGATGTTTCTGTGATACAAAAAGGAAGTACGGCGTCGTCGGCGCTTTCCCCACGCGAGTGGGGATGTTTCTCGAATACCGATAGGTTGTCCTGTGCACCGTTAGCTTTCCCCACGCGAGTGGGGATGTTTCGTACTTAGTCTGGTACTTGACACTTAACAGACTGCTTTCCCCACGCGAGTGGGGATGTTTCTGCAGATTGAATCCAACTTTTTATCTTGTCAAAGCTTTCCCCACGCGAGTGGGGATGTTTCCATCTTTTAAAAAAGAAAAAGTTCAAACACGTGGCTTTCCCCACGCGAGTGGGGATGTTTCGCTCTTCGAGCGCGACCGCCGCGCGCGACATACGCTTTCCCCACGCGAGTGGGGATGTTTCGATACGTGTCAAGCCCACACGGCTACTAGACCGGCTTTCCCCACGCGAGTGGGGATGTTTCCGGCGTCGACCGCGTTATCGTTTCTTCGCGGGTGCTTTCCCCACGCGAGTGGGGATGTTTCCATAGCATGGAAGGGTTTCGGGCGTTCGTCATTGCTTTCCCCACGCGAGTGGGGATGTTTCCAATGCGTGCCCGCACGATGATACGCTTCCGCTGCTTTCCCCACGCGAGTGGGGATGTTTCTACATATCAAACCCACACAACTACTAAACCACAGCTTTCCCCACGCGAGTGGGGATGTTTCTTACCAACGCGGAAAAGCCCTTACTCCCTAAATGCTTTCCCCACGCGAGTGGGGATGTTTCGCCACAAGTGACGCGCGGAGCGCGTAGTCTATCGCTTTCCCCACGCGAGTGGGGATGTTTCTGTGCTGGCACTGTGCGGCCAGTCAAAGATCGGGCTTTCCCCACGCGAGTGGGGATGTTTCGTACACAAGTACCCAAGCCCATAAAATGAGGATGCTTTCCCCACGCGAGTGGGGATGTTTCCACTTGCAGAGATTCTCACAATCAAACCGGAGGGCTTTCCCCACGCGAGTGGGGATGTTTCGTTTTCTGCGGTCTAGCAGCCGTGTATGATAGTGCTTTCCCCACGCGAGTGGGGATGTTTCCATGTAACAATATTGGGGGGGGAAAAGATCGGGGCTTTCCCCACGCGAGTGGGGATGTTTCCATTCGGATAGTTTCTTATCCGACTTATATCGTGCTTTCCCCACGCGAGTGGGGATGTTTCCGTTCTTCCCAGTCCCATGAGGAGGGACGGAGGGCTTTCCCCACGCGAGTGGGGATGTTTCTTCAATTTTTTGTGGGAGGTTCACGAGAAGTAGGCTTTCCCCACGCGAGTGGGGATGTTTCTTGGTCATTGTGCCGATAGCACCACCCACTTTCGCTTTCCCCACGCGAGTGGGGATGTTTCTCGTCTTCCTGCAAGAGGGTTTTTCCCTCCTCAGCTTTCCCCACGCGAGTGGGGATGTTTCTCAGATTATTTAGTCGTTATCTTTGGTTCTCGTGCTTTCCCCACGCGAGTGGGGATGTTTCTGGGTGCCAGCCCCCTTCCGACCATGGACAAAAGCTTTCCCCACGTGGCGGCAAGGTAGTTTCTCTTGGCGAGCTTTCCCCACGCGAGTGGGGATGTTTCTTTGCGCCGCTCGTTCTGTTCGGACGTTATGGAGCTTTCCCCACGCGAGTGGGGATGTTTCCTTGTGATGGTTTCTACTCGTTCGTGAGGTACGGCTTTCCCCACGCGAGTGGGGATGTTTCCAAATCGACCGCAGAAATCTTCCCTCGCATACAGCTTTCCCCACGCGAGTGGGGATGTTTCTAGCAGATATGTCAAATAAAAGTTTAAAAAAGTGCTTTCCCCACGCGAGTGGGGATGTTTCCGCAAAAAAGTTTCATGCCCCCGTTGCTGCCTGGCTTTCCCCACGCGAGTGGGGATGTTTCCGCCCCCGAAAGGGGGAAAGGAAATTTTAAGATGCTTTCCCCACGCGAGTGGGGATGTTTCTAATAGTTTGTGAAAGTCTAAAAGGAGTAAGTGGCTTTCCCCACGCGAGTGGGGATGTTTCTGGGTTTTGCTCCAACAGCCCCCACTTGACCGCGCTTTCCCCACGCGAGTGGGGATGTTTCTTGTGGCGCACGTGTATCGAGGGCTGGATGTGCGCTTTCCCCACGCGAGTGGGGATGTTTCCATTCGAACGAGAACACCGTCCATTGGCGGTAGGCTTTCCCCACGCGAGTGGGGATGTTTCTATCCAGAGAGTTTTGCAACGACAATCCGGGCAGCTTTCCCCACGCGAGTGGGGATGTTTCTCGTCGTGTTGAGGTAAAATACACGATGCGGCAGCTTTCCCCACGCGAGTGGGGATGTTTCCCGAACGGTCTATAGTATCAGTATGCTGTGTGAGCTTTCCCCACGCGAGTGGGGATGTTTCTCACTTCGGGAAGAGTTGACGACTGCTGGCGGGGCTTTCCCCACGCGAGTGGGGATGTTTCTTACCCCCGTGCCTTTTGACTCCGCGATCAGCCGCTTTCCCCACGCGAGTGGGGATGTTTCCAGTGAAGTTGAATGCGGTTACGACTGTTGTAAGCTTTCCCCACGCGAGTGGGGATGTTTCCCATCTTCCAACTTTTTATATGCCTGACCAAGGGCTTTCCCCACGCGAGTGGGGATGTTTCTACAACAAACTACCTTATAATCAACAGTAACAAGCTTTCCCCACGCGAGTGGGGATGTTTCTGGAGCGTAGCCACACAGACGATTTTTAGAAAAGCTTTCCCCTTTTAGAAAAGCTTTCCCCACGCGAGTGGGGATGTTTCCTGGTTGTTGAGAACATCGGAAACTTCAGTCTCGCCTTCCCCACGCGAGTGGGGATGTTTCTGCAAGCATTATGCGATAGAGCACGGCAAATGAGCCTTCCCCACGCGAGTGGGGATGTTTCTTGGGACGAAGTAAAAAAGTCCCAACGGGATTTTACGACGAAGCTTTCCCCACGCGAGTGGGGATGTTTCTGTGTATCGCCCCGGACTTATGCGCTTCCGCAAGCTTTCCCCACGCGAGTGGGGATGTTTCTTTATGGTATAATACCTTTAACAATTGAGGGATGCTTTCCCCACGCGAGTGGGGATGTTTCTTTATGGTATAATACTTTTAACAATTGAGGGATGCTTTCCCCACGCGAGTGGGGATGTTTCTAAAAGTCAAGAGGGTATATAGGGCGTTTTCACACAACATTTCTCAACAATTCGCAAATCATAGCGAGTTGAAGGAAGGAGCAAAACATAATGACCAGTTTTTCGTAGCGCGTAAAAATGCGACGAAAACCCTTCAGACGACGGAAAAATCGTTCCACCTCATTGCGCCGTTTGTAAATTTTTTTGTCAAACCGCCACGATTTTTGACGGTTCGTTTTGGGCGGAGCCACCGGCACGAAACCCTCTGTACGAGCGGTTGTTTTTGCCGTTTTGAGACTTCCGAAAGTGGCGACCATCCGG
>JAUNBK010000060.1 GCA_030527105.1 Planctomycetia bacterium
CACGGCTCGCAAAGCGTCGCGCAAAACGGGAATTTTAAACGACGATGAGTATAAAATCTCAGCCGCTGCATAAGCCGCTTTCATGTACCTGGCTTTTGATGTTGGGGAAAGAGACTCAAAACACTCCTTTGCTTTTTGATAGCTCGCGTCATCCGAGACGAAAATACTCTGGTCGCCCTCCAAACTCGTTTCGAGCGCCTTGAGACAAGCGTATTCAAACGCCTTGCCTGCGGAGGTCTGATCTACCATCTATTTCACCCTTTCTAATAACTCATACACCCTCGACGCCACGCTCTCGGCAAGTCGAACGGGGACGGCGTTTCCTATTTGCAAGTATTTCTTCGTCAAATTCCCACAAAACTCCATCTCCGCCGGAAAGGTTTGTATTGCTGCGGCTTCGCGATAGCTCAACCTCCTTGATGTCCCCTCTCCAAAAACGAAATGATCCACGCCCACTTTTATCATGTCTGGCGACGAAGGATGAAGCGGCGCCTGCTTCGCCATCGCGGGTATCGTGAACGAAAATTCGTTCCAACCCTTTTTCCGGTTTCTGCTCATATATCTAGATGAATACGGAGCCTCGCAAATTTCATCAGGCTCGGGCGGCGGGAGCGAACCCAAAACGTCTCGGAGAACGACCTTTTCCCCAGAAGATGAAGGCATCCTAAATTCCAAGTCCAAGTCTTTGCGCACACCCACAATAATCACGCGCCACCGAATCTGCGGCACACCATAATCTGCTGCGTTCACGAGCGTTGCACTCACGCGATACCCCTTGCGCTCAAAGTCTTTCAAAATCGCGTCAATGATTTGTCCTTTGCCGAGAGTGAGGATTCCTTTCACGTTCTCGGCAACGAAAATTTGGGGTTTCTGCTGCTCGACAAGCTGAACGAAATGGCGATAAAGGCTATTCCTCGAATCGTCCAGCTTTCGTGGTCCGGCCAGCGAAAAACCTTGGCAAGGAAAACCTCCGATAATCACGTCGGCACGCGGAATTTTCGCGAGATCGAGGTGCGCAATGTCGCCGCAGACCACCTCTGTTTTCGACCATCTTCGGTGGGTCTCGCACGCGTGTTTGTCGATATCGTTCGCCCAAATGGTACGAAAACCGCGATTCTCAAAACCCATATCCAATCCGCCCGCGCCGCAAAAAAGCGACACGACAGAATAGCGCTGCTTCAAATTAGTGACAGGGTCGCCCTCGTTTCGGAAAAATATTTCTATTTTACGCTGCACCGATCGACTGCTACAAAAATTTCTTCCACGTTGCGGGAAAATCCGCTTCAATTTTGATTTCCTCTCCCAAGGTGGGGTGTCGAAAAACGAGGCTGCCTGCATGAAGTGCGATGCCAACAGGGAACGAAGTTTTGGCTCCGTACTTTCGATCACCTAAAATTGGGAAGCCAGCGTGGGAAATTTGCAGACGGATTTGATGCTTGCGCCCCGTCTCTAAATGAATCTCCAAGAGCGTGTACGTCGAATAGCGCTTCGCGACACGATAATGCAGAATCGCCTCTACACCTTCCGCAGAACGGGTCACGAACATCTTCCGGTGGCGCTTCTCCTCCGCAAGACGGTCGCGCAGCGTCCCTTCTTCGTGCGGCACACGACCCTCAACGAGGGCAAAATACGTCTTTTGAACGGTTCGGTTTTTGAACTGCTCGCTCAAACGACTTGCCGCCTTGCTGGTGCGGGCAATCACGACCACCCCCGTCGTGGGAGTGTCGAGACGACTGACGATGCCTAAATAAACGTTGCCCGGTTTCGCATATTTTTGGGCAACGTACTTTTTCGCCTCGGAGAGAAGCGACTTTTCCCCCTCCGCGACGCCCATCGTCGGCAGCCCCGCAGGCTTCACGACCGCCAAAACGTGATTGTCTTCATAAAGCACCTGCATGGTATACTCGTCGTCCTTTAAATTTTTCTGATGATCGAACTCAGGTGTGATAATCCGCGTTGATCGACACATACTCTTTCGTCAAATCGCACGTCCAAAACCTCGCGGAGGCGGTACCCTCGCCGAATCGCAACTCGACGTCGATTTCCTTATTCTCGCGCATCGATTTTGCCACCGTTTCGGGGTCGAAGTCGACCGGCGCTCCGTTCTGGAAGAGCAGAAATTGATTCACCCGCAGCGAGACTTTGGAGACGTCGAACTCGACACCAGAATACCCCGCCGCCGACACAATCCTCCCCCAGTTTGGGTCGTTCCCCGCGAACGCGCATTTCACGAGAGGACTCTCGGCAATGAGTTTCGCAATCGTTCTTGCGTGCGACTCTTCCTTGAGTCCCAACACGCGAATCGTAACGAGATGCGACGCGCCCTCTCCATCTTCGGGAATCGATCGCGCCAAATCTTCGCACACACTCTCAAGCGCCGCGCAAAAATCCGGATTGCTCGCCGCGCTCGCTCCGCCAGCCGCCCCGTTGGCGAGGAGAATGAGCGTGTCGTTCGTGCTCGTGTGTCCTTCAACCGTGATGCAATTGAACGTTTTGTCCGCAATGGTTCGCAACAGGCTCTGCGCCTCCTCCGGCTCCAACACGGCATCCGTCGCGACCACGCCGAGAAACGTTGCCATATTGGGGGCAATCATGCCCGCGCCTTTTGCCATTCCCACGATGCGGACTTCTCGTCCGTCGTCGAGCGTGACGCTTTTCGAAAAGAGTTTGTGCCGTGTGTCGGTCGTCATGATCCCCTTGGCGGCATTCGTGAGCGCCTCTTCGTCGGACGCCAAGATTTGAGCGGCGGCGTAAATCCCCGCCTCGATTTTATCCATCGGGAGAAAGTGCCCTATCACGCCAGTGGACATTACGAGAGCGGCATCGTCCGCCGCACCAATCGCGCACGCCGCAAAACGAGCCATCGCGACGGCATCCTCCATACCTCGCTTGCCCGTGCAGGCGTTGGCGTTGCCAGAATTCACGACAACGGCACGAAATCCGCGTCCAGGAGTTCGCTCTCTGTCGAACGTGACGGGCGCAGCACAAACGAGATTCTTGGTATACACCCCCGCCGCCGTCGCGGGGACGTCCGATACAATGAGCGCCAAGTCCGCGCGACCTGCTTCATGTTTGATGCCAGAACATACGGAGGCGAATCGAAATCCATGAGGGATAAAGTGCGACATTTTTCAGATATCCTTATAAAAGTGCGGTGTTTTCGGGATATTCAAACAAAATATTGAAGTTTTGGACAGCCGCGCCGCTTGCGCCTTTGACGAGGTTGTCGAGACACGAAATTGTGACGATCCGATCCTTAACGACCCTTGCCGTGACGCTCACGTAGTTTGAGTTCCGACAATCTCTGGTATTTGGCAACCCCTCCACCACACGAACAAACGGCTCGTTTTCGTAAAAATCGCGCATCTCCCCAAGAATCTGCTCCTGCGTAAAATCCGCAGTGGGGATGGAGTACGCAGTGGTCAAAATTCCGCGCTCCATCGGAACGAGGTGCGGCGTGAAAATGACGTCCACCTTCTCGCCCGCGACTTCCGAGAGAACCTGCTCGATCTCCGGTGTGTGTCGATGCACGCCAACACCATACGCGGAGAAACCCTCGTTCAACTCGCAATACATCAGGTGTGGCTTGAGACTTTTCCCTGCGCCGCTCGCGCCGCTTTTCGAGTCAATGATGATTCCCTCCGGTCGAATCCACTTCTTCTTGAGGAGCGGAGCGAGAGCAACGATAGCCGACGTGGGATAGCACCCCGGGTTCGCGACGAGATCCGCCCCAACGATTCGTTCCCGAAACAACTCCGGCAGCCCATACGGCGTCCGCCCCAAGCGCTCGGGATCGGGATGTTTCACCCCATACCACGCCTCGAACACCTGCGGATCATTCAATCGATAATCGGCACTCAAGTCGACCACCTTACACCCCTCGGCAAGGAGCGTAGGAATTCGTTCAGCCGAGGCTTTGTGCGGCAGACACGAAAAAACGCACTCCGCCCTTTGCGCGATTTCTTGAGCAGAGAGGTTTTCGAGGAACAAATCGAGCCGCCCCGCAAGCTGCGGATGCACGCTCGAGACGTGTGGTCTCTCTTCCGATCGAGTCGTTAAAGCCGTAATTTCTGCGCCAGGGTGACGCAAAAGGATCAAAATGGTCTCCAGCGCGGTGTAGCCCGTCGCTCCCATAATTGCCACGCGAGTCATGATATAAAGGACACAAATAAAAAAGAGGCATTAATATTCGATTCGTCGTTAAGGAAAAACGAATCGAGGATGAAATACAAGCGCTCTCATTGTATCACAATGTGAGAATTTATCAAGTGGGGAACTCGAGAAAATAAGGAGGCGGGTACCATCAAAATTTGGTGGTTATACTCGTTCTCCTTGAAAATTCCCGTTTTGCGCGAAGCTTTGCGAGCCGTGGTGCGTAGCTCCGACGGCGGACGGAACCAGAAATTTCAACGCGAAGTATTATAAAATAGGCAAAAAAGGATATCTCGACCCATCCGAGCCGAGAACGACGCGTTGGAGAAATCCCCCTCTTTCAGAGAGTTGTCTTTCCGTGGAGGGAGGGCACTCTTGCTCTCCAAAACTACCCCCCGCCCTACGGGCGTACTCCTTCAAAGAAGGGGAATTCAGGGGCAGGCTCCTCACACTCAAGAACCGAGAATGCCCTCTTTTTTGAAGACACCCATGAACTTTTTTCTCAGGGGTCTTGTATTTTTCTCTCAATATGGTAGAATGAGCGCTTGTTTTTGTATTCTGGGTGCTTTTTTCACACAAAGCACCATCGACTGGACAAACCATTTTTATAAGGAGAAAATCGTGTCCAATACGCCGAAAATCGACCAACTTGTTCCGCAAATGACTAAACGCCGTTCCAATGGTGCCGATGTCGTGGTACAATCGCTCGTTAATCATGGCGTAGATACGGTTTTTGCGTATCCTGGTGGCTCCGTGATTCCGCTGCACCAAGCGTTCACGCGATTTAGCGACAAGATTCGAGTGATTCTGCCGCGACACGAACAAGGCGGAGGTTTTGCCGCTCAGGGGTACGCACGCAGCACTGGCAAGGTCGGCGTTTGTACTGCCACCAGCGGACCGGGCGCCGCGAATTTGCTCACTGCCGTTGCCGACGCGAAGATGGACAGCATCCCCCTCGTCGTTATCACGGGGCAGGTCGGGTCGAAAATCATCGGTACAGATGCGTTCCAAGAGATGCCCACCACGGAGGTCTATCGAAGCATCACGAAGCACCACTCGCTCATCACGAATGTGGGGGATGTGGCTCGTGTCATGAAAGAAGCGTTCTACGTCGCCATGAGCGGTCGGCGCGGTCCGGTGTTGGTGGATATTCCCAAGGACGTGCTGATGCAGGCGGTCGAGCCGGATTATTCTGTGGAGATGAGCCTGGCGGGGTATCACCCTGAGGAACGTTTGACGCCTTCGAAAGAATCCATTGCCGCATGGGCGGAAGCGATTCGGGAAGCGAAGAAGCCGGTGATTTATGTCGGCGGTGGCGCGGTGGCGGCAGACGCTTCTGAGGAGTTGATGCGACTCGTCAAGAAAACGAGCATCCCAGTGACGAGTACGCTTGCCGCGCTGGGAGTTTTCCCTGCCGAGCACCCGTTGTCGCTCGACTTGCTGGGGATGCATGGCAGCGTTTATGCCAATCATGCCGTGGATGAGTGCGACCTTTTGATTTCGCTCGGCGCGCGGTTCGACGACCGCGTGACGGGGAACGTCCGCAAGTTCGCTCCCAAGGCGCGAATCGTTCATGTCGATCTCGATGTCTCCGAGGTGAATAAGGTCGTTTCGACCGATGTGTCGGTGGTGGGCGACGTGAAAATTGCGCTCGCGATGTTGAATCCGTGCGTTCTGCCGCCCGAGGCTTCCTTGGAACCGTGGCTCGCGCAAATCCAGCAGTGGAAGGCGGAGTCTCCGTTTTCGTATACGAATGGCGCGCCTTACATTTTGCCTCAGCAGGCGATTGATGAGATGTGGAAGCTCACCAAAGACTTCGATCCGATCATCGCGACGGGCGTGGGACAGCACCAAATGTGGACGGCGCAGTTTTTTAGGTTCAACAATCCGCGCCGTTGGCTCTCAAGCTGCGGTGCTGGCACGATGGGGTTTGGACTCCCCGCCGGGTTGGGGGCGAAAGTTGCCAATCCCGACAAAATGGTCATAGTGGTGGATGGCGACGGAAGCTCGCTCATGAACATCCAAGAAATGGCGACGTGCTACTGCGAGAAAATCCCCATGAAGGTTTTGCTCCTCAATAATCAGCACCTCGGCATGGTGGTGCAGTGGGAAGATCGTTTCTGTGGGTCGAATCGCGCGCACACGTACTTGGGTCCCATCGACAATCCAGAGACCTTCGGTCGCGGCACGGGGATCGGTCCCGAGGTGCGCTATCCCGATTTCGTGAAGATCGCGGAAGGGTTCGGTTGGAAGGGGCGTTCGATCTCCAAAAAGGAGGAACTCCTCGACGGACTGAGAGAAATGATTGCGAGCGAAGAGTCCTTCCTTTTGGACGTGGCGGTGCCGTATCAAGAGCACGTCCTCCCGATGATTCCGGCGGGCGGTGCCTTTAAGGACATTATCACGAACTGATGGAGATTCCCTTTGTCACTTTGCTCACGGACTTTCAAGAAGGAAGCTCCTACATTGCCGAGATGAAGGGTATGATATATTCTGCGTGTCCCAATGCGCGCGTCATTGATTTGACACACAGCATTGAGCCGCAGAATATCGAGCACGCCTCCATTATTCTGCGCAATACGGCAGTGCGATTTCCTCTCGGGACACTCCACGTTGCGGTGGTCGATCCTGGCGTGGGGTCGCAACGGCGTCTGATTTATGCCGAAGCGGGGTCCCACAGGTTTTTGCTCCCCGACAACGGGATTCTCTCCGACTTTTGCGACGCGTTTCCTTTGGAGCGCGCTTTCGTCCTACAGAAACCATTCTTGGCGACTCTCCAAACCAACGGCTCGCATACGTTTCATGGAAGAGACATTCTTGCCCCGGCGGCAGGTTTTCTCCTGAATGGAGGACAGCCCGAGGCGTTTGGCGAACCGACGGAACGCCTCGTCACGATTTCGCGACCCGTTGCGACGCGACAAGGCGAGCGCTTGTGCGGCAGAATCGTTTATGCCGACTCGTTCGGGAATTTGATCACGAATATTCGCGAGAGCGACCTGCCTCCAGAAGAAGAGCGGCGAGCGAGACTCAAAATTAGCGCCTCCGGCGTCGAGATTCAGGGTGTGCGTCGAACGTATTCCGCCGGCGGCGTTGGCGACTTTATCGCGCTTGTTGGCTCCAGCGGTTTTTTGGAAATTGCGGTCGTGAATGGGAATGCGGCTCGAGCGCTCCAAAAGAGACGTGCGAGTCCCACTTGCGCCGCCGTCTCTACGTGGATTTGTACCGTCGACGAGGAAAAGCAGTGAGCCATTTGTGTGGCAAAATTCCCCGTGGCATACGAGTATTTCCGCTGCATTTGAAGGATTGGAGTATTGATTTATGGGACGTTTCTATACCTTTCTATGCGATGGAATCGTTTTGGGTACGTTATGGCTTCTCTATAACGATTTTTGTCCCAAACCCCGATGATAGCCCATGGCACGTTATCCAGACCAGGTACGACCGGGTGCGACTACGGCTTCCGCCGATTGCAGCACCGCCGGGAGGCAGGCGCTAACACTTCTGACCTCCCTTGCCATCACAACGATCCCACCGGAACCGAGAACGAAGGGCGTAGCCCGTAGTTCCAGATGGTTGGGCGAATCGTTTGACGTTCAATCCAAAGGGTGCCCCACCAAAGTTCGCGCTCAAGATTCTCCGACGGATGGCAAAATCCCTCGGCGCTTCATCTGGAATTACGCTTCGCTCCGTTCTCGGCTCGGGCGGATTAGTGCGGCATTCGCGAACGTAGTGAGCATTTCGAAAGTTATTTGAAGGAGGGTTTGGAACGCCTCTTCGAAATCACGAATTCAAACAACCACCCATTTCGCCCCCTATTCTCACATTTTCCCAGAGAAAAAACATCACATTTTGCGATAGACAGCGCAAAATGCGGACTCAAAACAATATTGTCCAAAAAGCCTAATGTTTTAGTCCGTGTTTCGTACAAATACGTTTGAGTGCGGAAAAACAAGTATGAAACACACCCCAAACGCACCTCAAAAACAATTAAATTAACGAATATCAATTCTGCTGCGGAATTTCTGCACTACACTCCACTTTTGCCAAAAACATTCAATTACAAAAAACACCAAAAAACGCGTTTTTTCACTAAAAAAATTAAAAAGTGCAAAAGTGCTAAACGCTTCAGGTCCCTATTTTTGCGTAACATGACATTTTTACGAATCGCGGACTAAAACGTTTTGAAAAAATCTATAATCATACAACCTCGTAAAAACAAGGTTTCGGCGAAAGGCTCTCGAAACGCACCTCGTACTTTTGATTTCTTGAGATGTTGCACAAAAAATCAATCCCATTCTCTGAAGGGTGGTTTGAAGTGGAAAACGCTTTCACCCCTCCCAAACACCCCATCTGCCTTCGGCTGCCACCCTTCTGAAAGAGGGAAATTGCTCTGACTGGTCAAAACGTCCTTTTTATCTATTTTATACTCATCGTGCTTTAAAATTCCCGTTTTGCGCGACGTTTTGCGAGCCGTGGTGCGTAGCTCCGACGGCGGACGGAACAGGAAATTTCAACGCGAAGTATCATAATCACCAAAGTTTGAAAGCACCCACAATCGGACTCCACGAAAACGCATAGACGTAGGAACGAGTGCCGCAACAACCCATCAGACCGAACCAGCACAAAGACGGTTTCTGTTTAACAAATAATATGCTTTTGAATCAACGAAAAAATTTCCCGACCGAGTTCGATTTTAGTGCCGTGAAACACCCCGGCGGAGTCGCCCGACTTGAGGAATATTTCCACCTCGTTGTCGCGCGCATCGATGGCGGAGGGACCGTTCAAAACCAGCATGTCGCAATTTTTGACGATCATTTTTCGCAACGCTTTGAGACGCGCATCGTCCGTCTCGAGCGCAAAACCAACAACCCACTGCCTGGAAGTTTTCGACGCGCCAAGCGTTGCGAGAACGTCGGGTGTCTCCTCAAAATAGAGTGTCAGCTTCTCTCCATTTTTCGCGATCTTGTGTTTTGCCACCTCGCGCGGTCGATAATCGCAAGGCGCCGCCACGCCAATCACGCCGTCGCACTGGGAAAAAAGACGCATCGACTCACGAAGCATCTCCTCAGTCGTGACAACCGGGACAACTTGAGCCTCCGCAGGATACGAGATGTCGACGGGACCCGAGACGATCGTCACTTCGTGCCCAAACTCGAGAGCCGCCGCAGCGAGCGCCGCGCCCATTCGTCCACTGGAGGCGTTCGAGAGAAAACGCACGGGGTCTATATATTGCCGCGTGGGTCCCGACGTAATCAATATCTTGGACATGGTTTATTTAATACCCGACAAAGTTTGGCATATTTTATCAAAAATAACATCAGGCACGCTCATTCTCCCCACGCCATTCTCGCCGCACGCCAAGTGCCCCTCCTCGGGACCGACGAAAATCACGCCGTCCTCGCGAAGCTGCGCGACATTCCGCTGGACAGCAGGCTTGCGCCACATCTCGCAATTCATGGCGGGTGCTAAAATGAGCGGTCCGGAGAACGCGAGAATGAGTGTAGACAAAAAATCGTCCGCAATTCCGTTGGCGGCTTTCGCGATAACGTTTGCCGTGGCAGGCGCGATACAAAAAACGTCTGCGCGCCGCGCGGGTTCAATGTGCGGAATCGCGTCACGCCTCTCGTCGAAGAGATGAACCAAAACAGGGCGACCCGACAGCGCCTCGAATGTTTTTGGTGCGATAAGTTCCGTGGCATTTTTCGTCATGGCGACCGAGACGCCGAAGCCATTCTGCCGGAGCCGACTCACGAGTGAGCACGTTTTATACGCGGCAATGCCCGCAGAAACTCCGACAAGGATCTCGTATGAACGCATTTTTTCACTCTCGTCTCTGGCGAACCAACTATATATGCCACATCAAATACTGTCGAAATCAATCTCTTGCGAAATATCAAGCGACAAATCATCCTCAATCGTCTGTAGCTCGTTTTGAAGACTCAGATAAATTTTATCCTGCATGATTTCTTGAATCACAATTTCCCAATCCGTCGCGCCCGGCATATTGACCAACGGTCGCGCGCCACGCTTGAGCGCAATCATACGCTTCTGAATGAGCGTGGAGAGCTTGAATTTTCCCCCCACTTTGCGAATGATTTCCTGATCGCGTAGTTCATCTATCATTTTGTTCCTCCCGAAAATTCTTCCTGACGGATTATTTCACAAAAATCGTGCACGGCAGTCTCCAAGACGTCGTTCACGACATTATATTTATAGAAAGCGGATTGATTTATTTCGTATTCAGCGCGAGCCAAGCGGTGGCGCATCGCCTCTTCCGACTCGGTACCGCGCGAGCGGAGTCTTTCTTCAAGCGCCTCGAGTGAGCGTGGGGCAATGAAAATCGTAATCGCGTCAGGATACTTTTTCACCACTTCTCGCGCTCCATCGACATCGATTTCGAGCAGCACCCACACGCCTGCGCTCAAGTGTTGTTCCACCTCGCGACGAAGCGTCCCATACCAAATGTTGCGTCCAAAAACTTCCTGACACTCAACAAATTGATCTTGTTGGCGCAGATTTTGGAATTCGTCGTTCGACAAAAAAAAGTAGTCGACGCCGTCACGCTCTCCAAGGCGTGGCGCACGCGTCGTTGCGGACACACTCAAGTGGATCGTGATCGGAGACCGCGCCACAACCAAATCGCGGATCGTCGACTTCCCAACGCCCGAGGGCCCGGACAATATGATAAGACGCCCCGACTTACTCAATGTTCTGCACCTGCTCTCGAATACGTTCCACAGAGGCTTTCATGGCAATCACCTCTTGCGCCACAAGAAAATCGTTCGCTTTTGAACCAATTGTATTCACTTCGCGATACAACTCCTGCGTCAAAAAATCGAGCTTTTTACCCGGCGAATCCTCGTTGCGCAAAATGCTCTCAAATTGCTCAAAATCTTCAAACGCGAAATTTCCTCCGAAATGTCGCATTTGTCCGCAAAAATTCCGACTTCTCGTATGACGTCTGCCGGCTCGACTTGGACGCCCTGATTTTCGAAAAGTCGATTCAAACGTTCCACAAGTCGTTCGTTAAATATTTTGACAATCTCCGGCGCGCGCTCGACGATAAAATCGAGTCGGCGACGCAATTCGTTCAGATGAACGAGCAAATCCTCCGCCAGCGCTTTGCCCTCCCGAATCCGCATTTCGCGGAGCCTTTCGAGCGCGAGAACCAACGTTTCGCGCACCTGCGGAATCCACGCTGAACAATCGCCTCCGTGCGAATTGTCCTCCACCACTCCCGGCAACGCCAGAAGTTGCGACAAATCCATACTCGCACCGGAATCAATTCCCTCCAACCGAATCCACTCTTCAAGCTGGCGCCGATACTCGGAGAGCAACGGCAGGTTGAGCTTGAACGCGTCGGACGATTTTTCTTTATCGATTTTGATCGAAACGGAGACGGAACCGCGCGCGGCATACCCACGCACAATCTCCTCAATCTGCGACTCAAGAGCGCCCAGCGCCTCGTTCGAGCGGAGCGACACTTTCAAGTAGCGATTGTTTATCGATCGTATTTCAACACAAACCGAGATGCCCCCGTTTTTGACGCAGGCATCTCCATATCCAGTCATACTTTGCAACACGCCAACCTCGAATTTCAAGAAGCCGTCGTGGGTGCCGCCTCAGCAGGAGCTTCAACAGGCGCTTCGGCAGGAGTTTCGACCGGCGCGGGTGCATCAGCAGGAGCCGCTGGTGTCTCGGCAGGAGTTTCGACCGGCGCAGGAGCATCAGCAGGAGTTTCTTCGACCGGCGCAGGAGCCTCCCCGGGAGCCTCGGGCGTCTCAACAGGAGCTTCTTCAACCGGCGCGGGTGCCTCAGCAGGAGTTTCGACCACTGGCGCGGGAGCTTCAGCGGGTGCCGCAGGCGTCTCGGCAGGAGCTTCAACGGGAGTTTCGACCACCGGAGCGGGAGACTCAGCCGGGGTCGTGAGATCCAGAAGCTCGGTCGGAAGCTCGACGGGCGCTTCCACCGGGGTGGGCGTTTCGCCAGCGGGAGCCGCAGGGGGGAGTGGCGCGGGAGTCTCGGTCTGCGCCGCGTCGGTGGCGGGCGGTATCGTGATCGCTTGGGTCGTGTCGACATCGGTGGTGGTCTCAACAGCAGCACCCTCAAGAGCGCCTTTTTGCTGCGTGTTGGCAAACCAGAAGCCCGCAAACGCGCAGACGAGAATCCAAATGCCAGCGAGAACGACCGTGATTCGCGTGAACGTGTCGCCCGCTTTTGCGCCGAAAGCGCTTTGTCCTCCCATTCCACCGAAGGCACCAGCGAGTCCGCCGCCCTTGCCCCGCTGGAGAAGGATGATGACAACCAGGAAAAATCCCAGGAAAAACATCAATAATTGAAGCAAAATCGTCATAATTTTACCTGTTCTCCGAAATTATAGTAAAAATTTTTAATACTTCGCGTTGAAATTTCCGGTACCGCACGCCTCGGAAGCTCTCGCACCATGACTCCCAAAACGTTGCGCAGAGTGGAAATTTTAAAGCTCGGTGGTTTTGGCGGCTTCAATGATTCCCATGAAAGAATCCACCTTGAGCGCGGCACCGCCGATGAGTCCACCATCAATGTCGGCTTGAGCGAGCAACTCAGCCGCATTGCCCGGCTTCATGCTTCCGCCATACTGAATACGAACGGCGTCGGCAACATCTTTTCCGAAGCGGAACTCAATGAGTTGACGCACTTTTGCATGAACTTCCTGCGCCTGTTCCGGCGTAGCGACTTTTCCCGTGCCGATCGCCCAGACGGGTTCGTAAGCAATGACGACTTTCTTCATGTCGTCGGAAGTGAGACCCGCAAGGGATCCGAAGAATTGTTCGGCATTGACGTCGTCCGTTGCGCCCGCCTCACGCTGTTCCAACATCTCGCCAATGCACAGGATCGGAATCAAACCCGCCGCAAGAACAGCCTTGAGTTTTTTGTTGGTCAGCTCGCTGCTTTCGCCGATGATGTGCCGTCGCTCGCTGTGTCCGAGAATGACGTAGGTGCAGCCGATATCCTTGAGCATTTCGACGGAGACCTCACCCGTGAAAGCACCATTTCCCTCGAAGTAGCAATCTTGGGCACCGACGCCAACGTTGGAACCTTTGAGCGCTTGGGCAACGGCATCGATATAAACGAACGAGGGGCAAACCGCAATGTCGGCATAATCGACAGCCGCAGCAGCCTGCTTCAGCCCCTCTGCCAGTGCGACGGCTTCGGCTCGATTCAGATTCATTTTCCAATTTCCGGCGATAAACGGACGACGCATTTGAACACTCC
Source organism: Planctomycetia bacterium (assembly GCA_030527105.1). GTDB lineage: Bacteria > Planctomycetota > Planctomycetia > Pirellulales > Thermoguttaceae > RGIG3701. The sequence goes on from JAUNBK010000060.1 coordinate 13,408, forward strand.
TTAAAAAGGTGAAACGTTAAATTCACGAAATACCAGACAGTATCGTATACTCCTCCTTAAAATTTCGGTTTTCACGAAGTTTCGTGAGCCGTGGTGCATAGCTCCGACGGCGGGCGGAACCGGAATTTTCAACGAGAAGTATTATAAAACGTCCATTCTAGCAACAAAACACATAATTTGTAGGGGGGGAGGCGCTTTTTTTTCAAATTTTTTCCGTTGGGCGCTTGATTTTTTTGTCGGGATAGGGTAAAATACAACTCGTACGGTGGGAGGAAAAATGTTTTCCTCGCTTTTTGCTCCCGCCCACTCGGACGTTTGGGTGCGACGCGCGTTGCTGACTTCCAAAAAACAACATATTTTTCCCTTTTTGAACCCATGACTACTTACATTTTGTTCCCTTTGCTCGTCGTTCTCGCGCTTTTCATCAACGAGATCGGCTTCCCTCAAAACTCAGGCAAATTGATCCGCTCGATTGCCCTCGTGTTCTCGTGTCTCATCCTCGTTGCTTGCATGTGCAAGTGGGGACCGATGAAACCCGGGCACCTCATCCTTTCGTTTTTAGGTTTGTTTATACCCATTTGTGTCGTTCTTTTCGCAATTCGGAAGAAACTCTGCTGACGAACGGCTCGGGTGGTGGAGCTTTTTGATATTTGTTGCCGTTTGGCGTAGTTCCACGCGACGCGACAAGTAGAAATTTTATTACTCGCGGAGCCTCAATCATGAAAAAACGTGCGTTTTTGTTCGGAATCAACGAATACAACGCGACACTCGCCCCGCTCAAGTATGCGCGACAAGATGCGGAGGCGGTGGCGAGAGCGTTAAAAAATTGGTATCAATTCCAAGAAAACGAAGTGGCGCTCGTGACTTGTGGTGAGGATATCAAACCCTTTTCAAAATTCGACATTCTCGACTGCATAAAGTGGTCGGAAGCGCTCGATTTGCTCATCGTCGGCTTCTGGGGACACGGAGTTTGGCGCGATGGGAAGCGCTTCTTGTGCCCGATCGGGACACGGCTGGACCACATCAACGAGACCGCCCTCTCGCTGGAAGAATTGCGTAACGCGATTCGCGAAATACCGGCAAAAAACGTGTGTATCATTCTCGATTGCTGCCAATCTCGAGTCGAGGGGCGCGATGGGGAGGCACCCGCCCTCGAAATCGGCGCGCGTGATATCGTGCTGGATATTTTTAAGCCGGAGAATATGGCGACAGAATCAAGCAAAGCGATTCAGACGATAGCGATTTTGAATTCGTGTTCCGAGGGTGAGCGAGCTTACGAATGCGACGAGAAATCGCACGGATTTTTCACGGCACACCTTTTGGAAGCGCTCGAACAGCGTGCTGAGAAACTCACGGAGATTTTTTCGTATGTGCAATCCGAGACGCAAAAAAGCGTGGCGCTTGAGCAAAAAACGCAGAAACCTTTCTTCATGTGCGAGGGCGGCGCGGAGATTTTGCTTCCCGCGCTTCCGAAAAAACCTTTTTACGTCCCCGAAAATCCGCACGATGTGAAAATCGTTACGACGCACGAAATTGGGAAAATTGAAATTGAAATCGAAAAAATCGACACTCCGAAAGGGACGCAGCCTCGCGCCCTCCCTCCTCTCCCGCCGATTTTGAAGAGGATTCAGTCGGAAATTTGGGGAATCAATCAAGCGATCCAACAATTGGAGTCCGACACGCACCCGGCGCTCGACTCCGCCAAAAAGGCGCTCTCCGACGCCTTCGCGCAGGTCGAGGCGATGGAGAAAAAACGAGATTCTGCCGAATTCGCTCTTGAAAACAAAGATATTTGCATAAAGATTAGAGACGAAATTGAGAAAAAACCAGAATCATTGGTTAGCGAGTTCTTCAATTTGTGTCCCGATGGAATTGAGCCGACAACTTTCACCAACATCGTTCTGTGGGAGCAACTCGTTTATCGCGCGAAACAAGAATATGAACGTATCGAAAAGGAGTATATCTCCTCGTGCGCGTCTGAAATTCAAAAACTTGAGCTACGGAAGGCTGAGTTGAAAAATTCTGTCGCCACGGAAACGAATGACTTTCTTTCGAATGTAATTCAAGCCGTTTTGACGACGTGCGCCGGCTACAATCTTCTGGACGCCCCGATACCCAATTGGGAGTTCAACGAAAAGCTGCCAGAGCTACTAAAATATGAGTTGGATTTAAAATTTCAAGAATTGTGGGCGTCTGCTGAGGACTTTTGGAACGAATCGCGTCCCGTTGTCGTCGCGGCTCGGAAGGAGGCGGAGGAACGCAAGAGACTCGAGAAAGAAAAGCACGAGCGAGAAACGAAAGCCCAAAAGAGATGGATTCTCCGTCGTCGAATCCTTTGTTTTGCGTCTTTTTCGATTGCTGCTGCGCTCGTATTTTGGGTGCTTTCGATCGTGATTCAAACGGAAGAGGAGCGCATGCAGATCGCGAGAGAGCTTCAGAAAAAAACGGCTCCCGATGGCGAAATTCGAAAAGTGGTCACGATTCAGGGAGTCGAATTCCCCTTCTGCTGGTGTCCTCCGGGAGAGTTCATCATGGGAACGGACGAAGCACTCGTTTCTTGCGAAGATACATTGCCGCACAAAGTGATTTTGTCGCACGGTTTTTGGATGTTAGAAACGGAAGTGACTCGCGAGATGTGGCACTGTATCATGGGTGGCACTCCTCCCAGACATCCGAATTTCCCCCAAAACATGATGAGTTGGTTCGACTGCGTGGAGTTTTGCGAGAAATTCTCGAAACTTTCGGGGTTAAAAATCCAACTCCCAACAGAGGCGCAGTGGGAATATGCGTGCCGAGCCGGAACGACGACGTTGTTTTGCAATGGAACCTCCGTGGATGATTTTATGTATGCCTCAGGAGTCTATCCTCCCTTGCGCGTGAAAGAGTTTTCGCCAAACAACTGGGGGTTGTACGATATCGATACGAATATTAGCGAATGGTGTGCGGATTGGTACTCGTCGAATACCACTGCATCTACGCAACGCGATCCGACCGGTTCCAAAACGGGAGGCGCTCGCGTTCTGCGCGGAAACGGTTGGTTCCAGCGCTGTCCCTCGCACGAACGAGACAAAAAGCTACCAAAGGAGTATTCTTCCACCACCGGATTCCGCCCTATTTGGGTTCCGTAGGTCGTTTTGTTCGCGCCCCAAAACGCATTGCCATCGTTTTTTGTGGCGTTTTTCACAAAGTTTCGCAAGTTGCTATACTCGTTCTCCTTTAAAATTCCCGTTTTATGCGACGCATTGCGAGCCGTGGTGCGTAGCTCCAACGGCGGACGGTACCGGAAATTTCAACGAGAAGTATTATAAATAGTCCAACGGCGGACGGCGTGCTCAATTTTCGATAATACCATTTTTATCATGGAGTTTTTTTATGAAAAAAAATTTTTTGCTTCCAACCCTGCTCCTCGCCATTTTTGCGTGCCTCGGCACCCTCACTCTTGAGGCGGCAGAGGTTCGATTCGAACGCGAAAGCGACAGCGTGAAAGTCTTTCTCGACGATTCCTTTTTCACGGAATATCGTTTTCGCGATGGGCAAAATCCGATCTTCTGGCCCATTATTGGTCCCACTGGCGAGAAGATGTCGCGCAGCTATCCCATGGAGGAGGGCGTCCCAGACGAAAGACGCGACCACCCTCACCATCGGTCGCTTTGGTTCACGCACGGAGAAATTAGCGGCGTCAATTTTTGGCACACATCGGACGAAGCGGGGATTATCGAGCATGTCGAGTTTTCGAGTCTCGAGCCGCCGACGATGCGCGTGAAAAATTCGTGGAAGGATCGCGAGGGGCGTGTCGTTCTCTCCGATGAGCGATCCATCACGTTTGGTGCCGACGACTTGGGGAGATGGATCGATTTCGCCATCCTCCTCAGCGCGTCGAATGGCGACGTCGTTTTTGCGGACACCAAAGAAGGAACGTTTGGATTCCGCGTCCCTGGTGTTTTGGACGTAGATCGTCGCAAAGGCGGGAAAATCATCAATTCGGAAGGACTCGTCGACGATGCCGCGTGGGGAAAACGCGCAGCGTGGGTCGATTATAATGGCGTCATGAACGAAAAACCGGTCGGCATCGCCATCATGAATCACCCACAAAGTGCGTTCTATCCAACATATTGGCACGTCCGCACGTATGGGCTTTTCGCCGCCAACCCGTTCGGCGTGGGTGATTTCACGAAGCAAAAAGGGCACCCCGGCGAGTATACGCTCCCCAAGGGGCAGACGCTTCGACTCATGTATCGCGTCTACTTCCATGCGGGCGACGAGAGCGAAGGAAAAGTCGCGGAAAATTTCGAAAAATATTCAAAATAGTGCCGATTTCAACGGATGCGGCTACTCAAAATAGCGATACATAAATCGCCCGTCGGGTGCCGTATCGCCATTTTGATAAAAGTCCAGAATGTCCCCGTCGTTTTGCATATTGTCCGACCACTTGAAGTGGAGGTCTATTTTCTCCCCCATTTCGAGGATTTGGCGCGGAACGACGATCGTCAGACGATTTTTTTCGAGCGTGTATGCGACCTTGGCGACAGGAGTCCAACTCCACCCACCGAGGGATTTTTCGAGTGTGGCGCGAGAGTTTGCGACGTCCGGCGGCGTGAGATTGAGCGCGAAGTGGAATCCTTCCCACGTCGGCGCGCCTTCCAACGTCGCGACGCGGACGAAGAGGCGCATCCACGCAGAATCCGTCGGCGGCGTGAGCGGATCGGTCGTTTCCACCGCGAAAATTACGTTTTGCTCATCGTGCGTGACGAAGCATTGGCGAAGGTCGTTGCGCCCCGTTTCGTTGGTGTAGAACGTCTCTCCGTATCCCGCGCAGCGCCGAGGCGTGGTGTCGTGAATTGCGTCACGATAAATTGGATTCTCTCCCGCGCGTTTTTGAGGTCGAACGCCTTTGAATTTTCGAATTCCGTCCGCCATTTGATAATAGAAGTGGTCTTTCAAAATGCCAGCGGAAGGTTCTGCGTCGCGGCTAAATTCTGGCGAAAATTGGTCCGGGAACGCATTTGTCGTGCCGTTCCACTCGAGAAAGCGAGAGGCGATTCCTTCGTTCCAACCCGTGATAAAAAGGAATTCCGGATCGATTTCGAGGGCACGCGTCCATTGTTGTGCGAAATTGTCGCCATAGACGAAACGCATTGGGTCTTTCGATGGGTTGATGTTTTCCCCATCGGCACCCACAATATATGCCCTTCCGAAGACATTGGCGTCGTTCATGGCGGCGAGTCCAGAGCCACCGTCTTTTTTGCGAATCGAATGATTTTGCGCGACGCCGACGCCTGCCATTTCGAACGAGCCATCCGACCGGAGAACGTAGCCATTTTGGGGAAAGACCTCGAGCCAACACCATTGGTCGGGTCTCTCAGGACCGCGCGTGTAGGAGGGTTGGCACGGACGAAACGTGAAAAATTGACGAATATTCTCCCACTCCGCCCAAATTTCAACATTTTTTGAATTCGTGGCGTTCAAATTCTCATCTTTCATCCATGTATCTTTTTCGACCGCCTCCGGGCGCGCAAGAATAAGTGGCTTCCCTTGCCAACAAAACCAGAGGTCTTGAAACTTTCCGTCGCGATAAATGTCACGATAAAGCTGGACGAGCGAGTCGCGCGTCCAATCGAGTCGAGAAAAGGGGAGCATGAAGGCGAATTGAGGCGTCGCTTGCCCCTCTTTGCGCATTTGGGCGAACGTTTCGAAGAGCGCAAAAGAAGAATCCATCCACGTGTGCGTTCCGTTGGTGGCGTCAAAAATGACGACATCGACGCCCGCCTCGACGAGCCACTGCGCGTGACGACGCAACACCCACCGATCAATTGTAGAATAGTAGCCCAAAAGTGGCTCGTCCCAATGGTGCGGCGCAAAAAGCGCTCCCCACGCGGGATGATCAACATCGCGAATCGCCTCGGGGTGCTTTTTGAGTATCTGCGCGTTGTTTTTTGGAGGATAATTTCGAACGTCTCCGTTCCAATTGTGCCAAGTCCAATAAAAAATCCCAACGACTTTCTTTGGACGCCGCGCCCCTGCCTCCTCGAAGCGAGCGACCTTGCGCCCCAAGCCGTCGATGGCGTCCCACGTGTCGGCATAAAGCTCCCACTCCGGCGCGACCGGCACGCTCGAAGGCTTGGATTCTATCTCAGCTTGATTTTCTAGCAATTTTTCAAATCTTTCTTGTGTTCCGGAGAAAGGGAAGGGGGCGTCGGAATAGAAAAGTTTCGCCTCGAAGCACCCCGAGATTGGCGCATCATCCGCAAAAGATCGAACGTTCGGCAAGTCGTCGAGCGTCCGCCAGACGCCAACGTTTTCGCGCGCCTCGTCGAGTGTCCACAAATACTCGCCCGGCGGGAGCGTGGGGAAATCAAGACGCAGCGAGGCATTGTCACGAAAATCCTCAAATCGTTTCTTCGCGAGTGGCGGGCGCGCGACGGATTGTGCGAACGTCTCGTCCCACACGAAAAGCGAGAGGGTGAGCGCCCCGATATTGTTGCTATAGCTTGGGCAGCAGAGTGCGACGCCGCCGAAAGGGTGTTTCGCGACAAAGGTGCCGCCGACGCGCGATTCTGGCGAGACACGCTGCGCCACGTGGGTGTCTCCCTCGGCGCGGTAGAGAAAAATGTCCGCTGGATAGGAAATTTTCGGCGGGTCGGCATCCTTTGATTCTCGTTTCTCCTCCGCTTCCGCAAGAGAGAACGTTGACGCAAGAAGGACACAAATCGAAAAAACGAGGGGGCGATAAAGGAACATTTTTTCGTTTTCCTTCCACTTTATTTTGGAATATTATTGTTTTTTCTTTAGGACGACTTTTCGCTCCTCGGCAGCCGCCAAACGCGAATAAATCGGGAGAATATCCATCAACTCGCTCGTCTCCCCACGACGATATCGCTCCCACACGAGTTCCCCCAAGGTTTCGACGGAAGGTTCCCAACACTCAGACGGAAGCGCTTGCGCCCCGTCGGGGAGAAACTTGCCGTATTTCGCAAGCGCGGGACCCGTGAGGAGAAAATCGTCGCGACGTTCTGCCGCCCATTGCGTGAAATCAAGGAGCGCCATCTCGCCCATTTTGCGGACTTCAAAACCAGCGGGCGATTCAAAACCAGAGGACAATGCCGATTCGACGCACGCAAAATCCTGCGCAAGAACCTGATTTCTCTGCGCGTCGACGGCAGCGGAGATTTTTTGCGCGTTTTGAAATCCGTTTTGGGATCCATTTTGGGTCATGTGTTTTAGAGCGTCTGCCGCCAAAACTTCGAGTGTGTTGAGCGCGACAACCTCGGCGCCAATCCCCCACGCAAGGGTTTTGGCAAACGCAAGTCCCACACGCAATCCCGTGAAAGATCCGGGACCATTCACGACCCCAACGACGCGAATTTCTCGTGGCGCAACGTTGTTCTCCCTCAGGAGGCGTTCAACCATTGGAGCGAGGGAGCAAGCGCTTTTTTCTCCGGGTGCGAGGATTGTTTTTTGAATCATCCGTCCCTCCTCAAAAAGGGCGGCTTGCGCCGAGAGCGCGATCGTTTCTAACACAAGAATTTTCATGGGTCGTTTGGCGTTAAAAAAAGGGGGACTCGGTGTGGCAATTGTACTCATCGCACCTCATAATACATTTCGTTTGAATTTCCGATTCCATCCGCCGTTGGGACTGCATACCACGGGCGGTCGCAAAAATCTCAACCGGAATTCAAAAAAAGCGCAAATCGGCCTTTTTCCCCTTGCGCATGGTTCCTTCATCAAAAAATTTTTGAAGAATTCCCTTTTAGTTTGACATTTTACGAAAAAATTACAAGGGGGGGACTCGACGAAAATGGATTTTTATGGGATAATAGGGCACTTTATAGACTTGGCACACTTTATAATACTTCGCGTTGAAATTTCCCGTTCCGTCCGCCGTTGGAGCCACGCACTATGGCTCACAAACGTTGTGCAGAACGAGAATTTTAGAGCACGATGAGTATAAAACACGATGAGTATAAAGCTCGATTTTGTTGCTCGCGAGATGTGCGGGATTTGCGCGTGTGTTGCGCGGTGCGTTTTTCCCAATTCGCTCCTGGAACATAAGAACGCAAAATCATAAAAAGTCGAACGAGAGAGCATGGTGCGAAAAACAACAATCGGAGGCAATTTTCCTCAGCAAAATTCCCCTAACAAAACAGGAGCTGAACGATGAAAAGAGCGATTATTAGCGACATCCACAGCAATTTGGAGGCGCTCGAAGCGGTCTTGAAGGATATTGATGAGCAGAACATTAGTGAAATCTATTGTTTAGGCGACATTATTGGCTACGGCGCGAATCCTCTCGAGTGCCTCGATATCGTGCGCGAACGTTGTGCCGTCTGCATCCTTGGGAATCATGATCAGGGTGCGATTTTTGACCCGGATGGTTTTAATGGAATGGCGGAGAAAGCCATTTTTTGGACGCGCGAGCAGCTCGAAAAACCTTCTCCGAAGCGTGACGATCGATGGGATTTTCTCAATATGCGTCCTCGTATTTATCGAGACAGCAGCCTGAGTGCCATTTTCGTGCATGGTTCGCCTCGAAACCCACTGAACGAGTATGTTTTCCCCGACGACGTCTACTCCCCAAACAAACTCAAAGGTGTTTTTGGTTTGACACAAACCTTGGCGTTTCTCGGGCACTCGCACGTCCCGGGAATCATGGTCGAGCCTCTCTCTGAGGACGAGCAGTACAACTTCTTCAGCCCAGACGAGTTCGGAATGGAAAAATTGCTCACACCCAAGAAAAAATACCTCATTAACGTCGGCTCCGTCGGGCAGCCTCGCGATATGAACCCAAAAGCGTGCTACGTAATCGTCGAAGCAAACGGAGAGCCTGAGGAGCAAGAGGTCGTCGTTCGTTATCGTCGCGTCCAGTACGATATCGAGCGTGCTCAAAAGAAAATTTTTGAGATTCCGGCTTTGGAAAATCAACTGGCGGAGCGCTTGTCCTTTGGGCGTTAAGTGCTCCTCCTGTTTTTGACTGTGGTGCCCCACTTTTTGTGCCGATTAGAGACCATCATCGGCTTGGTTTATACTCGTCCCCTATAAAATTCCCGTTTTCGCGGCGTTTTGCGAGTCGTGGTGCGTAGCTCCGACGGCGGGCGGAACGGGAAATTTCAACGCGAAATTTCAACGCGAAGTATTATAATATTTTGATTTTCACAACGCCGTGCGATCCGGGGTGAGCAAGCTCCCGATGGCTGACGACTTGTTAAATTTTCACGCATTTTAACGCATATTTACATTAATAAAACATGGTTCAATTAAAAAATCAACCGCAACAGCCCTCGGGGGCTTCGAATTTTTTTACTATTTTGATGTGCCTTGTGCTCATGAATTTCATGATCCTCTGGTTTCTCACGCCGAGGAATCAACAGGACACGCAAAGTTCCGAGCAGATTGATGAAGTGATCCAAAAGGTGGTCGAGCAGAATGCGGAAAAAGTAGACCCCGCTTTCAAAGCGACACCCCAGGCGGCATCTCAAACGGCACCAACTCCCGAAACGCCTGAGGCAACTCCTCCCGCGACGCCCGAGCCAACTCTGGATGGGCAAATCGCGACTGCGGC
>JAUNBK010000061.1:0-8770 GCA_030527105.1 Planctomycetia bacterium
ATGTCTTTGATTTCCTCTATATTTTCCACGACACATTTTTCAAAGCCGTTGCGGACCACCTGAAGGTCCTCGTTACGAATAGTGTCCGAGAAGTCTTCCGCTTCGTACATGTAACGAATTTCCCTTTCTTCGAACTTTTCAATATTATTCGGCAAAATAAGCTCCAAAACGTTAATCGTTATATTTTACCTCGTTCATGCGCTAGCCCTGCTCTTGAAGAGGGGAATCAGGCAATATCCCTCGGCTCTTCATCCAGAATTGCGCTTCGTTCTCGGCTCCCAGCGAACACAGTGAACGCTCTAAAAGCAACAGTTTTTTTGTCAGGGGAACCGGTTGAAATTGGGTTGGATTTTTCGGTATTTTGCAGGCGATTTTTCCATTTTCGCCCGGAACGAATCTGTGTGTTGAGGACGATGAGTCTGGGATTGTAGCAGCTGGCTTTTGCAATCCCTTGAGAGAATGTTCAAATGATGAAAACTTATCGCGATCGAGTTGGCAAACGTCGATTTTTGTGTTGTTTTTCATGTTCGAACATTCTTTTCCCTACTTGTGATACGAGCTTTTTGCTCTGGCAACAGTTCGGATTTGAAGTGGATAGAGGAAGCTACACCCAACATTCTACCAATATCCACATATTTATCAATCCTTATGAAACCTGAATGCCCGAATTAAACAAGCTTTTGGAAGGAAAGTTGGAGAGGAAACAAATTTTCAAAAATGTTTCCTCTCAAGAGGTGGAAGATGGCTGGCTTAAACGATGGGGATTATGAAATGGACACATCGCGAGCACTCAATGGGATTTGAATTTTCGCAAAACGTCGCTCCAACGGCGGACGGAATCGGAAATTTCAACGCGAAGTATTCTTATATAATCCGCTCTCGGAATTTCCCTCTTGGTAGATCGGCATGTAGCGGTAGTACACCTCCAAAATCATGACGGAGAGCGCGGTGGTGTACAACCTGCCGCCGGCTTTGTTGTGGGTTTTCTCTGGCTCGTCGAAATACCAACTCCCCGCTTCGTGCCCGGAAATTGCCTGCGTCGCGACGAGATAATCGCGCATGGCGGGGTTCCACGCCGACCATTCCTCGCCCTCAAAATGTCGCAAAAAGAGAGATGCATAATAATCGTAGTACAAATCCGAACCGCTATAGCCCCAGTTGGTGAGATGGCGCGCGCCGGATTTCATGAATGCCGCGTTGCGTGGAGCTCCCGTGAACATTCGCGCCGTGAGACCGATTGCCGTGGTGGAGGGAATCGCTTTTCGCCCCGGCTGATAGGAATATTCGGAGTTGTCCTCCGACGCCACGCTCTTGAGGAAACGATCGATCTCCACCACGGTCGTGGAGGGGATTTCGATCCCTGCCATTTTGGCGCTTTTGAGAACCATAATCATCCACGTGGTGAGGGTGATGTCGCCCGCTTCTTTGGGTTGGTAGCGCCACCCGCCAGTGTGGGGGTCTTGTGCGTAGAGAATCCAATGGACGCACCCTTCCGCAAGACGCCTCAAATCGGGATCCGGCTCCTTCTCCATCGCGTACGCTTCGCAAATGGCAAGCGACGCCAGCGCGTGTCCATACATGCTCCCCTCTCGCAAGTCGAAACCGGGGATATTCTTTCGACGAATCGCGCGAGTGCTTAAATAATAGAGTCCGCTTCGTATGGATTGTTGGTACTCGCCCACCTCACGAGTGTTGCCGTTGCCCAACATGGCGAGGAGCGCAAGCGCCGTGGCGGCGGTCGTTGAGGACTGTTCGCCGATGTTTCGACACGTGCAATAAGGAGAGCGACGCAAGTTGAAGCTCCATGACCCCCAGCTTGGTTTCGCTTTGTCGCTTTGTTGGTGAGCGAAAAGCCAACGCAAGCCGCGTTCGACCGCCGCTTGGCTCTCGTCCGTCGCGCCGCTCCCTGCGAGTTTCCCACGAATGGCAGCGTCCGTCCGTCCGTCCAAACGCCCCGTCTGAGGGAACGCGGGTGTGTATGCGTCGGAGAATTCCCCCGTTTGTGTGGGATATAGACTGAATTCGTCGGCGACGCGATATTCTCCCGTGTCCGCCTCCGCCTCTTGCTCGGGAGCCGTGTCCACGATGTCCGGGACGTCTACTTCTGCCGGCACGGGAATCTCCGGCTCGTATATCTCCGGCTCCTCCGTCGTCTCTCCAAAAGGGACGTCTGGGGTTTCGAATTCCAAAGTTTCGGCGGCCTCCTCCCACGGCTCCTGCCACGGCTCTTCCGACATTTCGACGACGAGAAACGGGGCGTCACCCTCTAGTTTCGAATTCGACCAGCGAAAAAAGAGGATTGCCGCCAAGAGTATGAGCAGGTGGAGAATGAAGCTGCTAAAAATCGCCGCCGCGCTCGTGAAAAGCTCCTTGTCCTCCCCGGGAGATTCGTCGAAAATATCCTCATCCTCGTCGATGAGAAGCCCCAAATCCAGAGGGAGTTCCTCCTCAATCGACAAGGTCTCGACGATCGGCGGGATAATGTGCGCGAAATTGTCTTGCTGGGACACAAAGGACTCCTCGGAGTGGTGAAACGAACGCCGCCGCGACGGACTCCCACATTATGCAGGCTCACCCTCCTTTTCGCGATTGCCGTTGCGACGAATCATCTTTTCGACATCCTTATTATCGACAATAAGGACATTGTCTCCATAATCAATTTCATCCTGTTCGACGATTCTTCTGCCATTTTCGTCAAATTTGGCGTCCGCCTCGCTCGTTCGAAGCCTGGCGACGTTGAGGAGGTTGTTATAAATCGTGTCGGCATTCGTCCCGCTGATTTGATGAATGGCTCTTGCCACCTCGCCCAAGTAGCGGAGGAATTGCGCGCGCCGATCGCTTTGCTCACGCACGTTTTGTTTTCTCTTGAGATACGTGCCCAGCTTTCTCCCCGCAATTTGAAGCGCCAAACGAATTTCGTTTTGAATTTCCGGATACGCAGCAATCGCCTCCTTCGACTCGCTCGTGAAAGGCACCCATACGCTCGCCAAATGAACCATCACCGTGACGGGGCCCCGCGGAAGCGACCCGCGCGACTGCTGAAGTCCATAATTCCGCCAGTTCATATTCATGACGGTTTGCGTGATGGCGCACGCCGACATTTGCGACTGAAGCGGAACGCGATTGGCGTAACGATAAACGTTCATCGTCTGCCCCTCGGAAATATTCACGTTCTTCATGGCGGAATAAAGCGCCGTGATTTCCTTGATTTTCATCTTCGAGGGAGAGAGCCGCGTAGAAAGTTTGGACTCTTTAATGATTTTATCGGCACCGTCCGCGCCAACTCCTTGAAAAGTGTTCATCAAAAACTGGCGCAGCGTTCGCGCGTCCGTCTCCTCTAGAAGCTCGGAGAGGAGTTCGCTCGAAACATTTTGCGTGACGGGCGAGCCTCCATAGACCAAGGCGACCTCGACTTGAAATGGATTTCCTCGATAGACTGCTGGCGGACGCGTCGCGGCGGCGTAAAACTCGCCAGGCACGACCTGATGAAGCCCTTTGAGGAGCAGTTCCTCTCCAATCGGCGAGAGGCAATCCGTGGAGGGATTCGGGATTTTCGACTCCAAAAGCGCCTTGTGGAGACGTTCCGTCTCGTCGCGATTGAGATCCGCAGGATGCGCGCGCTGATTGATGTTCGCCAACTCGCACACCGTTTTGCAGACGGAAGGCGAGACCTTGGAGAAGTGGTTCTCGAAGAAACTCTTCATGCTCGATTCCGTCGAATGGCGCATCATGTCCGCCAAGCGCCCCAACTCGACACCATAAGGGTGCGGCTTGATCTCTTTCGGCTCCGGGGGAAGCACATCTGCCGAGCGCAAATAGATTCGCTCCTCCTCGTCCTCGGGACCTTGATAATGCAGCGTGACGTGCGGATTGGCGATCGCCGTCTGCTCCAGATACTCATCAATGCTCCCACGCCCACGTTGGTACTTCGCTTGGAGTTCAATCGCGACCCGCGTACCGGTTCCGGTCTCTTCCCACTGAATTCCGTGTGTCTCCCAAAAAGTTTTGCGCTCCTCGCGCGCCGCCGGGACGGCAAGACCTTCTCCATCCCCATTGAGAATTTCGGGGACGTTTTTCTTCGTGTTGATGCGAATTTCGTAAAAATGCGTTTGTCGTGGAGACGTTTGCGACACGATCCGCACGGGTTTGCCCGTCGTGAGGACGCCGTACATTCCCGCAGCGCTGATGCCGATGCCTTGCTGCCCGCGCGACATGCGCATTCGATGGAATTTGGAGCCGTACAAAAGTTTGCCAAAAATGAGAGGAATCTGTTTTTTGAGAATCCCCGGACCGTTGTCTTGAATGGAGGCTTTGAACTGCCCGGGAGCGGTTTCTTCGATTTTGACCCAGATTTCGGGGAGGATGCCCGCCTCCTCGCACGCGTCGAGAGAGTTGTCCACCGCCTCTTTCACGGTGGTCAAAAGCGCTTTGCGCGGATTGTCGAACCCCAATAAATGACGGTTTTTCGAGAAAAACTCACTGATCGATATATCTCTCTGGCTCGCCGCCATGCTCTCCGCCGTCGCCTTCCGACGCGATGGTGTGCCCGATTGTCCCTCCAACGATTTCGACGATAATTCTTCCATATCCCAATCTATTCGGCAAAAGTTCTCTACTCACTCTATCTTCTGCATTTCACCCAATGCAGAATAGAAAGAGCGGGACAAAAAGCACTCGTCCCGCTCGTATTCCTCCAGAAAGCGAAATGAGCGCTCGCTTCCCAACGTCGTTCGTCAAACCCGACTTTAGTCGTCCAAACCGGGGATTTTGAAATTCTTGCAATAATCCGCAACTTCCGCACGGACGGCTTTTTCCACGTCGCCCGAGTTCGGAATCGCGCGCAAGACACGAACGATCCACTTCGCGACCTGCTCCATGTCGTTTTCCTTCATGCCCATGGACGTGAGACCAGGGGTGCCCATTCGGACGCCACTCGTCACGGTGGGCTTTCTCTCGTCGCCAGGCACCATATTGAAGTTCGCGATAATGCCGGCGCGCGCCAACGCTTCCGCCGCGTCCTTGCCCGTGAATTCTTCTGCGCGGAAATCGAGAAGCAAGAGGTGCGTGTCGGTTCCGCCGCAAGCGAGCTGAATGCCGTCGTTCATGAGACACGCGCCGAGGTGCCGCGCATTCTTCACAACCTGCTGAGCGTATTCCTTGAACGAATCCTGCGCCGCCTCGCCAAACGCGACCGCCATGCCCGCGATGATGTTCATGTGCGGACCGCCTTGGAGGCAGGGGAAAACGGAACGATCAATACGTCTCGCAAGATTAAACTTCGACGTTGGATAATATTTCTCCTGATAGCGATCGTTCACGCGAGAGAGAATGAACCCAGAGCGTGGACCACGGAGCATTTTGTGCGTCGTGCTCGACACCACGTCGCAATACGGCACCGGGTTCGGATGAACGCCACCAGCAATAAGCCCGCTGATGTGTGCGATGTCCGCCACGAGATACGCTCCGACCTCATCGGCAATCGAGGCGAACTTGTCGTACTCAATCGTCCTGGGGTAGGCAGTCGTGCCGCACCAAATCATGCGAGGGCGCTCGCGCAGGGCGATTTCCCGGATTTGATCATAGTCGAGCAAGCCGGTTTCTCGCGAGGGACCGAAGGGGACTTGGAGATAATCTTGCCCGGAGAAATTGACCTTCCACCCGTGCGTGAGGTGTCCACCTTCCGAGACGGGGATGCCCATCACTTTTGCGCCGGGAGCCATGATGGATCGGTAGACCGCTTGGTTTGCGGGCGACCCACTGAGTGGCTGAACGTTTGCATGTTCCGCGCCGAAGAGCGCCTTCAAACGATCAATGGCAAGATTTTCGATCTCGTCCATCACTTCGTTCCCCTCATAATATCGCGCGGAGGGATACCCCTCGCAGTATTTGTTGGTGAGCGAAGAGCCAGCCGCCTCCAAGACGGAGAAGGACGCGTAATTTTCCGACGCGATCATTTTCAAAGTCGAGCGTTCATACGCCATTTGGCGCTGAATCATGTCGTACACAACGGGATCGCACACCTTCAAATGAGGAAATCGTTCCGAACTATGCATTATATGTTCCTTTTACGAAATTGGGAGAAAGACAAAAACGTCCTTCCATTATAGACTTTTTCAGGGAAAAAACAAGAGGGGGCAGGAATGTGGGCAAGGGGGCATTCAAATGAATTTGAGTTTCCGCAAAAAACTTTTTCCAGGATACTTGCAATATTTGCCAAATCTATTACAATGTTATACTCGTTCTCCTATAAAATTCCCGTTTTACGCGATGCTTTGCGAGCCGTGGTGCGTAGCCGCCAACGGCGGACGGTACCGAAATTTAAGAGACGATGAGTAATACCAGCGATCCGATGAATTTGAGTGCTGGCATTAAAGAGAAATCACAAACCAGAAGGAAATTTGAAATGGAAAATAAAACTGCACGAGAGTTGAGCGTTGAAGAGTTCGCGTCCATGATGGATGTTTCTGCCGTTCAGGCGCAGTCGACGTGGGAGGATGCCGAGAATGTGATGCGAGTTGCCGATGAGTACGACGGCTCCTGCATCTTTCTTTTGGGACGCCTGACGGAATTGGCGGCGCCGCGCTTGAAGGAAATGAACGAACGCCGAAAGGCACAAGGAAAACGCACCATCCACCTCGGCAGCGTGATTGGATTCCCCGATGGTGGAACTCTGACGGACGTGAAAGTCTACGAAGCGAAGCGACTCCTCGAAATCGGGTGCGACGAGGTGGACTGTGTCATGAACGTCGGACTGGCGAGGTCGAATCGGTGGGACGAAGTGGAAGCCGACCTCCGTGCGATTCGAGCCGCCACGGAAGGGAAAATCCTCAAGGTCATTCTCGAAACGCCGTATCTCACGGACGATCAGATTGCCGTTGGAGCCGAGATTTGCGCCAATATCGGAGCGAACTTCGTGAAATCCTCCACGGGGTGGCCCGAGAAAAAAACGACGGTCGAAAATATTGCGCTCATGAAGAAGACGGTCGGCGAGCGTTGCCGCGTGAAAGCCGCCGGGGGAGTTCGCACCCTCGAAACGCTTTTCGCGATGTACGACGCGGGCGCGACCACGTTCGGAATCAGCTGGGCAACGGTCGTCAAACTCCTCGACGAGCTGCGCGCACAACGTACCCCGTCGTAGTGTGAAGCTGTTCAAATCGCATTCCCAAGGGAATTGATGGATGAAAAACAACGCCCGCAGGGAGAAAATCCTCACGGGCGTTGGTATTTTTCACGTGGTGAATTCAGGCTTTCGCTCGCTTAACGTCCCTTGAAGACGCTGAACGATGCTGCTGTGGATTTGACTCACTCTGCTTTCGCTCAGATCAAGCGTCATTCCGATTTCTTTCATCGTCATGTCCTGGTAGTAGTAGAGGAGCAAAATCAACCGTTCATTTCGCTTGAGTCCCTTGGTGACGAGTCGCATGGTGTCGATTTTTTGGAGACGACTGGTAGGGTCCTCACCACGCTGATCCTCTAAGACATCCAGCTCGCTCACTTCCTTTGCCCCGTCGGTTTCACACCATTTTTTATTGAGAGAGACGACCGAAGCGGCATTCGCTTCCTTCGCCATTTTTTCGAATTCATCAGACGAGACGCCAAGATATTCCGCCAGTTCCGCCTCAGTCGGCTTCCGTCCGAGCTGATCGTCGAGCGTTCTGGTGGCCTCATTGATTTTCTTCGCCTTCGTTCGGACAAGGCGTGGCACCCAGTCCATATTACGCAGTTCGTCGAGCATTGCTCCTCGAATGCGCGGCGCGCAGTATGTCTCGAATTTGACGTCGCGCGACAAATCGAACGCATCAATCGCGTCCATCAATCCGAAGACGCCAGCGGAAACTAAATCGTCCAGTTCCACACCATCAGGTAGACGCAGCCAAACCTTCTGCGCATGATACCGGACCAACGGCAGATAGTGCTCCACCAGACGATTCCTCTTGCTCTGATCGGAAACGTCGGATTTGTACTCCTCCCACCACTGCGTAACGACTTCCGGACTGGTAGTTACAGCGACCATTGATTCCTCCATGTGTACTTATTTCACAAATTTCACACCGAACAGCGAGCCACAGCATCATAACGAGGCTCCAGCGAAAAACAGAACACTGCTTCTCACCGCATGGCGGAGTCCATGCCGCCCGAGCGTGAAATACTAAATTGTATTTGTACTCACTCCACACCCAAAATCCGGTCCCAAGCGACACATCCCACGCCGCGAGCCGCAACGAACGACCATCCGTTGCCGCTCCCTCCCAAGGAAGAGCAGAAGCAACCCACGGCAGTCGGCTTGCCGAAATTTCATGTGGATTCATATATACAACACTTCACGTTAGAATTTCCACTTAGAGTCCGCCGTCAGAGCTACGCACCACGGGTACTCATATTTTTTGAAAACTCAAATTCGTCCAAGTATCAGTATAATATACTCCGAAAACGTCCATGTTGTCGGAAATAACAAACGAAGGGAACCCCCTCCGAAGCGCAGATCGACGGGCAATCCGCACATATACTCATCGTCTTTAAAATTCCCGTCCTGCATAACGTTTTGTGAGCCGTGGTGCAAAGCTCCGACGGCGGACGGAACGGGAAATTTCAACGCGAAGTATTATAAAGCCCAAACGCCGATTTTTCTTCCGGCACCAAGTTGGGACCTCCCAACCTCTACAACGACGGTGCGCGGTACCAAAATGCAGCACCACGACACATCAACTAAAGGACATACACCCTCCTTTTGAATGGTTTATCACTCACAATTCCATTGTGCGATTCCATT
>JAUNBK010000061.1:8780-22925 GCA_030527105.1 Planctomycetia bacterium
CGATATTTTCTTTATGGAATATTTCATTGTTTCATTTTGTGCGACCTGCCATCCGATTGAACCAAAAGCAGTCCCACACCACGCATTCCCCACGCACGACGCACACCACGATGCGACGGCACAATCTCACACCACGAGTCGTCAGGCGTTGAACGAACGGTACCGCACAGCAATTTTCTACGGCAGGGACACGCGCCCCACGCGAAGCTACAACGGTGCTTCACGACGAAGTACGCACCATCCCCATGAAAATTTTGTATAATTCGCGCGGAAACTCTGGAGGAAGTCCATAGTTTCCTCATCTTAAACGATTTTTATGCGGATTCTAGGGATTATTCACAAGAAACGAGGAATAAGCCGTATACACCCGTATCCCCTATATCCAAAGGGATATAAGGGTATTAATGAAATCGGCAAAAACTCCATGTCGAGTTGAGAACTTCTTTGGACATTTCGAGAATTTTCTCCAAAAAAATTTTTCTAACCTGTTCTTCCTCGAACAGTTGGGATATCGGATGTTCCAAGGAGGGAACGAAAGGTTTTTTCCCACTTTTCCATGTTTTTATGAAAATATTAGGTCTATTCATTCACTTTGAAGAAGATGTGCCAATTATTCCACCCACAAAGTCCGCAAAAGAGCCTCTCAAGAAGACGAGGCGCGGTTGCTCTCCTTGAAAAAACGTCCTAAATTGAGAGAAACTCTCCATTTAGGGCGATTCCCAAGCAAGCCACCGCGCCCCGATAATGGTGTGGGGGATTTATAATACTTCCCGTTGAAATTTCCGGTTCCGTCCGCCGTTGGAGCTACGCACCACGGCTCGCAAAACGTTGCGAAAAACGGAATTTTAAAGGAGAACGAGTATATAATACTTCTACTTCTCGTTAAAATTTTCCAATTCCGTCCGCCGTTGGAGCTTGGGCACCCGTTGAGGCTCACGTACCCATTGGAGCTTGCGCGCCACAGCAGCCCATCAATCTTGCAGCCTTTCGAGGAGTGTGCGGCACTTCTGGGCATAATCGGCGTCCCCCTGCGCCTCGGCAATCTCAAGCGCCGTGCGGAAGTCCGCGAGTGCCGAGGTCGTGTCCCCCATTTGATAAAACGCTTCCCCGCGACGCAAGAAAACGTCGATATCTCGGCAACCAGACTCCATTGCCGCGCTCAAATCGTCGAGGGCTTGCTCGTAATTCAACAATTCCATGTGCACCAACGCTCTCAAGCTCAGGTGGTCGGGTTGGGAATCCATCTGAACTAAAGTGTCAAAAACGGGCAGGGCGTCTTGGTAACGCTGCATTTCTATGAGCAACACACCCTTTTCGAGCAGGAACTCGACGTTCTCCGGTTCATACTCGAGCGCCAAATCGAGATCCTCCAACGTGCCGTCCAAATCCCCCAAGCCGCGTTTTGCGCTGGCGCGGAAGTCGTAAATCAAAAGCTCAGGATCCAATTCGAGCGCCTTGTTGAGGCAATGGAGCGCGCACTCGAATTCCTCGAGGTGGAGTTTGAGCTGCCCCAGCATCCCCCACGCGAGCGAATTCTCGGGGTCGAGTTTGATGGCGCGCGTGAGATCCGCAAGCGCTTCCGCAATTTTGTCGAGAGAGAAGAACGTCCTTCCGCGCCCGTATAATGCGTCGGGACTGTCGGGATCCAAATCGAGCGCGTCTTGAAAGTAGCGCAAGGCGTCGTCGTAACGCTCCAACTCAAGGCACGCGGCACCGCAGCTTTCCAGCACCATTGCGTTGTCGGGATCCATATCGAGCGCTTCACGATAATATTTTTCGGTATTCTCATAATCCATGAGCATTTCGTACGTCATGGCACACATAATGGACGTGTCGAAATCGGGAGAGAATTGCAGCCGACGACGAAAAACATCGATCGCTTCGCCGTATCTTCCCAAGAGTTGGAGCGCGACGCCGCAGTCGTAGTATGCGTCCAAAAACTCGGGAACTCGCTCGATGATGTCGATCAAATCGCTTGCCGCCTCCTCCACCTTATCTTGGAGGAGGTAGGAGTGCGCAATGAGATATCGCACCTCAATATTCAAGGGGTCCAAAGCGAGTGCCTTTCGAAATGCAGCGTCCGCTTTGGAAAATTTTTCCAGCATGAGGGCCGTTTTGCCCACCATGCGCCACGCCTTGATGGACTGGGGCATCGCCTGAGTCACTGCGTCAAATTGGCTGAGAGCGTTTTCCAGGTCGCCATTTGCGGCAAGCTCTAACCCCTCCCGGAAAAGAGGGACAATCCCTTCCTCTTCCGGGGAAAACTCCATGTCGGGGAACAATCGAAAGAGCGTATTTTCCAAACAATCTTCCGAACTCATTTTTTCTGCATCTTTCATACTTTCTTTCATTGCGCGGAACCCACGCATATTCTGGAATTTTTAATATTTCTCGTTGAAATTTCCGCCTCCGTCCGCCAGCCTCGAGTGCGAAAAACTCAATACGCGCTGGGACCTTTCGGCTTTTCCTTTTCTTTCTCAGCGTCCCCCGCCTCTTCTCCCGGCTTAATGATCTTTGGGCGATAACTATGCTCACGCTTTCGGAGGATTTTTGCTTCAACAATCATGTCCGCTTCCGCCATCGGATCGGGATTCTCGGGATCCATCCTCTGTAGCTTGGCGAGAACTTCCATACCTTTAATGACGCGACCGAAGACAACACATTGCCCGTCGAACTCCTTCATGGGCGCAAAAGCGATAAAGAAACTCGACGACGCCGTGTTGGGTCCCGTCCTCATCATGCTGATGGTGCCGCGATAATGACGCCGAGCGCTGCGTGCGTCAAATTCATCCTTGATTCGATGCCCCGGCGTGCCGTCCTCCGTCTCGAGCGAGTAGCCGGAGACCGCGAACATTCCCGCGAGAACGGGGTCAAAATAGAGACCGTCGTAATACTTCCGCCGCACAAGCGTGAGAAAATTGGCGACCGTGTTTGGTGCCTGGTTCTCGTAGAGTTCAAAAACGATGTTCCCTTTTGTGGTTTGGAGCAGGACACGCGGGAGGTCGTCCGCCTCGGCTTCTTGCTTGCGCAGCGTCGCTTCTTTCGCCCAACCGATGCGGTAGTATGTGACATTTTTTTGGAATAAAGCGCCCCGGTCCGTGAGAACGCCCTCTTTTTCGGCAAGAGCGTAAAACTTCCCTGCCTGTTCGAATTGGTTGAGCATGAAGCAAATTTCTCCCGCCACCTCATAAAGCTCGGGGAGATGCTGAGGAATTCTCTGCTGGATGAGACCGCGCATAATGGCGTTCGCCTCCTCGTACTCCTCCGTGACCATCCGAATATCAAGCGCCTGAACGACGTATGCGAGCAGATCCGGGTCGGTACTCGGCTTCTCCAACCACGCCGCCTCGGCAAGCTCCATCAATTTGGGGTGCAGCTTGGAGACGTATTCCGAATATTTCTCGAGCTTTTCGCCAATTTCCTCCTTTTGCTCCTCCGTTGTGGAGAGCGCAACGTACTGACGCTGCATTTCTCCCGCGCGAGTCATCGCTTTGTTATACGCATCGAGCGCCTTGCGGAAGACGTCCAACTTGGGTGTCGCACTTGGAGCCGTCGCCGCAGGAGAAGTAGGCACCGTGGGCGACGCCGCAGATCCCGGCACAGGACGACTCGGCACAGGGCGCGACGGAACCTGTCCCCACGAGGTCTCAACTCCCCACAAAATAGAGAGCACCCCCACGCATAAAATGCCGAGGTTCTTCCACTTTCCTCGACCTCCCACCGAATGAAGGGCGTCGGCGCGAGCGGAACTCAAGGCGTCCCAAAAGCTAGAATTTAATACGAGATGGGAATCTTCCAACAATTTTTTCATATGCCACCTATGGTCAAGGAAAAGGGTTTGGTTCGAACATACTGGCGCTCAAATGGATTTGAGCTTCTACCCAAAGTGACGAGCCGGGGCGCGTCGCGCCAACGGCGGACGGAACCGGAAATTTCAACGAGAGGTATTATATACTCGTTCTCCTTGAAAATTCCCGTTTTGCGCGAAGCTTTGCGAGCCGTGGCGCGTCGCGCCAACGGCGGACGGAACCGGAAATTTCAACGCGAAGTATTATAACATCCTCCATACCCTCTAATATAAGGAATTTTCTCTGGAATGCAAGGAGGTCGAGAGAATTTTTTTAAAATTTCTCCCTTCACGACGAAAATTTTGTAAAATACAATGCCACCAAGTGAATTTGAGCGCCGGTAGGGTTATCCCGAGCCGAGAACGGAGCGAAGCGTAGTTCTGGATGATGCGTAGTTCTGGATGAAATGCCGAGGGATGTTGCTAGCCGTCGGAGATTCTCGAGCGTAAACTTTCTTTGATCGTACCCCCACGCGAAGTATTATACGCACCCCCCCTTGTTGAAAACGAATAAATGACGATAATATACACGATAATTTAGGGCGAGCCGGCTCGTGGAGAGTTGTTGCCGCAGGTGGTTAGAATATCATTGTGTTTTGCGTGAAATTTCGATTCCGTCTCTGCCGTCGTGGTTGTGTGCCTCAATTCGTGGGCGTCGCGGTCGAAGAGTCCCTCGCAAAATGATGATAAGTGCGAAAAGTTAAAGGAAATCAATCATGAAGTCTTGTGTGCTTGCGTATTCTGGCGGATTGGATACATCCGTCCTTCTCGGTTGGCTGATGGACGAAGGTTTTGAGGTGCATGCCGTGTATGTGGATCTTGGACAGCCTTGCGAAGATAGAGAGGCAATCCTCCAAAAAGCACGCAACATCGGCGCGAAAACAGCAAGAATCGTCGACGTTCAGGACGAATGCACCAGGGATTTCGCATTCCCCATGATTCAGTGGCAGGCGAAATATGAAGGCATTTATCTCCTCGGAACCTCCATCGCTCGACCGATTATCGCAAGAGCGTGCCTCCAAGTGGCAAAGGAAGTCGGGGCCCAATATTTCGTCCATGGCGCTACGGGAAAAGGAAACGACCAGTGCCGATTCCAACTCGCGGCAGAGGCGCTTGATCCCGATATCGTCGTGATTGCACCGTGGCGGATGGAGTCTTTCCGCAGCAAGTTCCCCGGTCGCTCGGAGATGATTGCTTATTGCGCGGAGAAAAACATCCCCGTCAAAGCCTCCGTTTCGAAGCCTTATAGTTCCGACGAAAACTGCTTCCACATCTCTTACGAGGCGGGACAGCTTGAGAGCTTGGATGTGAATGGCGTCAAACTGGTCGATTTTGGTATGACGGTGTCGCCGAAAGACGCTCCCGATGCGGAAGAGGAAGTGACGATTGGATTCGAGGCAGGCGTCCCCATTAGCGTGAATGGCGAGGCGCTTTCTCCCGCCGGGATTATTCGGAAGTTGAACGATATCGGTGGGCGCAACGGCGTCGGACGTATCGACATGGTGGAAAATCGTTTCGTCGGAATGAAGAGCCGGGGGGTGTATGAGTCCCCTGGAATGACGATTCTCTACACCGCGCATCGCCAATTGGAGAGCCTTTGCCTCGATCGTGACCTCACGCACCTTCGCGACCGCCTCGCTCCCGAAGTGGCTGAGATGATTTATTATGGCTTTTGGTACCACGCGAAGATGGAGGCGCTCCTTGCGTTCATTCGCGAGGCGCAGAAAGTCGTGACGGGAGAAGTGCGTCTCGTCCTCTACAAGGGGAATATCGACGTTGCGAGCCGAAAAAGTCCCAATAGTTTGTATGACGAAGGGATTGCCACGATGGAAGGCGGCGGAAGCTACAATCAGACCGATGCGGAAGGTTTCTTGCGCATCATGAGTCTCCCGGGTCGTGTCCAAGCGCGACGACGGAAGGAAAAGTAGGGAGAAACAGGGAGAAGCAGGAAGAGCGTCGGCATGAAGCGTTGGGCATTTCGAATCGTGCGAGTTATTGTCTTTCTCGCCTTGGTTGTGGTTCTGTGGAAGAAACCGACCGGGGCGGCAGACGTTTGCTTGACGCTCAGCCCTTTTTTATCGACTGCGGCGCTTTGCGTCGGAACGCTGAGCGTGTTGGGAGTGGCGATCGTTCTCCTCTCCTGCGCGCAAAGACGCTTTTTTTGTCGTTGGATTTGCCCTCTGGGACTTCTGCAGGATGGGGTTCGAAAATGCACTCCATTCAAGAAAGTGGGCTTTTGGCGACCCTTGCGCGCGACGGGGTTTTTGCTCTTGTGCGCGACGTTTTTCGCTCTGCTCTGGGGAGCAATTTCGCCCCTGTGGCTCGACCCTCTTGCACTCTTTGGTGCTTGGTTCAATGAGACACCCTATCTTTGGATATCGGGCGTCGGGATACTCCTTTTGGCGTTCTTCTCCCCATATGTGTGGTGCTATGCCATTTGCCCCTGCGGCGCGCTCCAAGATGTTTTACGCTTTCTCCCCATTTTTGCCGGCAAGCTGGGGCGTTTGGGATTCTCTCTTTTGACTCGCACCCCCGACGGGCAGCGAGTCCCTTCGAATGAGCCACCTGCACGGCGACGTTTTTTTCAGACTGTGGCGATTTTGGGTGTCGGAGGATTTCTCACATTTGCGCTTCGAAAAACGAGGGGGCTTCTTTCGCCATTCCGCCCCCCTGGCGTGTCTGACGAAAATCAATTTCTCGCCCAATGCGCGCGGTGTGGGAATTGTATTTCCGCGTGCCCGACGCGTTTCCTCAAGCCGATCGAGAGCAACGTGGCGCAATTCGGGACGCCGGAGTTGAATTATACGCTGGTTCAATCGGGGGTTCCATCGGATGCACGAACGTTTTGCGACGCGGATTGTGTGCGATGTGGCGAGGTTTGCCCAACTGGTGCGATTCCGCGCTTGACGCCTGAAGAGAAGAAGGTGCGAAAACTCGCGTCGATTCGGTTGGACTTCGAGAAATGCCGACTTTATCATCAACGGGAGTGCGACATTTGCGGGCGTGAGTGCCCTGAGGAAGCGATTAGTTTTGTGTGGTCGGACGAAGAATACGTGCGCGTCCCGACGATTAATGAGGAATTGTGTACTGGCTGCGGGCGCTGTGTGGCGTTTTGTCCAGGAGAGCCGCCGTATCGCGAGTTGGGGGAGGAAAGCGACGCACAAACGCTCGGTCCCAAGGCGCTTTATCCCGTGCCACGGACTCCCAAACCTTAAATTTTTACCTGAAGGATGGAACAGAATGGAACTCTGGCTTTGGGGAGGCTTTTTGCTCCTCGTTTTTATCATGCTCGCGCTTGATTTGGGTGTGTTCAATCGAAAAGCTCACGTCATGGGGATTCGCGAAGCCCTCGGCTGGACGGCGATTTGGATCGTGATGGCGCTTCTCTTCAACGTGGCGATCTATTTCATCTACACCTACGATTTCGCGAACATTTCCGAACACTACCACAATGGCGAGCGCATCAGCGGAACCACGGCTGCGTGCGAGTTTCTCACGGGCTACCTCATCGAAAAATCTCTCTCGCTCGATAATATTTTCGTTATCAGCATGATTTTCACCTTTTTCGCCATTCCTCCCATTTATCAACACCGCGTCCTCTTCTGGGGCATCCTCGGGGCGCTCGTCCTGCGCGGCATCATGATTATCGCGGGCGCGCAGCTCATTGAATCGTTCGAATGGATGATTTATGTCTTCGCGTTCCTCCTCCTAATCACGGCAATCAAAATGCTCACACACGATTCGGGCGACGTTCATCCGGAGAACAATCCCCTCGTTCGGTTGGCGAAGAGGTGGATGCCCGTCGCGACGCAGATCAAGGACGAGAGCTTTTTCGTCCGCATGGGCGATCGCTGGGCGATGACGCCTCTCTTTCTCGCGCTCCTCGTTATCGAGACGAGCGACGTTATTTTTGCCGTCGATTCGATCCCCGCGATATTCGGCATTACGCACGATCCTTTTATCGTTTTCACGTCGAACATATTCGCGCTTCTTGGACTTCGATCCTTGTATTTTGCCCTTGCCGCGATGATCACGAAGTTTCGTTATTTGAAGGTTGGGCTGGTTGTGATTCTCATTTATGTGAGTCTCAAAATGATTTTCTCGGCACTCTTTCACGACTACATTCTCGAGCACGGGTGGAAGGATATGGTCACGTTTTTTTCGCTCTGCGTGATCGTCTGCGTGATGGGAGCGTCGATTTTGGCGTCGATTTATGTCCCTGAGGACGAAACCTTCGAGCAGAAAGGGCCGAGAAGGCTTCAACTTGCCGAGGCGTCCTCCTCGCGATTGGGATCGAGAATTCCTTCTGGGAAAAAAGCGCTCTCCCCGCAACAAATTCGACGCAAACGACGGCGCAAGGCGGAAAGGCGGAAAGTTTAATCAACCTTCACTTTCTCGCGAAACCTTTTGTTTTTGACCGCCTCCGTCTTTTTCTGCGGAAAAATTCCCTAAATTTTGCGATTTTTTGGGGAATTTTTCACTTTTTCGAAAATTTCTGAGTTTTTCGTGTGGGAAGACATTGTATTCCCCATTGCTTTGGGTTAGAATAGGGATGTGGGTTGGTTTTTTATAATACTTCTCGTTGAAATTTCCGGTACCGTCCGCCGTTGGAGCTACGCACCGTGGCTCGCAAAGCGTCGCATAAAACGGGAATTTTAAAGGAGAACGAGTATACTTATCGTGCTGTCGTCTTTTATACCCATGTCCTTTTAAATTTGTAGGAGACCGCAAGATGAATAAAACATTCCTCGTTCTTTTCGTGTTTTTGTTCCTGATTTGTTTCGGTTCAAACGTTATGAGTCAGGAAACCAAACACTCCGGACGCGATACATGCCACAACAAGCCTCTTGAGCCGAAGACGTTTCAGGAATTGATAGACCATTGGAACCGGTACTCGAATGAAACGCAATTGCCGTTCGTTTATCGAATTCCGCAAAATCCGAGGGCATTGTGCCGTCCGCAGGATGCCGCGTTTTCTGCGATGAAGGGAGCGGGGGGGGAACCCGATTCGCCTTTTTTCTGCTACAATTTCAACAACCGAGACGGGGTTTTGTGCATCGAATCGACGGTCGTCTCTTCCCACCGGGGAACGAAAGAGAAGATGATCGAGTTTCTTGCCCAGGATTCCATCGGCTTGAGGCGCAACATCAATGTGACAATGTCGCGTTGGACAGGCTATCGACGCCAGCCGGGTGTGTCGCGATTTTTCCTCTCGACGAAATTCAACGACACGAAAATTGGCAACTTTTCATTTGATAAACGTTTCGGAGTGTTTGAAGGGCATCGCGTATGTGAAGTGAATTTTGTGCGAGGAAATACCGTCGTCTCCGTCTTTGTACCATTACCCAATGAGAAAACACTATCTCTAAAAGGGATATCATCGACAAAGGCGCTTTGCGATCTGGATTCACCAAACGCTCCCGACCCGTGTGGGGTTGCGTGGGAGATCGACCAGTATTTGAAGACCGACCCGGTGGAAAAACTCAGCGAGGCGGAAAAAACGCGGCTCAAAACGTTGGAAATTGTGTTGCCGCAGGATGTTGAGTTCGTACAACGGAAGGAATATTCGCTCGATTTTCCGCGAAAACACCCAAACGGCACGACCCCCGCCGAGATTCGATTGGTCGTCAGTCGTGGCGAAATTCAGCAAATTTCCGAAACCCTCACCCTCGCACCAACCCTTGAAGGTCAATACACCATCCTTTTCAACCAGTCGGGACGCCAAGCAGTTCGCTGCTATCATCTCGACAACAGGTCAAGTCCTCGCGTAGGGTGAGACAGAGGTGGAGGTGCAAGCCGAAAAATAAGCGTTGTTTTTGTTCGGAACCCTTTCCCCGGCGGCGTGATATCGCACCTCGCCAATAATACCCGGTACGACCGGGAGCCAGACGCAGCCCGTAGTTCTGGACGGCGGGCGAATCGTTTGACGTTCAATCCAGCAATTCCCCTTCTGTGAAGGGGTACGCCCGTAGGGTGGGGGGTAGTTTGAAGCGGAAAACGCTTTCCCCAGACCAAACACCCCGTCAGCCTAACGGCTGCCACTCCTCTAAAAGACTACGCTTCGCTTCGTTCTCGGCTCCGACGGGGCGGTGCTATTTCAAAAAAAGTTTCCTCTCAAAAGGTACTCGTTCTCCTTTAAAATTCCCGTTCTGCGCGACGCTTTGCGAGCCGTGGTGCGTAGCTCCGACGGCGGACGGAACCGGAAATTTCAACGCGAAGTATTATGCTCAGTCGCATTTAAAATTCCGTTTTGGCGTCGAGAATTTGGAAATTTTCGGTGATTAACGTACGAAGATCGGGCAAATACCGTTTTCGCCGTCGAAAAAATCAGGAAAATATCGACTGTAGAGTACTTTTTTCTTGAAAAATCGCCATAATCGCTCGATCGGATTGTGATTCGGAGAGTATGCGGGCAAAAAATGAAGGCGAACGTTGGTTTTGATTAAGAATTCGCGCAAAAGTTTGGAATGATAATATCTTGCGTTGTCTACGAATACATGGATGGTTGTTTTTGAATCGTCGCAGGAAATATGACGCAAGTCGCCAGCGTGTCGATATTTATGACACCATCAATATTGATATGTTGGCGCGAACAATTCGATTTTAGTTCCCGCTCTTCGCCCCGCCGAATCCAGCCGTGTGCCGGGAGGCTATTGTGTCGCGGATGGCAGCCATCGCCGAAGTAAAAGACCTCGTTTTCGCTCGCGTTTTCACGGAGTTAACGTTATACTGGCACATGTTTCGATTTTTTTGTACACGAAGCCGAGTTCGCGCGACAATCTACACATGTGCGAGCGCGAGAGGAAAACGCCGTACGTTTTTATCAAATTTCGCCCACGTTTAGGCTTGAATTTTCGCTCAGCCAAGTCAACAACCCCACTTTCTGTATCGAAGTCAGACGCGCCACGCGATCGCGCTACAGCCTTTGTTTTAAGGCATCAACACCACCTGATTCCCACGTTTGAAAATGGTTGCGGACGGTTTTTTCATCCATCATCAGAACCTCCGCCGCATCGCCGACAGACCAGCCACACGCGAGCAGAAAAACGGCTTTGAATCTGTCTTTTCCTTCGCTTTTTTGTGCGCGTGGCGCAATTTGTTCAAATCTTTTTCTGATAATCAACAACTTTCCATCTTCCAGCCTTGACTCCATTCGCAAAGTGGGGTATACTGGTCTTATCGTCGAAAAGTCCGTGAGACTTTTGCGGGAATTTTATAGGGGAAGTAGTATAGAAAAGGAGAAATACATGTGTTTTTTACCTATAAATAAAACCGTTTTGGTAGTGCTCTTGTTTTTTGTTTTTTTTAATAAAAATGGATGTGCTGAGGTTGTATGCCCAGTAGGCATTCCCAAAAGGACGATTCAGTTGGACGTGGACGCAATAGTTGTGGAAGAACCCCAGTCCCATACATTTGTTCAGAAGGTGCGTTCCATCGCGAAACAGATGAATGTTTTTCCGGTGGATTTCATCGCAAGGAGAGGTCCGCTATGTTTTCATACCTTTGGAACAGATCGACCTGAAATCTGCATCCGTACCGAGCTGGGAATTGTTGATTTTCGGACTTTTTGTGAATTTTGTTATCTTGCGCTACACGCGTCGGAACAAGATGTGGATTCCTGCCTGGAGGTTTTGGCTTCAGAAACTCCAAAAGTTCAGGCACTTATGTTGACAATTCTCTATATCCATTCTTACCCGTGGTCGGATGAATTGCTTCAAAAAAATGATTTTTGCAGAGAACGCATCTGCATGTCATGGAGTTGGCTGGCAATGAACATCGGTTGTTTCGATTGGGATTTCGAAAAAAGGGTTCCTCTTGAAAATGAAAAACGCACTCGATACAGATCGGTCATTTCCGAATATTCTTCCATTTCCGAAATTGCTTTTGAAAAAAGGAATGGCGGCGTGAAATGGGATAGGGAGAAATCGAAAAGTCTTTTTTACAAACAAGGAATTTCAGTCACTTCCGTTCGAACATTTCCCGATCGACAAGCGTTTTGTGAGAAGACTTGGAAAGAAAATAAGACGGAGGCTCTCCAAATCATTTCAGACTTGTTGTACATTTATTATTGGGGAGATACCTTCCAAGAGTTTTTAAGCGGCACAGGACCTTCTTATGGCAACACCAGCGCCACCCCGAAAACAGTTGGTCAAATCGCGACGCAGCTTTTACAATCGTGGGAACCGGTGGAACTGGACGAGAAAGGAAAGCCCGTGAGAAAGGCAAATCAGCGGAATCCCAACGCGACGAACGCCGCGCCGGGGTAAGCGCGAGTTGTTTGTACGTGACGTATCAAGCGCCCGTGTCTGGCTTGCCTCTTTATCATTCTGTGGTTCACATAGGCTGTGTCGCTGCGGCGAATGTGAAAACTGGCAGGGAACAAGACGTTTTCGACGCGATTTGGGCGGAATTCCAGAGTTTGGATATGCACAAGGTCGATATTAAAAATGGAAAAGTCGTTCAGGGTGAACTGCTGACGTATTATGGGAAGGATTTGTTAGGCAGTGCGCATGAAGCAAGTGTATTAGCATGCTTAGCGGTTGAAGATGGAGTGCAAAATCAAACACCGTCTTTGGCAAGAGAAATTTTAGTTGAAGGCTTGCCAATTAGTGGTGGGGGAGCTGACGTTATTTTGCGTTACTTCGACGGTCGGTGTGGGAATTGGGCGGAATTCATGACTGAGGTGGTGAAAACGCAGGGATTTGATGCCAGTGTAAGGAATATTAGAGCAGTTAATGGTTATGCTTTTAAAGTCGACCCGACGATAAAAGGGCAAGGAAATGCGATTCCACGAGAAAATGTATGGCCAGATCATGCCACGGTATTTTACAATGGTACTATTTACGACCCCTCTTATGGTGTGTGTTACGGCGATGTATCCACGGCACTTGATGAATTAGCAAAAAATATCGTTTCGGTAGGTATTTACGACATTTCAAAACTTAAACAGCAGGGATTACAATATACAGGATTCATTTCTTACACAACGGATACGACCATTACAACCACTGCGGAAAAACGAGCGAAGATCGTTTGGCACTAGGAAAGGAGAACTTCATGAACAATTATTTAATATATTTTGTATTTTTATTATTTTGCTTTCACAGTTTTTGCTTTGGAGAAACTTCACAAGTTCCGACGGTGGAAAAAGGCGAAAGCGCGGCATCGGATTTTGTCTCTCGAGTGAAAATCTTTTCCGCGAAGATGAATGTTTTTCTCGTCGAATATATCGCACGAAGTGGGCCCCTGTCGCACATTCCGCCGGGGGCGTATACAATTGGGTTATTGCCCACGGAATATTCTCCTGAGGATTTCGATACATTTTTTTCTTTCATCGCGTTGGCACTTCAGGCGACGGAAGAGGATGTCGAGCAGTGTGTCGCCAGACTGGAATCGGCACCGGCGCGAGAACAGGCGCTGCTGCTTACCGTCGTTTATGTTTATGCGTTTCCATGGCCAACAGACGACCTCTCAAAAGAAAGCCATGCAATTCAAAGAGGGCGAAATGATTATTGGAGTCCTTTAGCCGTTAATCTTCCATATTTTGACACACAGAACAGGAAATCGTACCAGGGAGACCGCGAACGATTTCGGAAAATCATCGAGCGGTATACCGCCAGTGACGCAGTCGCTTTTCGCGCCATCTTAGACAGAAGGCGGCAGTGGTCGGCACTTGAAGCGAGAAAAAAATTTTTAGATAGCTGGAATTTTCATCAGAGAGGAAGTTTTTTCTCCCACGAGGATTTTGCGCGACTAAAAGAACAACATCCGACGGAATATCCGAAGTGGATAAGTTTTCAATTAGGCAGTCGCATTTATGATGCACTTTCTCTATCAGTTGTAAGCGGCATTTGTAAAGATTATCTAAACACCAGCAAAACGGCGAAAACGGTGGGGCAAATTGCGACGCAGCTTTTGGAATCCTGGGAACCGATCGAGCTGAACGAGGACGGAGAGCCGGTGGAACTGGACGAGAAAGGAAAACTTATAAAACAACAAACTGCGGAGGAGAAAAACGATGCAGACGTTATGACGCCTCCTGCGGCGAAGTGATTTTGCCGCGTGAAGTTTTTTTCAACATCCAGTCCGTCGTGGTTCGTGGAATGAGAGGTTTCACGGACAGCGGCGGATTGGGTGGTTGTTTTTATTTTTTGGAAAAATTTTTAAAAAATCACGCATTCCCACTTTGCGCCCCTTGCAGGGAGGGGAAAAATATGTTACGATTAAGAATGAGCGGGGGGGTCCTGCACAATTTCGTAAATTTTTCCAAAAGAATATGTCGTTCATGTTTTCATATA
>JAUNBK010000174.1 GCA_030527105.1 Planctomycetia bacterium
GGTAGAATGAGAGGTGTGGTAAAAACCCCGGTGGGCGGGGTTTTTAGAAGTTGCCATGTAGTATTTCATGTTGAATTTCCGGCTTGAGATTCAATAGCAGACAAGACCGGGATTTCTAACGGGAAGTACTACAAAGTACGATGAATATAGATGTTGAGGAATTGGAATGCAGAGTCTATTGCGTTTTTTTCTGGTTCGCGTGTGTCTTCGATGCACGTGCGTGGTGATACTTGGTTCTCTTGTGTTAGGGATGGCGTCTCAGTGCGAAGCCCAAAGATGGCGGCAGCAGCAACAATATCGAGAAAGGGTTCTCCCTCCAGAGAATACAATGGCGCGGGGAACCACTGGCAGTGGTGTCGAATCAACACCAGAGATCGCGAACTCCCACCGAAATACCTTTTTTGACACATATAAGAGATGGGACGTTTACCCTGTCGAGAGTGACATAGTACCTTTTGGTGGCAACTTCGCCAGTGCAGAAATTACAAGGCTCTCCGTTCGTGATGTCGTTCGGACATTTAACGAACGCAATTATTCCTCCCGATTTACCACGTGGATTGGCTATACAACCAACCTCCTCCAAAGAACGGCAGGGGTGCGAACAGGCTCTGAACTCAATGGTCTCGGAAGGCTTTCTTGGTACAACCGTATTATGCAGGATCCACTTCAGGGTGCCGTTGAGGCGGAGGAATTCACGAAATCGCTTCACATCGCTTTATGCACAGGTCGGATGGGCTTTTGCAGGGCGTTAAAAATGGTCGGGGGAAAACTCGACATGGACGAGACGTTTTTCAAGGCTCCCAATATGCTCGACAAAATCTCCCACCAAGAGGCTTTGGACAAAATCGAAAAGGCGCTTGCCGACGCTCGACTGCTCCACGGGCAAGCTGTCGCCCCCCTCTCGAAGGAAGAATTGAGCTTTTTCTCAAAATACGCGCATCGCATCCTCACGACCGACGCCTCTGTGGGGCACACCGTGTCGAATCGTGGAACAGCGCGCCAGCTGGTGCTCGCCATGCAAAAAATGGACCGTGCTGCAATGACGCAGGGGCTGATGGAGCTTTCGATCTTGATGGATCCCGAGATTATTCGTGCGTTGGACAAAATGGAGGAGACGCAGGATGCCGACTCCACGAACGCGCTCTCGCTTGAGGGCGTCCAAGGCTCGCTCGTGGCGATTATCGAGACGCAAGCCGGGCTTATTGTCGTCGGAGGACGAGACAACAACGTTTATGAACTGGAGAAAATGAAGAACGTCTGCTGCCTCATTGATCTCGGGGGGAACGATACTTATGTCGAGGGTATGTGCGATTTGAGTCGTCCGATACTCGCGATTCTCGATCTGCATGGAGACGACCATTATCGTGGCTCCCTCCCCGGAATTCAGGGAAGCTCTTTCATGGGCATCTCGATTCTGGTGGACGCGCAGGGGAACGACGTCTACGACGCGAAGCATCACGCTCAAGCCGCGACGATTGGCGGCGCGTGTGCGCTCGTCGATTATGATGGCAACGATACTTATCGTGGCGTCCGGCGCGTCCAGGGTGTCGCTCTCGTCGGCGTGGCGCTTCTTGTCGATCGACGAGGAAACGATAGCTACCATGCGGCTATGTGGTCGCAAGGAACGGGGCAGACGCTCGGATGTGGCGTCCTTGAGGACTGCTGCGGCAACGATACGTATTATACCGGTGGAATGTATTATGATTCGTATCCCGAGACGCCCGGGTACGAAGGCTGGGGGCAAGGGCTTGGTACCGGCATCCGTGGCGTCGCGGCGGGCGGCTTGGGCGTCCTGCTCGAGGGTGAGGGAGACGACAAATACGAGTTCGACTACATCGCCCACGGCGGCGGATATTGGATGGGGTTGGGATTCTTCCGAGATTTCGACGGGAACGACGTCCATCAGGGCAGCACCTCCGCAATGTGGGATGGATCGCGACGCCGGGAGAGCAAATTCCAACGCTTCAGCACCGGATTCGGCTGCCATTATGCCGCAGGGTTCTTCTTTGAGGATTCGGGCAACGATTTCTACTGGGCGTCGATCATGTCTCAGGGGTTCGCGTGGGACTGCGGAATTGCGTTCATGTATGATTTCGGAGGCGACGACATTGTGACGGGTGCCGGGAGTGGAAATCAGGGGCAAGGCGCTCAGGCGGGCTTGGGTGTCTATGTCGATTTTGCCGGAGACGACCAATATAAAGGTTCGAGTCAGGGATACGCTTCAAGCAATATTACGTATCACGACATGCCCGGCTGCGGCGGGAACTTTAGTTTTCTCTTGGACTACGGCGGCGAGGATGTTTATGGCTGTCGCGCGAAAAACAATACCATCACGCGTCGTGGAGTCGGAGGCTTCATTATTGATCGTCCTGCGGCAAAAGAAGCTACGAAAGAAACCGTCGCACCGTGAGAAAAATCTGAGACTAACTATCATTAAACGAACGAAAGCCCCTGCCTCCAGAGGCTTTTGTTCGTTTTGTGCGCTGTAATTTTTACGCCAAATCTCGATCTTCGAACAAAATCAAAGCAAGAAACATCGCGACGGAGCTATATAAGACGCAATACCCCGCTGCCGAGAGCAAATAGGCGTTCGAGATGGGAACGCCGCTTGCCACGGGAGTTTCGAGGCTAAAATACGTGAGAACGGGCAACACCGTCGCGAGAAGCTGCCCCACGAAACCCACAATCGGAAATTGCCCTAGCGACGATTTGACAATGAGCGGCGCGAGGTGCCCAAGCGCGTAAATCGTCACGCACAGCGTCATATTTGGCACGATCGGCAATCGGGTCGACAACGCCGTCGCGACGGACGTCAAAATAACGATCTCCATAAACGCCAACTCGAGACCGGGAATCGTCGTGACCATGGAGTCCAAACACTCGCTGCTGGGCGGCTCCTGATTGCACGTTTCTCGAGCGTCATACACGACTTTGTACGCGCATGTCGGCATAAAGACGGAACTCACGATGATAAAAAAGAGGGACGTCCCCATCAAAATTCCGAAGAACTTCCCCAACACAAGCTGCCGGCGGTTGATCGGTTTCGAGAGGAGCGTGAGCGCTGTTTTTTCCTCGATTTCGTCGGAGATAGAAGAACTCGCGGACCAGACGGCAAGAAGCAGCCCCAAAATCTTGATGAGCGTCAGGCTCTGGGATTTGAGGATTTTGACATCTTCGCCAAGCGTATTATACGGAACGATCGGGAAGATGAGAATCGCCACCACTCCCAAGATCGTGAGCACGGCAAAAACCGGCTGCTCCACCACGGCTTTGCACGTATTCGACGCCAACGCGCAGATTTTGGGGAAGCCGAGGCGAAGGACGAGCCATAGCACGAACGGAAAAAGAAGTGCGCAAACCGTATAGAGCGGCGGGAACCACATCGTCCGCAGCCACGTTATCGCCTCCGACACGGGAACAACCGGCGGCGAGAGCAAAAAGTGAGTGATATCGTGCATCATCGTTTTGTGTTCTATACCTATCGTACTTCAAAATTCCGGTTTTCACGAGGTCTCGATAGCCGTGGCACGTAGCTCCAACGGCGGATAAAACCGGAAATTCTAACGAGAAGTATTATAAAAAGTCCCAAAAAAGCGCCAAACTGAACACGCTACCCTTTTATACGCAGAAAGTCGACAAAAAGGCAGGCTCTAACAACGTGAATTTACCCATTATACAATATTTTCTCGACTTTGCGAGGGGGCGGGGGAATATTTGGCGAAATTTTTTGGGTGCGATCAAAAAAGTTGGCGGTCGAGATTCTCAGACGGATGGCAAAATCCCATGGCACTTCATCCAGAACTACGCTTCGCTTCGTTCTCGGCTCCGGTGGATTACCTATATTCGCGAACGTAGTGAGCA
>JAUNBK010000175.1 GCA_030527105.1 Planctomycetia bacterium
AATATTCCCGTTTTATGCGACGCTTTGCGAGCCACGGTGCGCTGTTCCAACGTCAGACGGTACCGGAAATCTTAACGAGAAGTATCATGTATACTTCTGGGCATAATATACCGTTTTTAGAAAAATGACGCAAGGGGGAATCTGAAGATTCTGAGGGGGAAAAATGTCCGCACAACAAATCCGTGAAAAAAAACCGAAGGCGTCCGCCCTGCCCCGCTCTGTGAAATGCGTTCGTGACGCCGTATTTGGCAGCACACTTCCCCAAGTCGCGGCGCATATCGCGCACTCAACATCAAGCCTACGCCTCGCGAACTGTGGGAACGACCAAATTTCGAAACAACGCCTCCAACGGCTCCGCACCCGGTGTTTTTCGCTTTCCGAATCGCTGTGCCGCGTTGGTCGTTCGCTCCTCCATCAGGTGAAACATTTCCCGAACCTCTCGCCATACCGCCTCAGGAACGGTCACGGGATTTCGCTCATCCATCGTCTTTTTGGACTCAATCAAGGAGCAAATCGTTTCTTTAGCTCCTGAAGAAAGCGACGAGGCGTTCTAATGCGACAAAAACTCCGTCGGCGGCATGGTACCATTTTCCCAAATCCATCCACATGCCGAGAAAGGACACAGAATATAAAACAATTTTTTGATTTTATAATACTTCGCGTTGAAATTTCCTGTTCCGTCCGCCGTCGGAGCTACGCACCACGGCTCGCAAAGCGTCGCGCAAAACGGAAATTTTAAACGACGATGAGTATAATCAATGGAGAATCTTTGAGCAACTCCTCGTTGTGCTGTGCCGAGGAAAAATAGCGAAACATACCCTTCACCGGTTGAAAATAATCGGGAATCAACGCCCTCAGCGACTCGGAAAACGACGGCTGCTCGCGATAAACCAGGGGGGAGCGCAAGTGTTCATTCAAGCTCAAATTGCACGCCATGAAGAGTTCCAAAGCCTTTTTCACGTCCCAGCCGGAGAAATCGAGCATTCCGTTGGCGTCGAACCATTCTCGCGTGTCTTTCAGCCGCCCCAAACGAAGGTACCCCGCCAGCGGCTGAGCGTAGAGAAATCGTACGTCAAAATCACTATCCGCCGAAGGAAAGCCCCACGCTCTGGAGCCTGATTCGCACACGTGGAGCAGGCGAATCCCAAGCTCTTTTTCAAGCGTGTCGAGAGACGCGTTGATTTTCGGTAGCCAAAATTCCAGTTCAGACATTTTCTCGCTCCCATTCTCGAGTGATCCACAAGACCGTTTCGTCCACTGCGTTTTCGTCGGGGTACTCCGGCAAATCGCTTCGTTCGCAAAGAGATCGGAGGGATTCCAACTTCGCGTCCATGATTTCGTTCAATTCGTCCCAGGAAAATTTCCCGGCTCGGACATCCATCAAAAACGCCTGTTTTTCCCCCGAAAAACGGATCAAAGGACGCCCCACCGTCAGAATATTCTCCGCCGAGAGCAAAAGACGCAAAACGTGCATCATATTTTTCGCATCGTAGTCCCGCTCGCCTCGTTCCTGGGAAAGCCATCGGGCTTCATTGCGATTTCGCCGCCACTCCCAATAATGTTTGTGGTCGGCACGGGCTTTTTCGTACGCGACCTGTTGAAACAGCAAAAGTCCCACGCACCGCGCGTTCTCGTCGTCGACAGGGATAGAGGAGCACACGATTTCTCCATCCTGAAAAATCCCACCCGTCGGTGTGTCGTAGTGATACAGGCGATAAAGATTACTCGTTCGCTCCAAACTCGCGCAGCGACAAAAATCGAGTGCGACCTCACACTCCGCCAAAGGTCGAGGTCGATAGGGCATCTCGTCCGTCTTTTCTCGAGGGAAAAACCAGCAGAAACTCTCCTTCTCCGGCGGCTCGGACGTTTGCGGATTATTCACCCATTTATTTTTCCCGCGTGCCCGTTTTCGCTGAGCAAGAGCATAATTCACATGATGGGTATACGCCATTCGAGAAACGAATTTGTCCCGCACCTTCAGAAGTTGCGACAACAACGGTACCGCATGAACTACGCAGTCGTCGGGCATAAACAGCATCTCGATAAAGTTTGGATTGGACGACGACGCCAACTCGCAGAAGCGCCGCAATGCATACCAAGTCCGATTGTTTTTCTCCTCCGCCACCTGCTCGGAGGGTGGGGACTTGCGCAGATAAACCTCCGACGGCAACACGAAAATACCACGATAATCCGAATCACTCTCCGGCAGATCGAGTCCATAAGCACGACTTCCCACAAGCCAATACCCCAAAAGGAGGGAGGCGTATTTGGTTTCCAAAACGGCAATATCTGAATAGCCTCTGCCAACGCGCAACATAAACCTGTTCCCATTTGAATTTTCGGGGCGAACCATTGTGCATAATCACTGCCCGTGCCCGTTTCTCGCGCCAAACGTCGCCAGGAGTTGTAAGTCCGAATCGAGTCATGAGGTTTCCCCTCGGCAAGCATGGTCGGCAGACTTTTTCCAACAGCAGTCGAACGATTTCCACTTGCTGCGACTGGATGCCCCAGTAAAGATGGACTGGCAACACGGACGCTCCATGCTCCAGGAGCAGCTGAACGATTTTCGGGTCGCGATTCTCTTCGGTTATCGGCGCAAACGAATTCGGCGACTCGATTCGACCTGTTTTACACTCATCGTCGTTTAAAATTCCCGTTTTGCGCGACGCTTTGCGAGTCGTGGTGCGTAGCTCCGACGGCGGACGGAACCGAAAATTTCAACGCGAAGTATTATATAATACTTCGACGAAATAGCGTACCATTTCCAGATTCTTGCTGCGAATCGCGTACATGGCGACGTTGGTACATCCCTCGTCACAGTCGGTCGACAAGTCCGGTCTGGCTCCATGCGCAATCATATACTTAACCAGCTCGACGTTTCCCGACTCTGCCACGAACATCAGGGGTGTTTCCCGGATCCATCCGTCTTCCTCGTTGATGGGCAGTTTCAGTGTTTCGACGCAGTACCGCACCTCTTCCAAATCGCCCTTGCGGGTCGCATTGAAAAGCCGGCTCACATCCTCATTGTCCCCTGTTTCGATCGGAAACGCAGGAACGAGGGGCAGACACAGGAACAAAAACGTCAAAATTCCAACGACAGATCGTGTTTCCGAGCGGCGCATGATATCATGTCCTTCCTTTCTGAGGAGAAAAAAACAATGTATCTGGAATAATGAAGTCATTGTAACCTATGGCAAAATCCGAGTCAAGGGGGGAACGAGCCGTGGAAGGAGGGGGTGCCTTCAAATTTAGTGGGTACCCATTTGGGGGACAAATGGTTCTCGCTTTCCACGCATCCATAGCCGTGAACGAAGGGCGCAGCCCAGATTTCTGGACGGGCGGGAGAGTCGTTTGGCACTTCAACCGGAACTCCGCTTCGCTCCGTGGGTCAGAGCCAAAATTTGAAACACCCACGCCTACCAACGAGAAAAACTTGATGGAATTTGCCAATTCTCCGCATTCTGTCTATTTACGCAACACCAAAATTTGAAGACCCCCGACTCTCAGGAAGCTGGGCGGGAATTTATACTCGTTCTCCTTTAAATTCCCGTTTTATGCGACGCTTTGCGAGCCGTGGTGCGTAGCTCCAACGGCGGACGGCA
This sequence comes from Planctomycetia bacterium, assembly GCA_030527105.1. Lineage (GTDB taxonomy): Bacteria > Planctomycetota > Planctomycetia > Pirellulales > Thermoguttaceae > RGIG3701. The sequence goes on from JAUNBK010000175.1 coordinate 3,603, forward strand.
CCGGAAATTTCAACGAGAAGTATTATAAAGCACGATGAGTGTAGGCACAGTTGGCGGAGCGTGTCGGAACGCCTCAATGCAACATCTCGTGCCTCGAAAAACAGAGGACGCTCTGGAAAATTCAAAAGTCTCCCTGCGCTGATATTTTCCCGGAAACCCAACAAAAAAACCCCACCGAACCGATGGGGTTTTCTATTTCGAACAAACAGAACGTGAAGCGATGAGACGCGCAATAGTGATCTCCTATT
>JAUNBK010000176.1 GCA_030527105.1 Planctomycetia bacterium
AGTTGATGTGGTGAACGCGTTCCCGCAGCAAAACACCCCGTCAATTAGGTGGGTGACCGAGGACGACCACCCTCCGAAAAGGGGAATGGGGCAAAATCCCTCGGCACTTCATCCAGAACTACGCTGCGCTCCGTTCTCGGCTCGGGGGGGAGCTACCCAAATTTGAGTCTCATCTTCCCTTTTTGCACTGGTGATAAACAATGCGGGACGCAAGACAGTAGCCCGATCAAGAAAAAACAAAACCTCATCGCAAATAACGAGGAGGTTTTACCCCCGATTCATCCATAAAGATCGAGGACGCCATCGTCTCAAACTATTGGAGTGCGAAAAAACCCCTCACAGCAGGAAAACCAGGCGCCAGCGATATTACGACAATCAAGCAAAAAAGAAGACAAAACGGCACCTATTTGGCGTCGACAGCGTCCTTCAAGCCTTTGAGGGGGCGAATTTTGATTTTGCTAGACGCGGGCTTCGCCGGAATGTCTTTGACCTCTCCAGTGAAAGGATTCTTGACGCCCTTCTTCGCCTTTTTCGCTGGGACGGATTTCTTCTCAACTTTGAAGAGACCGGGCCAGATGAACGTACCGGGCGCTTTGGCCGCAACACTCTTGCGAATCTCTTGCGCAAGGGCGTCGAGGACCAACGAAACGTCTTTTTTCGACAAACCGGTAGCCTGAGCGACATTCGCCAAGATCTCGGATTTCGTCAAAGGTTTGACAACAACAGGAACAACTGGGGCGGCTGCTTTTTTCGCCATAGTATTTGCCCTCCATGGGGTTAAATGAAACCAAAACTGCGTGACAAAAAAATAAAAACACTCCACTGCGGTCACGCACCGCATCGACTGAAATCAATATATATGATTAAACGACCTTTTGCAAAAAAAAACAAGAGGGGGATACCTAAAAAAAGGGGGAAAAACGAATTTTTTTGGGAAAAATCCGGAAATTTTTGGGAAAATCGGTTTTTTTTCCCAAAACAGCGAGCAAAGCGCTAAATTTACGCCCTCAATGCCCTCTCTCTTTGTCCCCAACTCTGAGTGACAGCATATCTCTGATCGACGTCTTTTTTGATATCATAATCACGACGAAATATTATGCGAATCGACTCTCTTTTGAAACGATTTGATGAGTTTTACTCCTTTTTGCGTCCAAAATGAAGGACTACGAGGAACAGAAACGTGTAGAAAGAGTATAAAATCGGCATAATTCCTGAAAAATCACCATTTTGGGCAGAAAAAACCTCCCCGCCAGGGTATTCCGACGTGGAGGTAGTTTGCCAATCAAACTCATTTTTTACGACGAGCGTAAATCGCCAGACCTGCCAGCCCCAACAGGAGCATTGCCCAGGTTGTCGGTTCGGGGACGGGGTTGCCGCCTGTCTCGGTAACTCGAGCGTACAGACCTTGAACAACGCCGGAACCGATATCAAATTTCTCGCTAAACAATTCTACCAGAAGATCGCTCAGCGAAGAAGTCCATTCCACGTCAGGAAGATCGCTCACTATTTCATCCGCGGTAAACAACAGAATAGGCTCCATATCCTCTGTCAGGGTGAAATTATCGTCGAAATTCAACTTGAGTGTCGAAGTATCCTCAAAAGAAAGATTTCCGGTTACTTGAAACGAAGAAGGATACGTATCCCCAATATTCATCACGATAGAGCCATAATCAGAAACCGTAACGTCACCATAAGAGAACGCCAAACCGTCGAGGCCGATCTCCAGTGTGGAACGATCCGTTACCAGAAGAGAACTTGTCCCTGAATATGTTCCAGAAATTTCGAGCCACGAACGATCTCCCAAAACGAGTTTCGTGCCGCCAGTTATTTCCAGGTGTTTGGTCGCGATACAGGAATCTGTGAGAACGATGTTCCCGCCGCCGGAAAGGATGGTTTTCGCCCCTTCATCTGCGTAGATCGCATGGAGGCTGTTATTGGGAACGCCTGTAAACTTCACGTTTCCTTCGATTGTCAGATTCAGCGTGTTGCCAGCATTCTGCGTAATACCTTTGCCGACAATGTTCAGGTTTGCCAGCGTCAGGTTCACGGTATCCGCAGAGCCAGAACCGACACTGAAAAGCCCGTCTGATGCCGTCGTGATGGTATGCCCGGCAGTCTGGTTGGCACGGATAGCCAGCGTTTTTCCATCGGTGAGGGGGGTTGTCGTGGTTTCCGTAATGTCGGCAGTCACGATGAGGGATTCCGACGGAAGGTCTGTTGTTGCCGTGTTAATCGTCGCATAGGCTTGTTTTGTCGTCTCGTTGTAAACGGCTCCGCCACTGCTGTTGGACTTGATAACGATGCCACCGAGAACATTTTCGATCGTCGCGTAATGATTGTCCGCGATCTGTCCTGGCGTCACGCTCAGAGCCAATCCCGTCACGTCCCAAATCGTCCCGGAAGCGTTCGTCATCACCGTCTGTTCCGTCGTAGTCCGCAAATCGTAGCCCATCACGTGCAGCGAACTTCCCGCCGCCGTGAGTGTGGAGACCGTAAAACTGGCAGCATTATCCAACGTTAGATGGGCATCATAAAGCGTCAGAGTGGGCACGTTCGTAATCGACCCACTTCCAAACGTTACGTCTGGCGTTCCTGCCTGATTGGCCGCACCGATAGTAAGCGTTTTAGTCGCTTCGATACCACCGCCGAACAAATAGGTTCCGCCGTCACGAATCGTGACATTGTGTGCATAAATATCGTTATTCGTCCAGCCAACGGTGTCACTTCCCACTTTGTTTTCACGGAACGTTGCCTTGGAACCATTGCCAGCAAAGACGATCTCTCCCTGGTTATAAATCGCTCCGCCGGAGTCGCTTGCCACATTGCCGATGAAGGTACTCTCCCCGATAAATGTGCCTTGGGTACCAGCATTCACCGCCCCGCCGTAAGTCGCCGAGTTTCCGATGAAGGTGTTCATGCCAAATGTTTTGAAGATGGGGGCACTCACTCCCCCGCCGTAAACTGCCTCGTTGTTGAGGAATTGAAAGTACCCGTTGAGAGTGATCGAGTCTTCGCCGCTGATCCTGGCACCCACCGCTCCGCCATTTCTGGCTGTATTATTCTCAAAAACGGCATTGCCGATGAGTGTCATGTTCCCTTTCCTGTAAATCGCTCCGCCGGAAGTAGAAAGCGGAACCTTGCTACCCGTTCCGCCTGTGAATTTCACATCGAAAAGCGACAGGGTAACATCGTTTTCGCCGTCGAACATCAGAAATCCAGAATCTTCCGTCACGTTGGTATTCGTAATGGTACGTTGGGTGTCAGCCAAGTTGGAGTAAATACTCAAAGCGGTCACGTCCGTAAGGTTCGTTACGGCTGCCGAGTTGGCGTCACTCGTCAAGATGATTTTGTCGCCCGTGGCAGTGGCGGTACCTGTGCCATCCAAAAACGCACCGTCGAACGTGGCGGCAGAATTTTGGAGAACGTTGCTGGAATTGTAACGATGAACGTTTCCCGTCGGTGTGTCAAAAGTATCGACCAGAAGCCATGAACCGCCTTTTACCGCCAGCGCGATTCCCGTTCCACCCTTGGCAACCTGAGCGATCAGATTGGCGTTGAAGTCCTGTAGAGATGCTATCGGGGCGCCAATGTATCGATTCCCGTTCGCTGCCGAAGAATCCACGATGAACCGCATCGTGGAAGTTGCATCGGCAGTCGCTGTCGTGGCACTGAAGTACGTCATGTTATTGCCTTGAACAGCTGCCTTATTGTCTGCGTTCAGGACGACATTCACCAACGAACCGTTCGTTAACGAAAAACTTACCACATCCGTCATCGACCCGTTCCCAAACGTCACCACCGGCGCACCGTCCTGCCCGTCCACACCGATTTGGAGTGT
>JAUNBK010000177.1 GCA_030527105.1 Planctomycetia bacterium
CAGTTCCAACGCCAGTTCCAACTCCATCGACGGCAGAGATTGCCGCGCGGGAGGACGCTGTGAATGAGATGTGTTCGAAAATCGAAGCCGTCATGGAACAATATTGCGAACGGGGTCTCGTGCGACGTTCCGAGATTAAAGAGGATCCTCTCGGGCGCGGCTGGCAGGGGCAAATTCAGATCGTCGATCGTGCGCCAGAGGGGGGCGGAGTCGTGCCAGAGAGCCGGCAGTTGGTGAGTCTCGCGCCGCACGTCATAGAAGGAAACGAGCAAATCCGCCAGAGCTTGCGTGAGGCGCTCAACATGCACGACGAGGCGGACTATATCTTTAATTGGGTCTGTCGACATTGGGACTCGAACCTCAAACGCGATATCACGCTCACGCAGCAGGCGATCAAAAGTGCGGAGGAGTCTGTCAAAACGATCGAGAAAAAGTACGAGATTTCGCAGCGTCTCATCTCCGCAACAGTCGAAAACGGCATCCTCGTCGGCACCTCGCTCACACCGCAGATGGTATCCCTTTTGCGCGTCGAGAATGCCCACTGGCTCGCGGCACGGTCGTGGCATCATCGCCTCTGTCGCACAATCGCGGTGAGTGTTTTTATCATTCTCCTTCTCGCACCCGCAATATACTATATTGTCCTTGCCGAGCCGAGGATTATGACGGAGATGTCTCGAATGCTCTGGCTTCTTGCGCTTTCGTTCGTAACGACGAGTGGAGCCATTGCGCTCTCGACGGACACGATGCGTTTTGGGCTTTTCCCTCTCGTGCTCTACAGCCAAGCGATGGCGATCCAGTACCATCGGCGCGTTGCCGTCATTTTAGCGGGCATTCAGGTTCTCTTCCTTGCAATCGCGATTGGTCTGCCAGTATGGGAAGTGTTCCTCTATTTGAGCGTTTTGCACGTTTCGATCCTACCGCTTGCGCGACTTCAAGGACGTTTGCAATTCGTCAAAATCGGCATCCTCGGCATGTTCACGGCGTTCGTACTCTCCTGCTGTCTCGAAATACAGATGGGGGTGCCGTTCCAATTCGACATGATCGAGCGCGGATTCCGCAACGCCGTGGAGTTACTCCTCGCGGGGTTGGTCATTCAGGCGATGATACCTCTTTTGGAACGGTGGTTTGGTGTCCTTTCTGACGTTCGTCTCTTGGAGTTGTGCGACGTTTCGAATCCTCTTTTGAACGAGTTGATTAATCGAGCGCCGAGCACCTATAGCCACTCGATCGCGTTGGGCACGATTGCGGAGAACGCTGCGGACGCCATCGACGCCAACGGTCTGCTTTGTCGCGCAGCCGCTTATTATCACGACATTGGCAAGATTTTCAAACCGAATTATTATGCCGAGAATCTGATCTCCAAAAACGACAGTCCGCACAATTCTCTTGAGCCTTCCATGAGTGCGCTCATCATCTTGGCGCACGTGAAAAACGGCATCGACCTTGCGAAGCAGTACAAGTTGCCCAAACAAATTGTCGACCTCATTGAGCAGCACCATGGGACGACGTTGGTGCAATATTTCTATGCCGAGGCGTGCAAGAAGGCGTTGGAGGAGAATCTTCCGCCGCCGGAAGAAAGTTCGTTCCGCTATCCCTGCTCGCGTCCGCAGACGAAAGAGGCGGTCGTGCTTATGCTCACGGATGCGTGCGAGAGTGCGTGCCGGTCGTTGGTCGATCCCGCTCCCGCAAAAATCGAGAGTTTGGTGCGAAAATTATCGCAGCAGCGACTTGAGGACGAGCAATTCGACGAGAGCGGCATCACCCTCTGCGAGTTGCGCACGGTGGAGGATACGATTATTAAAGGTCTCATCTCCTACCACCATGGTCGAATCAAGTACCCTGAACGCATCCCGGGTCGCGAGGAGAAAAAGTCCACCTAGTTTGAGGACGTATATGCCGCGTTAAGGTATCGACGTGGCAAACTTTAACGATTATTCCGCTTATGCTGGCTTAAGCGTTGCAAATATTTCAGAAAGTAGCGATTGTTCCAGAAGAAACTGAAGTTCCGGTTGTGAGTTTTCCGATTTTAGTGATGAATAAAACGAGGGTGGAAATGAAACAAGTGTTATTTCCACTGAGAAGAAACGACCGCGGCAGTAGACAAGAAGGAATTTGAACGTTTGCGACCGCGTTACTCAATGACAAACGGACTGGAGGGAACAGTATGCGACGCGTATTTTATTGTTGTGCATTTCTGCTGACTGCCACGCTTCTCCCGATGACGGTATTCGGGAGCAACCAGAAAGCGGCGGAAGAGATTGCGGCGGTTTTGCAGGAGACCGATATCACGGATGGTTGCGACATCGGTTTGAAGTATCAGGACAACACGGTGTGGCTCACGGGCGTTGTGGATCGTGCGGAGAAGCGTACGGCGATTCAATCCATGGTGGAGAACGTCCCTGGAGTGGCTTGCGTTGTCAATCAATTGGAAGTGGAGAAGGGAGTGATCACGGACGCTGCAGTTCAGCAGACCGCCGGGATGCAGCGTAGCATTATGAATCGCCCAGCTCCGTTGCGTGACATTCGAGAAGAGCAGATCATAAGCGACGAGGTTGTCTCGGTTGGTGGCGTTCCGGTTGGATCCACCGTCGTTTCCGACGTGCCTGCTGCGCTTCCCGTGGCGGCACCCACTCCTGCTCAGCCGGGCATGGAGAGCGTTATGACGCAGCCCTCGGGCAAACGGTATCTCCAGGGGTCCCGTCCGCTCCCGATTAAGCAGGCGTCCTATGGCACCACGGTCGACGCGTCGGGCAATGGTTCCGTGTTGGCGAATCCGGAGGCTGTTCCCTATAACAACTATCAAGTGGGGAATCCTGGAATGCCGCAGCCGATGAATGGTCAGGGCTATGTCATGCCGTCGAACGGTGGATCGTCGATGCGCTATGATCGTCCTTATCTTCCGAACAAGGCGTGGCCTGCTTATTCGTCCTATCCGAACGTCGCCTCTGTGCAGTATCCCAAGCGACACGAGGCAAAAGCGTGGCCTTATATTGGTCCTTACTATCCTTATCCGCAGGTTCCGGACGGATGGCGCAAAGTGACTTTGGAGTGGCACGACGGCTACTGGCACCTCGACTTTGACGATGGCACGACGAAGGGACCGTTCAGCGGACTCTTCCGAAGAAAGCCCTAAGAGATTTTGAGGCGAAGATTTTCATGGCGACGTTTTCGGACGTCGCTTTTTTTTGGGAAAATCCCGAAATTTCCAGGGTGGGGACCTTGTAAAATTTTCTATTTGTGGCATAATAGGCACATCATTTGACGCGAGGGGCAGTTTCTCCACAAGTCGAATGTCGGGGCGTGGCGCAGTCTGGCTAGCGCGTTTGACTGGGGGTCAAAAGGTCGCAGGTTCAAGTCCTGTCGCCCCGATATGGCTGGTTTGTATATCATTACAAATCAGCTTTTTTTGTGTTCCTATCCCTTGTTTTAAGATGTCGGAGGTTTTTTTTCAACTCCTCAATATTTTGGAACAATGCCCTTCAAACCCCCGTTTTAGCCCCACTTTTTCGGGGGGATGGGGAAATCTCGGACGCAAACTTTTTTTGATCGCAGCCCCTTGTTGCGGGGATACACACTGCGCGGGGGGCGACTCGCTGCACCTTCGTTCTGGCGCTCACGTAAATTTGATCTTTCGTGAAATTTTCGATTTTGTCCGCTGTTGGAGTTGCGCACTACGGATCCCTCAAAGTAGGACGAGTATATACTCGTTCTACTTTAAATTCCCGTTTTACGCGATGCTTTGCGAGCCGTGGTGCGTAGCTCCAACGGCGG
>JAUNBK010000178.1 GCA_030527105.1 Planctomycetia bacterium
GTAGCTCCAACGGCGGACGGCACCGGAAATTTCAACGAGAAGTATTATAAAACTTTCCTTCAAACCACTTTTGACGTGTTCGCGAGGGTCGAGGGGATGGCGAGATGTGCGAGAAACGTAAGACCTTTGTCTTCCAAAAGGGTGTCCCTCAATTTGAAGGTGCCCTTTTTGGGGATAATTTTGTGTGGAGACCTTGACTTCGATGAAACATTCCTATACAATGTTCTCTATACGAGAGTATACGATAAGGCGCGAATCGCTGCCATATCGAAAAATCCCTACCCTTTTTACAGGATCGACACAATGAGAAAGAAATTATCGTTTGCATTGTTCATTTTATGGAGCATTTTTGCGTTTCCCACGACCGTATTTTCGGGGGAGATGCGCGAAACGTGGCTCGATACCTTGGATATCTCCTCCTCGCGCTGCGGTTGGAAAGAAACGCGATGCAATCTCTCCGTCGAGGGAAATCCCCTGTCCGTGGGTGGAGAAACCTTTGCGCGCGGCGTTGGTACCCACGCGCCGGGGGAGATTCTTTTGGTTGTTGCTCCCGAGAAAGGGAAATTCGTCGCGAAAGTCGGCATCGACGATGAAGTCGGAGACCGTGGTCATGCGGAATTTCTCGTCTATGGCGATGGAAAACTCCTTTGGAGGAGCGGTTTTGTGACGGGGAGCGACTTGCCGAAAGAGTGTTGCGTTGAGTTTTGTGGAATCCGATCTCTCCGTCTCGTTACGACGACGGGACCCGAGGGATATGGGCACGATCACACTGATTGGCTCGACGCAAGGATCTACTCCGAGGGAGCCGCGCCGTACACCACCCCGCCAGCGCCAGACATTCTCGACGAGAACGGAGCGCTGGTCCTTCGTACGGACGAAAATGGGTGCGAGTGGGTTTCTCTTTCCAACCAGTTGAGGGAGGGAATGAATCCCGAGGTGAAGAAACAGGCGTTTCACCCTGCCGCCACGCTGTTGGATAGCGATCGCGACCCGTTGGACGTCGTGGTGCGGAGATTGTTCCCACTTGTCGAGTATCTCCGCGCATTGGAAAATGGTCCGGCGCTCACGGAGGAGTTGGCACTTCTCAACGCCTTGGACGCAGGGCGCCAAAAAACGAACGTCGAGAACGTTGAAGCTCGAAAAGCTCTTTTCGCCAAGGCGACGGCATTGCGGAAGAGGATCATGTTCCAAAATCCGTTGATCGACTTCCAGAACATTCTTTTCATCAAACGGCACTTCAATCCCGAGCCGGAGAAGCAAGGGAATCACATGTGCGACCAGTTTTTTGGTTTCCACGGACGCCCTGGCGGCGGTTTGTTCATTCTGGAGGACGCGTTTTCGTCCAATCCCAAGGCGAAAAACATCCTCCAAAACTCGCGTGTCGTGCAGGAAGAATTCTCCAAAACGCAGTATCTCGGGCAAAAGCTGGACGAGAAGTGGGCATTTCTCTCGCCGGAACTTTCGTATGATGCGAGCGAAATTTGGTTTGCCGCGACGGACGCCACGCAGCCTCGGCACACGTACACTTGGGACGAGAAAAATACCTACCACATCTTTCGTTGCAAAATCGACGGCTCCCAACTCGTCCAGCTGACGGAGGGCGCGTATAACGATTTCGACCCGTGCGTTTTGCCGAGCGGACGAATCATCTTCATCTCGGAGCGTCGCTGCGGATACGGACGCTGCCACGGTCGCCCGGTTCCGTCGTTCACGCTGCACTCAATGCTCCGCGACGGACGCGACATCACGATGTTGAGTCCACACGAAACGAACGAATGGGCACCAAGTGTCGATCATGCCGGGATGGTGATTTATACACGGTGGGACTATGTGGATCGAGGGTTTAATCAGGCGCATCACCCGTGGATTACGACCCCGGATGGGAGAGATCCTCGGGTACTCCAGGGAAATTACGACAGCCATCAACATGGACGCCCTCATTTTGAGACGGGGATTCGTGCGATTCCCAAGTCGCGGAAAATCATTTGTACCGCCTCGTGCCACCACGGGCAGTCGTATGGATCGATCGTGATTGTGGATCCGAGCGTCCCGGACGACGCGCCGATGGTCTCGGTACGACGACTCACGCCAGACCAACGCTTCCCGGAGTCCGAAATTGGAACCCATGGTCCGCCCGCGAATTATGCGACGCCGTATCCCTTGGACGAATACACGTTTTTGTGTGTTTATGACGCTTTTAGTCGTTCGGACGCAGGTCCCGCGAATAATTATGGACTTTATCTGGTCGACGCGTTTGGGAATCGTCAGCTTTTGTATCGCGACGCGACGATTTCGTGCTACGACCCGATTCCGATTCGGTCTCGCACTGTGCCTCCAATCGTTCCGCACCGCACGCTTGTTGGGCGACCTTTGACACCGGGCGAGGAATATGTGCCAGTCGATTACGCTTCATTGCCCAAAACCGCGCGCGTGGGCGTCGTCAATGTGTACGACTCGCTCAATGCTCTGCCAGAAGGGACGGAAATAAAAAAACTGCGGATTGTGCAGCTTTTGCCCAAAACGACGCCTTACGCCGACAATCCGAGAATAGGGTATGGTTCCCAAAAAGGCGCACGAAAAGTCCTCGGAACCGTCCCGGTCGAGAAAGATGGGTCGGCATTATTCATGCTGCCGGTGGATATTCCGGTTTATTTTCAAGCGATAGACCAAAACGGGCTGGCGATTCAGTCGATGCGCAGCGCCGCGTACGTTCATCATGGCGAAGATTTAGTCTGCCAAGGCTGCCACGAATTTCGCCACGGCGCGATCAAGAATACGCCAAACAGACTCCAAACGCCGATCGCGCTGCGACGTCTTCCGAGCGAAATTGCGCCGGGGCCCGAGGGAAGCAGTCCTATTAATTTCCCACGCCTCGTTCAGCCAATCCTCGACAAGCATTGCGTCGATTGCCACGAAACGGGCGTCGATGGGAAGAAGACCTTCTCTCTTGCGCGTGGTGCGGAGGGGCAACACTTCTACACATCGTACGACAATTTGCGCAAATACACGCACTTTTTTGACGATGCAACCTGGACGGAGCCTAAAACGATTCCGCTCAAGTTCGGTTCCTACGCAAGTCCTTTGTACTCCATCCTCAAAAAAGGGCACTACGGCGTGCAGCTGTCGCCTCAAGAGTGGGAGCGACTGACCCTTTGGATGGACACGAATTGCGATTTTTACGGCGCGTTCGACGATATCCTCGAGCAGAGGCGTGGAGAATTCGTGGCACCCCGCCTTGAGTAGACGCACACCCTCGCCAGAGTCGAGAGTTTTTCGAAGGAGAGCTTGAGAGGGAGCAATTTTTCAACCTGGTACGACCGGGAACGTCGAGGCTTCAGCAGGTTGCAACATAGCCGGGAGACAGTCGCTAACGCTTCTGGTCTCCCTTGCCATCAAGACACCGCCCGGAGTTCTGGACGGGTGGGGTATAAAGACAAACAGCACTAGCGAACGTAATGAGCGATCAAAAGGTCACCCAGATTTGAAGCCAACGGGAAAATTTCCCAAAAAATCCTCAAAAAATTTCTTTTACCACTTGCAAAAAAACAATTCTTGTGTACAATGGATTTATCGTTGTGTGTGCAAATGTTCAAACAAAAACCACAGGAGAAATCACGATGAAAAAGTGCGCATTTCTATTTGGCGTGAATGATTATTCCGAACTCCCCCAACTTCGCTACGCGCGGCAGGACGCGGAAGCGGTGGCGGAGGCGCTCAGGGAGTCGTACGGGTTTGGTGAGAATGAGGTTTATTTGC
>JAUNBK010000179.1 GCA_030527105.1 Planctomycetia bacterium
TCGCGAGCACGATTTCCTCCTCAGAAAATTGGTAGCTATTCTTCAACGCCTCCGCATCCTGACGCGCATATTTAAGCGGCAAAAGCGGCGGGGAATATCTGTTTATCCCGAACAAAAACGCAAGATGTTTCATATCGAATCCTCCTCAGATTTGGTGGGAATTGGTCTCCAAAATCGGTGATTCCGTTGTACACGGAAAGAGATTTTTCTTCAAGTACCAGACAAGAAAATTTTGAAAGAATATCGGGGTGTGTTTTCGGTAAAGCCAACGCTCCCCGTATTTTACGAGGCTTCAATACTCTCGACTGGACTCGAACCAGCGACCTACGGTTTAGGAAACCGTCGCTCTATCCACCTGAGCTACGAGAGCAAGAAGTTTATAGAGCCTTACCTCTTACGCCAATCTGCAATAAAAGGCGTCGGAAAGCCCCCTAACAACTGTCGTTATTCTAGCAAAATTTGAAATTGACACAAGGGGGAGTGGTGGCAGCTGTTGGGCGGAGTGGGCACAAAAGTTTACATTCTCGGTTCTTAAGAGTGAAGAGCGTTCCTCACTCTCTGCTGGAGGGCGGGTTCTGGATGAAGTGTTGAGCGGTTCTCTCAAAGCTGCCATAATCGCACGCAGGATAGTTACTGAAAATAAAATATATGACAAACAGAACTGTACAGAAGTGCGAAGGATTTAGAAATGGCAAATATTTCGAAAGTCAAATAGTATTTTCTATATATCCCGCGGTTAAGGAACATTAGTTATCCTATGGTAACTTCTGTGGAATAATTATTCTCCGACGGCAAAAAGTAGTCTTTCAATATCTCTACCAAAAACTCAGCTTGTCTCCCTAGCTATCTTCTATTAATATAAGACTAAATTAATAATAATAAACGTGGCATGAAAAATGTCATGAAAGAAATGGGAGTCTTTGTTCTGAACGGTAAAAATAGTGCTCTTGCAAAACAAATGACAACTTTTTCCACGTGGAAAACATGTTGCGAGTTTGTCATGAAAATGTTGCGAAAACGAGGTGAATGTCGGTTGTTTTGGGAGCGTTTTGGCTGGGTGTCACGGAACGAGTGCTTTTCCACACTCTGGAAAATAACTGACATAATAGAAGACATGATATCCACAATGTGGATAAACGGGTTTTGTGGCAATTTTGCCGGAGCAAAGAAAGTGGTGGTATTTTGTATTTTTTGTTAGAGTGGTGCTTGCTAGGCGTTGATTTTTTGTCAAAATGGGGTATAATAGGGGTATTAGGGTAGTGAGGTCTATAATTCCATTTTTCATTACGTTTCACGAGCCGGGGGGAAAGAACCAACGGCGGACGGTTTCGGAAATTTCACAAGGAGTGCTTCAAATATGAAAATCAGATGCAATCGCGATAAACTCAGTCAAGGGTTTGGTTTGGTTTCCCCCGCAGCTAAGGCGCAATCACCAAAGGCTATATTGCGTAATGTTAAGTTGGAAGTTCATGAGACGGAACTCGTGTTGTTTGCGACTGATATGGAGTTGGGAATTCGCGTGACGATTCCGTGTGACGACGTGGAAACAACCGGATGTGTGATGTTGCCGACCGATAGAACGAGACGATTTCTCGCAGAGAGCGAAGCGGCTTTCGTTACAATCGATAGCAACGAAAAAAGAACCCAAATGCTGACGGACAGCCGATTTGTCTTTTCTGGCGAGAACCCTGATGATTTCCCCGGGACGCCTGTTTTTGAAGCGCAGACTACCGTTGTTGTCAAAGCGCGCTATCTTAAGGAAGCAATTAAACGTACCATATTTGCTACGAATGATGAAAGTGGAAGGTACGTGCTCGGTGGAGTCTTTATGGATTACAAAGACTCAAAGTTGAACCTCGTTGCAACTGATGGAAGGAGGCTCGCGGCTCAGGAAATTGATGCGCAGCTCGTGGGTGAAGGGCTGGAGCAAGTCTCGGCGATTACGACCGTTCGCTCTCTCGTCATGATCGAAAAGCTCCTAACGAATCCAGAGGCGGATGTGTGCATTGCCATGTTGGAGAATCAAATCCAAGTTCAGTCGGAGAATGTGTTCTGTTACGCTTCGTTGTTGGAGGGGCACTTCCCTGATTGGAGAATGGGACTTCAACAAATCAAAAATCCTAAAACAATCAATTTGCTTGTCAAACCATTTCATCAGGCGGTGCGATTAGTCTCGATCGTGACGGAAAAGGCGAGTCCTGGTGTCGTTTTGGAGTTTGGGAACGGGACAATGTGCGTTTTTGCTGCAAGTTCTGAGCTGGGGGAGATGGAGAAAGATTTTCCCATCGCTTTTGACGAACCCTCGACACAAATGAAGATGAATCAGGATTTCATCCTCGACTTCTTGCGTCAGCAGGACCAAGAAAGCTCGATTCAAATGCACTTTGTCGACTATCGTACCGGTGTCTTGTTCACAACAGACGATGGATATCGCTATTTAGTGATGCCGATGCAGCACACGCCGATTCAAAGAACTGCGCCTGGTGCGCCGGGGGTGGAATCGGAAGGGGCTGCGGAACCTGCGGATCCTCAACACGAATCCGGTTCTGATGTTCCTCCTGAGTCCACCTCGGACGGTAGCGTTGAAGTTGGTGAGAGTCTCGAGGTGCTGAGCGAGCAGGCTGACGCCGAAAAGAATCTCGAAAAATCGGACGAGGAAGCATAGGATGAGAGGGAGAAAAGCGAGTGACGACGCGCCGCTCCAGGATGTCTTAAACAACTTGGCGCTTCAATTTGGTTTCGGAAGAACGCGCGAGGACGACGACCTTGCCGAGGCTTGGAGGGACGCGGCAGGTGAGCTGGCGTCACTGACGACCGTTGCGGCTGTTCGAAAAGGCTTGCTGGAGATTGTCGCGGCGGATTCCGTTGTGATGCAGGAATTGTCTTTCCAGAAACATACTCTCTTGGAAAAGATGAAGGAAAAATACCCAGATGCTCAATGGAAAGATATTCGATTTAGCGTGGGGAAGATCAATTGACGCGGTATGATTTGGGGTGTGTGAAATCCCGTGGTCCAAAAGGTCGAGAAAAAAGTATCCGTGGAAAAATAACGGTGCACAATTCTCTAAATCTGGGGCGCATACGATCAAAACGACAACATTGATGTTCAAAATACCCGAGTTGAGAAGAGGTTTGATTCGGTGTGCATAGAAAAAAAACGCGGAGGGAAGTGATTCTCCCCTCCGCATCTCATCGCAACTCTGGTGTTAATCCGCCCTCATGGAATGTTAATTCCACCACCAACCATTTTCGGGCAAACGATTTTCAATCTCCTTGTGCTGAGTTTGCGTGTTTTCGTCGTTTGCTGAGAGAAGATTCTCTTCTTTCAGCGCTCGTTTGGGATAAATCTCCACACCACCACCGATCGGCGTGATGAGTGTGGCGCCGCGCCAAATGGCGTTCACGGCGGTCTCGACTTTCTGCGGCGCTCGGAAGGTTTGCGTCCTGAAGCGCGTCTCGTTGCCGAACACGACTAAATTCCAGTCCAACTTCCCATAAACGTCCGTATCCTGCAAAAATGCTGCCACGACGGACATATCGATCAGATTTCGCAACTCTGTGTAGATGGGAATCTCTTTTGCTATTTTCTCATAATTGCGCGTGAACGCTTTGGTGAAAATGCTGCTTGCGCCGCTCCCGGTTGTTTCACGTCGCGTGCCTTCGGAAGTGACCAATTCGTCCGCTCCGACAAGTTTCACACTACGCCCCTCGAGCGAAATAGCAAGTTTGTCCGGACTC
>JAUNBK010000180.1 GCA_030527105.1 Planctomycetia bacterium
CCCACCGCCCTATCGTCACCCTCATCGTCGCCCGCACCCACGCCCGACACCCCTGCGTCGTGTGTACCCACGAACTCGACCACGAGAGCGACCTCCCCGGACTTCAAAACCTTCACGCGCACGCGCCCCCCATCCGGGACGCGCACCTCGCACCCTTCGTAGTATATCGTTATCATGATACGTACAGTCTTTCGTGTACCCCCGCCAGATCGGCGCAGATACTTGGCTTTTTCGTCTTTCTCGCGGCTTGCAGACCGCGAGAAAGACGCTATTTTTTGTGATTTTCCGCTTCGATTGCTTTTTCGATAAGCTCTCTGACGAATTTTGAAAGGAGTATGGGTTTTCCCCTGCGGACGCTCTCCTTGAGGCAAAGCTCCATCGCCTTTGCATAAGTCACTTGGGAGAGAGATGCCGAAACGACCTTCCTCCCTTGAACGCAAGTTTTCATTCTTCCTCCCCGATTCTCTGTTCCTTGCTCTCCGAAGAGAGCCGGAACTCCCGGACATTCAAAATAACGTTTGACGTTTTTATATTCACGAGATCTCCAGTGAACATCACGAGTCTCTTTTCTCTGTGGCTTTGCATTGCGATATCATACCACTCGCGGGAATCGAGCCGAATCGTCGTCTGCACGTCGTCCCCTTCATTGGAAAGCGCCTTGATTTTCACATCACCGACCTGAAGCCCCATCTCATCTTCCTCGCCTCCGAGGAGCTGCATCACGTAGCCAGAAAAGGTAAGGCGATTTCTTTTATCCTTTCCCAATGTCTGCAATTTTCTTGCAAGCGAATCGAAGTGCATGAGCGTTGGCTTTCTCAGGCGCATCTGCATATTTTCACAAGGCACGAGCGGCGACCACTGCGCGGAAATTTCAAGTTCGGTATCTTCCCAGAGGTCTATCTGTGCAAAAGCGGCGAGCATATTTGCACTAACGAATGGACTTTTTGAATTTTCGCGAACGAACTCATCCATATTCCCCTCAAGAATCGTTTCCTGAACGCGGGCGACGGATTGCATCATATTGCGGATTCCATCCCGGAATGTTGTTTTTTGCACATCCTCAAAGAGAATAGAATCGTCCGAAGTCTCAGGGATCCCGAACGGAATGAGAATGTTGACCGTAAAACTTCCGTGCTCTGTTTGTCCGAACCGCGCATAGCGCTGCATTTGCTGAATCGTTTTGTTATCTACTCTGCTGTGGAGAATCGCTGGGGCTTCCAAATCTTTGATAGCAGTGAGGCATACCGCACTGATACCTTGAAAGAGGGATTTCACAAGATCCAATTCTACCGACCCAAGCTCCACATCCTTCGCGATGATACGAAACCGGATTCGATCGAGATTGGGATCAGTCAAGTCCTGCATTACATCCATGATTTCGCGTTGTTCAAACTTTGCGAGACGTTCGGACGCGCTGAGCAAGGTTTGAGCGTACCATGGATCCTCTTCCGTTTTTGGTAGTTCCACTTCATCAAAGGGGCATTCTGGCTCTGTGCGTCCAAAAATTGTCGTTTTCGGCAGAAAATCCTCGCGCTGAACCCAGCCCGTCGCCCGCAAATATTTTTTCGCATTGTAGAGCGAAATATCCGCAGCGAGCTTTAGCAAATACTCAGAATTCACAGGACAACTCCTTTCCTTCGGCGAGGGGTTTCAGAATGTCTTTTTTCAGCCCTTCGGGAGAAAAAAGATTCTTTTTTGGAAAATAAACCGTTATGGAGCTTCGGTCTTCCGCTAGAGCCGGAGCGTTTCGCAGCGACGTCCAGTACATGCACTTTTTCACGACAAGCTGTTCTGGAGTCAATTCCAACCACGAAGCGTATTCACCCTCTTCGGGCAGTAGCATGAGCAAAAGTAAGTGATTGTGAGGGCCTTGTGCATTTTCATGATATTTCTCATAATGCGCACGATCGAGAGAATACCCCAAGACATCCTCCTTCTCCGTAAAATTATGGGAGGTTGATTTTAACTGAAATTTAATGTCAATGTCATGGCGACTCGGTTCTTCATCCGACCAAATTCCACGGAAACAGCCCGTCGCGTCAATACCAAACCCATCCGCTGGCGGGTTGCTTCGCTGATACTCGCATCCGAGATAAGCAATGACAGTTTGCAAAAACGCATGGCTCATCTCACTGCGAATTAAGACGTAGTTTCGTTCCACAATTCACCCTCACTCTATTATATTTGTAGTGCTCAAAAATTTCCGTTTTTCGCGACGTTTTGCTCTTACGCTCATCGGCATTTTTCGCGCGGCTCTCTACTTTATCTTCGCACCCAGTTCCTCAAGCGCCTCTGCGGCTCGGGTTATACTTTGATAGTGTCGACTTGTGACGGCTGCAGACGTATGCCCGAGCACAAGCGTCGCGTCGCGCACGACCGTGGCGACATATCGCCGGATAGCATGAAAAACCCCCCGTTTTTGTCGCGAAAGCCCTGCCCTTGCGATGATTTTTTTACGTTGCCGATAGAAAGTCGTTGTACAGTGCGGCCACTCAAAAATAAGCGCATTCTCCGCCCCTCGCGGCATTTCTCCAAGCACCGCGCGAGCGGCACTTGAGATGGGTATGATTTTTTCCACCCCTGTTTTTTCACGCTCAGCAGGGATGACAAATGCGGTTCCCCACTCGAGTTCTTGCAGATCCTCCCACCGAAGCCCGAGCAGGTCGCCCTTGCGCATCCCGGTGAAAGCGAGCATTTTATACGCGTTTGCCCACCAGTCGCCCGCCGAAATTCCCGGCAGTTTTGGGGTCGTTGCGACCTCAGAGGCGTGGATTAGGGCAACGACTTCGTGCGTATTTGGAGTATTCGCCGTCACGTTCAAACTCACGCGGATGCGCGGAAAAGCGGGCGGAAACGGAATCAGTTCTTTCGCATCCCGGTGTTTTTCCCGCTTCGACCCCGCATGGTCAATCACGCTCTGGACCGCCGCACAATGTTTGCGAATTGTCGCCGACGCAAGCCCTTTTTCCCGCAAAAAGACAACAAACTGCCCCATCTCCACGGAGGTGATATCTTCAAGCGCCGGGTCTCCAGTCGCAGCTTTCCAGTATCTGAGCGACGTTTCCCGCTCGCGCAGCGTGAGTGGTTTGCACCCTTTTGGTATAGACACTTCCGGTCTGTAGCAGACCTCATAGAACTCAGAGAGCGACATAGAAGCGCTAACTCGCTTGTCGAGCCGTTCGCTCATCCGCACGAACTCCCAGACCTCCGCGAGCGACCATCCCTCAACCTCTGGATGAGAGGTCAGGACTTCTGACAACGTCATATCTCGATCAATTTCCATAGCGCACCTTTACACTTTACCCATGCTGTATATCTTAACAATACCCCATACAAGAGCGTAATGCAAGGGGATTGCTCAACAAAACAGGTAAAATGACAAAAATATTCACACATTGTTTAGTGTCGCGCCGATTATAGCGGTTAGACACTTGGCACCCGATCCCTCGCGGTTTGCAGACCGCTTGAAATCTCATGATGTCCTCACTATAACATGTAAACTTTTTTTGTCAAGAGGGGAAAGAGGAAAAAAGAAGAAATTTTTCCAAGAAATAGAAAAAACCCGGACGGCCAAGTATTTTTTAGAATATTACGCCCGGGTTCTGGTTCCGTCCTCCACATGCCATTCGAGCTGCAACTCTATCCCTCGAAGGGTCGACACAATCCCGGGCGGTCACCCTCCCGGGACTACGGAAAAATTGCGTTTTACCGCAAAATACAAACGCCTTTCGGCAA
>JAUNBK010000181.1 GCA_030527105.1 Planctomycetia bacterium
GAATAATCATTCACGCCAAATAGAAATGCGCACTTTTTCATCGTGATTTCTCCTGCTGGTTTTTGTTTGAAGACTCGTTAGACAATAAATTCATTGTACACGATAAATATTTTTTTGCAAGTGGTAAAAGAAATTTTTTGAGGATTTTTTGGGAAATTTTCCCGTTGGCTTCAAATCTGGGTGACCTTTTGATCGCTCATTACGTTCGCTAGTGCTGTTTTTTTGACACGGTACTGACCCACCCGAGCCGAGAACGGAGCGCAGTGTAGTTCTGGAGCAATTCCCCCCTTCCAGAGGGGTGGCAGCCGTTAGGCTGACGGGGTGTTCTGCCGGGGGGAAAGACTTTTCCACTTCAACTCCCCCCCGCCCTACGGACGTACCCCTTCAAAGAAGGGGAATTGAATGGTTTTTGTGCAACATTTCGAGAAATCAAAAGTTTCTGGTGCGTTTCGAGGGTGTTTTGCGATATTCCTCTTTTTACGAGGTTGTATGATTATTGATTTTTTCAAAGTGTTTTGGTCCGCTATTCGTAGAAAATGCCATGGTGCATAAAAATAGGACTCTGGCACGTTCCACACTTTTGCGTTTTTTGATTCTTTTGAGTGAAAAAATGCGTTTTTTTGGCGTTTTTTGCGATCGAATGTTTTTTCCAAAAGTGCGGTCCAATGCTGAATTTCCGCAGTAGAGTTGATATTCGTTAATTTAATTGTTTTTGTGGTGGTTTTGACGTTTGTTTCACACTTGTTTTCATGCACTCAAACGCCGATTTGCGAAACGTGGACTAAAACATCGGGCTTCTCGGACAACATTCTTTATGATGCGTGTTTTGCAGTTTCGATAGCCAAATGTGATGTTTTTTCTCTGGGAAAATGCGAAAAAATGGTGCAAAATGGGTATCTGTTTGAATTCGTGATTTTTGAAGAAGCGCCCTCGAACTCTCCTTCAAAAAACTTCTGCCCCCCCTTTGTCATTTTTGTAGAGGTGATATAATGGGAGCCACTATAGTACGTGAGTCTCATTATATCTATGGTGCAGACGAATTACGAGCGGACAAAACCTCTGTAGGAGAAAATAAAGCCATGGCGCAAATGATACTGCGGGACCTTTCGTACGCGTTGGGATATCCCCCGCTTCTCGATAAGGTTCAAATGACGATAAACCCCGGGGAGAAAATCGGCTTGCTCGGCTGCAACGGCGCAGGGAAATCCACACTGCTCAAGCTGCTCAACCAGGAGCTTCTACCCGATTCTGGAGAGATCGTTCGAACGCAGGGATTGAAAACGATGCTTTTGATCCAACAGGCGCCTGCGGATTTGCGCGGCTCGGTGTGGGACGTCGTGAGTCATGGAAGCAGCGAGGATCGACGGCTTAATGCCTCTTATCAACAGCTTTCCCTCGAACTGGCGAGCGCGTATGAGTCGGAGAATCTCGAAAAGGCGCGCTCGCTTCAGGACAAAATGGACAGAATCCAACACGAATTGGAACTCTCCGGTGCGTGGGAAATGCAGCGGAAGGTGGAGAGTATCCTTCAGAGAACGAATTTGGATCCCGAGGCGGAGACGGCATTGCTCTCTGCTGGGAATAAACGGCGCGTCTTGTTTGCGCAGGCAGTCGTTGCGGAGCCGGACATTTTGCTGCTCGATGAGCCGACGAACCATTTGGATTTGGAGTCGACACTTTGGATGGAGGAGTTCCTCAAGAAGTACGAAAAGACCATTCTGTTCGTGACGCACGACCGCGCGTTTTTGAGAGCGATCGCCACTTCGATTTGGGAGTTGGATCGAGGGAGGCTTTATCGCTATGATTGCAGCTACGACCAATATCTTGAGCGTCGCGAGGAGCGCCTCCATGCCGAGGAGAAGGAGTTGGAGCACTTCCACAAGAAACTTTCTGAGGAGGAGAAGTGGATTCGCACGGGCATTATGGCGCGCCGCACCAGGAACGAGGGACGAGTCCGCGCTCTTAAGCAGATGCGACGCGACGCCGCTCTCATTCGGAAGTCGCAATCGATCTCCAAGATGGCAATTCAAGAAGGCGACTTAAGCGGTCGTTTGGTCATAGAAACTCGCGGCATCTCGTTTCGCTATGCGGAGGAGTCCCCGTGGGTCGTCAAGGACTTCAGTGTGAAAATCATGCGCGGCGATCGAATCGGGATTTTGGGCCCCAACGGCGTGGGGAAATCGACTTTGCTCAAACTCCTTCTGGGCGAGCTTGCGCCGTCCGTCGGTAGCATTCGGCACGGAGCGCAGCTTCAAATCGCGTATTACGACCAGCTTCATGCGATCCTTCGCGAGGAAGAGTCCGTTTTGGACAACGTTTCGGACGGCACGACGACCCTCACCATCAACGGCAAGCGCCAGCACGTTTTGGGCTACTTGCGCGACTTTCTCTTCTCGGAGGAGCGCGCGAAAATGCCCGTGAAGTTTTTGTCGGGCGGAGAGAAAAACCGACTTCTGCTCGCAAAATTATTCACGAAACCCTCGAATATCCTGGTCATGGACGAGCCAACGAACGATTTGGACATGGAAACGCTCGATCTTTTGGAGGAAAAACTGTCGGAATACGGCGGGACGCTCCTTCTCGTGAGCCACGATCGTGAGTTCATCAACCATGTTGCGACGTCGACGTTGGTCTTTGAAGGGGAAGGCGTCGTGCACGAATACGCGGGCGGGTACGATGATTGGGTTGCTCAGCGAGCCTCCACTGACGATGTTTCGGAGGAGAAGAAAGACGAAAAGAAGAGAGAGAAGAAAAAGGCACCCCAAAGTGCCAAGGCACCAGCGAAACGTCTCACGTATATGGAGCAAAAGGAGCTTGACGCTCTGCCGAAGAGGATCGAGGAGCTCGAAAACGCTCTGGAACAGACGAACGAACGAATGTCGGACCCCGCGCTTTATCACGAAGATCAGGGACAATTCCTCTTTCTGACGCAAGAATCCACCCGTATGCAGGCGGAGTTGGAGGAACTCTACGCACGTTGGGAGGAATTGGACGCAGGCGGGTGAGGTGTGAACGTCTGTATCTTCGGAATTATCCAAAAGATGGAAAAAATTAAAAATTTTTTGGAGAATTCTCGAAACCACCTATTTTCAACAATCGAAAAACTTTAAGTTCGCGTTAGGGAAGATGTTCCGGTTGGGCAAGATTTTACCACCTTGAGAAATTGTCACAATCGGAACATCTTATCCAAGCGGATTTTCTTCCGCCTACCTCTTTTATTCCGCTCGTTCTGGCAGCGCGGGTTGTGCCGATTATTTGCTCAAGGAAGCGCTCTCTCACTCCGATATATCATGTGTCTTGGGGATGGACGTCGATTGTTCGTTCCAGACATTAGCTTTGTTCCAGACGTTGTGGCAGTCGAAGGAACGTCATGCCCATCTGGATAAATGAGAATAGGCTTTTCAAGCGAAGCGTCTCCATGGAACGGCGTTTTGGCAGCAAAAGTCCGGATATTCACGAAGTTAGGGAGAAATTCAATGAAAGTTGTGACTATGTTGACGGCGCTCGTTGTGAGCGCGGTATTCGCAGTACAGGCGTTTGCCTGTGGCGCGTGCGGCGATGCATCCTGCACGAGTGGATGCACTCAAGTTGTTGTGGTCCGTCAGAAGTGCGACCTGTTTGCAGGACTTCGAGCTCCTGCATGTCAGCCATGTGCACCAGCATGTGAGCCTGCCCCGGCGTGCCAACCTTGCAAGCCAGTG
>JAUNBK010000182.1 GCA_030527105.1 Planctomycetia bacterium
CCGTCCGCCGTTGGAGCTTGCGCACCACGGCTCGCAAAGCGTTGCGTAAAACGGGAATTTTAAAGGAGAACGAGTATAAAAGGGACACCTATGGACATTTTGGAAATTTTGCGTCGTCACTGCCCAACCAGGCGATTTTATGAAATCTGCCTTACTCATGGAAAAGACGTGGCTGGTGTCGCGATCGAATTGGCACAGCGTATCGACGAGAAGGTTGACCTCGTTTTCCTCGAGGAAGCCGCCATTTTACACGACATTGGTGCTGTGCAGACGTGGCAGCCACAACTGGGATGCAATGGGGTATTTCCAAGTTTCTGTCACGGATTCCTTGGAGCGGAAATCCTTCGGCAAGAAGGCTTGCCTCGCCATGCAAACGTGTGTGAGAGACACGTTGGAACCGGTCTTACCCGCGATATGATTGTGAGCAAAAACCGTGTATTGCCCGCAAACCAACGGCTGCCTGTGCGTGACATGACACCACAAACCATCGAAGAGGAACTGATCTGCTTCGTGGATTGCTTCTTCTCAAAATGGAAACTTGGAGAGAAAAGGAGCCTCTGGGAAGCTCGCGAGAAGGTTCTTGAATCCGGTCAAAATGTAAATCAATTTGACCTATGGGTTGAGAAATTTTTGAGATGAGTGCAAGAGAAGTGAGTACGGAAAGGAGATTCTATGCAACTCAAAGTGATAAAATGCCAGTCCGTGTTGATTTTTGGTCAATGTGGTCATGGCAAAACAACAACCGTGAATCGATTGCTAAATGTGGATTGGTTCACATGCGCCGCCAGAACAGGAACATTCCTGCCGCATATCAAAGCGTATGAACAAGGCGAAAATGGATTGAACGAAGCGGTTCTGTCCCCCTACATTAAAAGTCGCGTCGATTCGACAACCCTTGAAGAAGAGGGACTTTTTGACCTTGATACGATGATTTTGAGACAACGGATTACACAGGAAATTGCTTGGAATGTAGATTCCGTTACTTCGAGTTCTGGTCGGCTGGCGAATGGTGTAACTCAGATTCGTTTTGTGGATATGATGGGTGTTGGGGATGAAATCATCACAAACCAACCTTACTATGAAATTTATCGGGAATTCGTGAAAACGGCAACGCATATTTTGTGGATTACGGACGCTTCCCGAAGAGGGTACGCAGAGGACGAAGCATGTTTGAAGTATATTGCTGATTACATGGGAGACTTGGAACGTTTTACCATTGGCTTGAACAAGGCGGATTCCATTGGACTTCAACGCTATGAAAATCCCAATCCCGTACCAACTGATCATCAGCAAGAATTGCTCCGTGAAAAGGCGAAAATTGTCGCACGCGTTTTTCAGGGGTTCCTCCCGGCGAATATCACGATTACCGAGAAAAACGTCGTTCCATTTTCAGCATACTACGGCTGGAATTTTGATGCATTACACAAATTATTTTTTGAATAATCCATACCGTTTGGATTGTTATTATCCTAAACATTAATCGAAAGGAAAATATTTTATGGCAGGTTTTTTTGAGAGGTTGTTTTCACCGCAACCCAAGAAACGAGTTCCGCTTGTTGTGGCATTGAACAAAATTGATAGGTTTCCACCTGGAGACTGGGATCACTTGATCAACTGCCCTTCGGAAGAACAGACTAAAAACATTGACGCCCGATGCCAGGAGGTGGCACGCCGGATCGCACGAACAACGGGAATCCCGCGAGATCAAATTGTTTATTATTCGGCATTGCAGTATTATCGAACGGAGACCTTGGTCAGCGCTTTGATCTCCGCAACTGAACTAGGGTTTAAATTCGGCGATTTCAATTACTTCGATTTTACTGACAAAATTACGGATCCAAGAGCGTTAAAAGTCGTTGAAAAGAATGATGAACGCCGCAAATACCGGGGAAAAAAGCCCATTGGAGAATTGTTCCTTGAGGTGTTGAAACAAAAGGTTTCTCAAGAGGATTACGAGCGGTTCAAAGAACAATATGACACAATGATGTCGGTTCCTCCAAAAGTGATGCTATTGGGACAGACTGGGGTAGGAAAGACCCAAACGGTTTGCGCCCTGCTCGGTTTGGAAAATTTGGGTGTCAGTCATCTTGATGTCGGAACGCTTAAGATGGAAGAGCACCGATTGGAATCCAGCGGCGGAAAAATTGATTTGATTGATCTGCCTGGCTATGGTGTCAACGAACAGGAAGACGCGAAATACTACGAGATGTACAAGGACGCTCTTGCAAAGTCGGATGTCGTCCTATTGATTATCGAAGCAACCAATCGATCTTTTGCCCAGGATGAGAAGATGATTCAGCAACTTCTCAATTGGATGGGAAGTGAAGAAGTTTAACTATAGAAAAGGAGGACTATCATGTACAGCGATGCAGACATTGACAAGATTTGTGATCGACTTCGTCGTAAACTTAAAGAGAAAAATGCGTATGAGCGCGGTCTCATTTTGAGATCCTACGATAGCTTCAAACGTTGGGCAGGTAAAGTTCTGAAAAAAATTGGAGTTTTTATTGGTGATGTTATTGATGCTTTTGTAGATGCTCTCAGTACACTATGGGAAGGTCTTAAAGCAGCTTTTGGTTACTGAATTCATTATCGTTTTTCATTTGCCTGATGACCAGAACGCAGACCATGTTTTTTAATGCGAAAATTACCACAAGTTCTCAGGGGCAGAACGAGAGACTGCCCCTCGAGAGACAAAACCAATCTCTCATATTCAGGAGGTTATTATGGCAATGAAAGTGAGACCGAATACCGTTGCAACAGCTGGAACGGTTGTTGCAACGGCTGGTTCTGGAATCGCCGCTTCTGGAATTACCGGAAGCGCTACGATTGGTGGAATAATGGAGACCGTTGGCACAAGCTCCCTTTTCGGGGGGCATGTTGTCACGGCTGCAACACCACTGATTGCGGCAGCGGCTCCCGTTGCAATTGCGGTCGCGGGGGGCGCTCTTATCGGTTATGCCGCTTACAAAGTACTTGAAGATTGATTTTCAGGAAGATTCTTGAGAAAGCGGTAGGCAATTAGGAAACAATTGTGGCTATCTTACTCGCCATTGCAGGTAAGATAGTCACATCACAATTCAATCACAAAAAGGAAAAACCATGTCCATTATGGAAAATATCAAGATCGCACTCGATTTTGCCAACAGAGAAGGAGTCTCGTTGAGTCAGGAGACACTGGAGACGCAGAGGGAGTTGGATAATCCTCACGCGAAGATCGCGTTGGTTGGCTGTTTTCAGGTGGGGAAAAGTTCGCTGCTGAATCGAGCGTTTCTCGGTGAGGAACTTCTGCTTAAGCAGGGGGATGGTCGTTGCACGACGGCAGTGATGACAAAGGTGGTCTATGGGTTAGAAAAACGTCTCACCGTGGTGTATCGCGATGCGCAGCGTAGCGCAAAGGTCTATCAGGGGGAGGAGGTGACTCAGGAGCTTATTGCCAGTTTGACGACCGTTGACGAGCCAGACGAAATGGCGCGGCAGGAGAAAAGAACGGCAGTCGCCCGGGAGATTCTGTATATCCAGATTGAGTATCCGTGCGAGGCGCTCAAAAAGTACACCTTTTATGACACGCCGGGAATTGACGATCCGAATCAGGAACTGATTGAGTTGACGACGTTCCAATTTTTGCCAGAAACGG
>JAUNBK010000183.1 GCA_030527105.1 Planctomycetia bacterium
TTATAGGAAAATTTTATAGGAAAACGAGTATAAACACCAAAATTTGAAGGCACTCACGAAAATCGACGCGCGATGCTCTCCCTCTTGACACCTTCTCGAGGATACGCTATAATCGACCATGGGTGATCGGAAAGACAAATCAGCGTTGCGATCTGTCGAAGACCCGTGTACGATGGGGATGTGTGGAATTTAGGAGTTTATAATACTTCTCGTTGAAATTTCCGGCATCGTCCGCCGTTGGAGCTGCGCACCACGGCTCGCAAAGCGTCGCATAAAACGGGAATTTTAAAGAAGAACGAGTATAATACTTCTCGTTGAAATTTCCGGCATCGTCCGCCGTTGGAGCTGCGCACCACGGCTCGCAAAGCGTCGCGTAAAACGGGAATTTTAAAGGAGACTGAGTTTATATGTTACGAAAAATCGCCGGAGTATCTGGGTTATTGATTCTGGTCGTGTTGCAAGGTGTTTTTGTGAGCGCGCAAGGGGTTTCTGCGCCGCAAAATAACGCTCCTACCGAAAGTTGTTTGCCCGAATTGGTGGGGAAGAAGATCCTATTTATCGTTCGACCTCAATACAAGGGGGACCACCACAACACCGCAACGATGTTCCAAAAGGGAGAAATAAATGCGGCAAAATTCTCCGGTCCATCGAAAATGCAGTTGATTGATTTTGCCAACAACGGAACGGTGGAAACGCTTATCGACTGCCCCGAGGGAATCGTTCGCGACCCGGAAATTTCCTACGATGGCAAGCGCGTCGTCTTTTCTATGCGGAAAAATAAGGAGGACGACTACCACATCTACGAAATGAATTTGGACGACAAATCGATTCGTCAAATCACCTTTGGCGAGGGTCTTTCCGACATCGACCCGGTGTATCTCCCCGACGGACGGATCGCGTTCTCCTCAACTCGCGAGCCAAAATACTGCATGTGCAATCGGCATATCATGTGCAACTTGTACGTGATGAATCCAGATGGATCCGACATGCTCCAAATCGCTCACAGCACGCTTTTCGAGGGGCACGCGTCGGTTCTTTCGGACGGCAGAATTATTTACGACCGGTGGGAGTATGTGGACCGTTTTTTCGGCGACGCGCAAGGCTTGTGGACCACCAATCCCGATGGCACCAGCAACGTTTTGTTCTATGGGAACAACACGGGGTCGCCAGGCTCATTTTTAGACCCGCGCGAAGTCCCTGGCTCAAAGTGGGTCGTCAGCACAATGTCCGGCTCGCACTACTGGCCGTGGGGTGCCATTGCCATGATAGACCGCAGCAGAGGAATCGAGGGGAAAGACGGCGTCGTTCATACTTGGCCGCCTGAGGCGATTCATAAAATCAGTATCGTCGGAAATCGTGATTCCATGGTCCATATGCCGATAAAGTATGAAGACCCGTTCCCCCTCAGCGAAACGACACTGTTGGCGTCGCGTCAGTTGGATAGCAAAAGCGACAAAATGGGCATTTATCTTTTAGGCGTTGATAGGCCCGACACGCTGGTTTATGCCGAGCCGGCAGATTCGAGTCTCGGTTGCTACGATTCGATGATAATCGAGCCGCGCCCACTTCCACCAGTGGTTGAAGACCGGGTAGATCTCTCCAAAACGACGGGGACGCTGTACGTCTCGGACGTCTACATCGGAACCGGCATGGACGCGATTCCTCGTGGCGAGGTAAAATGGCTGCGTGTGGTGGAGTCCCCCGAAAAGCGTTTCTGGACGAGTTCGTCATGGTCTGGAGGCACAGGCGAACAGGCTCCCGGAATGGCTTTCAACGACTACAACAACAAGCGAATCCTCGGAACCGTTCCGGTCGAATCGGATGGCTCCGCCTATTTTGAGCTACCTTCCGACACGTTTGTTTATTTTCAACTCTTGGACGACCAAGGGCGAATGATTCAATCGATGCGTTCAGGAACGATCGTTCGACCGGGCGAGAATCAAGGGTGCATCGGCTGCCATGAAGATCGTCTCAATGCCGTCGGACCGCGCACGAAACCATTGGCGACCAATCGTCCGCCGGACAAACTCCACGGTTGGTATGGTCCGGCGCGGAATTTTTCCTACATGATCGAAACGCAGCCAGTCCTGACGAAATATTGCGTTCAATGCCACGACAAGGGGAAGCCCGGCGCGGAAAAACTCTGCCTCGCGCCGGATCGAAATATCGTTTTCAACAATGCTTATTACGAATTGCGAAAGAATAAGAAGTACGTCAACGTTGTTGGAGCCGGACCGGCGCCGATACAAAATCCGCGTTCGTGGGGGTCTTTCGTCTCGCCGCTTGCGCGTGTCGTTTTGGAAGGGCATGGCGATCCGGAACGCGACAAATTCCTGACGCTTTCTCAGGAGGAAAAAGACCGCGTTATAACGTGGATCGACCTAAACGCGCCGTTTTATGCGGAATATTCGACACCATACACGCAAAATTTCACGGGACGATGCCCTTTGACGGAGAAACAACTCCAGCGCCTCGGCGAGCTGGTTGGGTACAAAGTCCGAGATTGGAAGCGAGTGAACGATATTTGGTTCGACCGCCCGGAATTAAGCCCGTGTCTCGAAAAGATGGACAAGGAATCTGCCGATTATGCGGAAGCCTTGTCGATTATTCAAGCGGGGAAAGAGACGCTCATAAGCACCCCTCCCGCCGACATGCCGGGCTGCGTCCTCGTGCCGAGAGAGCAAGCGATGCAGGATAAATACGACCAAAGATTGAGAGAAGAGCGCGATCGCGTGGAAAAATGTCGACTAAATATGGAAAAAAAGCGGGCACGATAGCGCCGTGGGGGTGGTGGAGATTCCTTTGAGGTTCCATCTCGCGCGCCACCCCCGCTTTTGCGCCTCAAAACTCCCGCTTTTTAAAACGGAACCCCTTCATATCGGCGCGCGGCTCGCTCTCAAGCGCCCTTTTCCCCTCGCGAATTGCGGAGAGCATTTTTTGATAATCCGCATCTTGTGGAGAATCGAAGACAAACTTCTTTCCCTCGTCGTCAAGCGGAATCCCACGCCCCCTCGGCTTGGGCGCGTGCGCCACCATCGCGGGCGAATTCTCGGGTTCCGAAAGATTGATCCACGCGAAACGCCCCGTCCAACTCGTGTTTGGCATCGGTCTTCCGACCCCCTCCTCGTGAGAATCAAACGCACCATGGCACTCGGCACATCGTCGAGCATAAACCTCCATAAAATCGCGCGAGAACCAACTCCCCGCGAATGCGTCGCGCTTCCCTGGCGTCTGAGGTCTGCTGTTGGCGTAGGTCGCATAATAAGGGACGTCGGCATCCACCCAAAGATAGATCCTCTCCAATGCATCTTTCGGAATCTCTCTCCCACAATGCGCGTAGGTGAGATATTCGGGCAGACGACTCGCTTTAATGCCCGCCTCCAACGGCTGATTGACGCCCGTGGGAGTCCAAAGCAGCCAGTAGAAATGGACAAGCGGCACCCCGCGCGCTCTTTCTGAATCAAGAAGCCGACCGGAGTGCATGTCGTGTTGTCGATAAGAGCGACTTCTCCCCAACAAATTATCGTAAGAGACGGAGAAAAATCGCGTTTTCCCACCGCTCAAATCGCACCCTCCATCCGGATCGGGACCACTGTGGCACGAAACGCAATACTCATCGAGGACAG
>JAUNBK010000062.1 GCA_030527105.1 Planctomycetia bacterium
TCTTCTTTCGGCTCTTCTTTCGATTCGTCCCCCGCAGGTTTTTTCTCCCCTTCGGGCGAGCTTTCTCCCTCGGGAGTTTTCTCCTCCTCAGACGCCTCGGCAATTTTGCGCGCGAGAATACCAGTGCGACGCGCGAGGTCGGCTTGCTTGCCCTCAAGCTTTTCGACGGCGTCGGACTCCAACGTTTCGCTCAAAATCGCTTGCTGCTCGCGAATGGTTTGATTAATGTCTCTCAGGCTTGCGCGTAGGAGGTCCTTTTGATTTCTCACTTTTGCGTTTCTATTTTCGCTTTCGAGGAGGACGAGGAGACTCTTCAAATCGTCGCGCAGTTCCTCGAGTTGTTCGAGCGCTTGCGAGTAGGCGTCCTTCTGGAGGAGATCGACACTCGTGCGGAAGCGGTCGCGCACCATTTTTTCGCGACTTTGATGAATGACGCGCGTCAAAATCTCACTCCTTTGAGGATCGTTCACGGAGAGAATCTCCGCCATCCGAAGGAGAATCGCCTCCAACTCTTGATATTTTCGCCACACATCCTCCTGCGCTTGAGAGATCGGGAGAAGATTCGAGTCCCCCGACGCGCTCGCTTCGTCCGATTCCGCCTCCGCCGCCGCTGAATCTTCCGGTACCGAATCTCCCGCCGGCTGTGTCTCGTCGAACGCCCATGCGCTTGGCGCGGAGAAAATCAACCATCCAACAAGGAAAAAAACGACCCAATGTCTCATTCTTCTAACTCCAACAATCCCTGCCTGTGTTTTTTGCGAACGCTCTCATACACTTCCTCTTCTTCACGAATAATCGCGCGCAAACTCTCGACGACCTCATTATAATCCTGCATTTGCGCCATTTTTTCCAAGATTCCGTCCAAAATTCCGATTAACTCGTCGAATTGTCGCAAGGATTTTTTATGGAGCGTCGCCGCCTCGGTCGTCTCCCCGGCATCAATCGCTTTTTTGAGCGCGACCAACGTCTGCTCCAACTCCGGCGTCCGCTTCTCATGCACGTCGACAAGCGGAATTTGAATCCCATCGCGCAGCCTTTCGAGCCACTCGGGCGTGTCGATTCGATTGTTGAGCATCTGGAGGCAACAATTTTCCACCCCCTCGCGAATGCTATTGAGTTCGTGCGAGTTCTTTCGATTGTTTTGAATCACGCGCTCGACTCGATAGCTATCGATATTTTGCACGGTCTCTGAATCAATCTCCACGGTCGAATCGGTCAGAGTTCCCCCCGTTTTGATCTCCTGAAGCATGGCGCGCGTGTCGATCATCTCAAGCCGTGCCGCCTCAAAAAGCTGACGCAGCGTGAGTTCTCGCGCCTCGAGAAGAAGTCGCAAACGTTGGGGAGTCACCACGTCGAGCGTCGTCCCTTGCGAGCGCGCAAATCGATTCGCATCCGGAATCAAATCGCATCTGTCGCACGCCGCCGCCGAGATTTGGATTTTGTCGCCCGGTACGAGTTTGATCGGCTCAAGCTCAAGCACGGAGGCGTCCGTCGCGTCGAGCCGAACGTCCGTTGGATTCGTCTCAAACGTCCAAATGGGCTTGAGAGTGGGGCGCGCACCCGAAAAATCCGTCCCGCTCGCGTCCGCGTCGCTCGACTCGTTCATCGCGGCAGAGAGACGCTCAATCCGATAGTCGAAAAAGATTCCCGAGAGACCATAGTCGTCCGACACGCGCCCTTTGAGCGGGATTCGCGCGTTTGGTGTCACGGCGTTCCCAATCCCATAAGGTTGAACCGCCACCACGGGGAGCGCGTCTTCCTCGCACGCAAGCGTTATTCGCGCAGGAACCATGGATTCAATCGCGTCCGTGTCGCGGAGCGAAATCGAAATAGCCGAGTCGAGGCGTAGGTTGGGGATTCGCCACTCGAAATAGGTTGGTCGCTTCTCGTCGGGGATAAATTCGTACGTTCGCTCTCCCGCAAGAGTTTCTCCGCCAGCGGCGTCCTCTGGCAAATTTCCCCCAGAGGCTTCGTTTGCGCCGCCATGAGGCTCGCGAGAAATGATAGAAATCGTCGCGCTCTTTAGCGGCTTGTTCGCCTCGGCACGAAGCGTGACGTTTGCCCCCATCGGAACGGACGCGATTCCCATTGCCGGGACGCTTTGAGGGGCGCGCGACATGTAGTCCGGATACTCAAAATCAAGCACCATGTTGCCAAGAGCGGGCGCATCCGTGACTTCCACTTGGAGGTGTCGAATCGAAGCATCTTCCGCCACGACGTCGAATTCAAACGAATTCAATATCCCTCGAAAAAGGTGCGTGAAGCGAAAACCATTGTCCTTCGGGTCGGGCGCGTCTCCCTCGCGAACCATCACGACGCGCGAACGCAGCCCGTCCGGCGAAGTATATCGAATATAAACGGCACGCAACTCGCGATTTTTCTCGGGCGCATCTTTCTCAGACCCCCCATTCTCGACGCTCGTTGGAAGACGATATCCCGCGCGGACGCGAATTTCAAGGTCGGAACCACGCGCGATTTTGATTTTTCCCTCCTCGAAAGACTCTAACTCCAAGAAAACGCGCCGCGGCCACGCGTCGGCAGAGAGTCCAAAGAGACGATTGCGCCAAATCTCCATCAGTTGGGGATTCTGAATCGCAAAAATGGCTATCGAAGCGACTAAAAGCGACGCGCCAAAGGCACTCCAGACGAGAGGTCGAAATCGAAAAACGTGGCGCAAGGAGACACCCTCAAGCCGTTGGAGCAAAACGGCACTCGTCTCCTCAAGGAGCGCGGCACGCCAACTTTCAACCTCATCCGCGTCGTTCTCGGCGTCTTTTGCTTCCCCAGATTCCAAGGGTGGGAAGTCGCCCAGAGCGACAATCGTGAGAAGCGAATCCTTAAGCTGGGGGAAACGCTTCTCGAGTAGCACGGCAAGCGCTCGCGCGTCCAAACGCAGCACGAGTGGCGCAATGAGCGTTCTCCAAACGTCCCAAACGGCACAAAGTATGACGAGCACCCACGCCACGCTCCGCACGCCGACGGATGGCTCGAAAAAGCGGTCTGCCGCGAAAGAAATCCAAAATAATATTCCGAGGTGGACGAGGAGAATCGCAAAACTCTCCACGAAAATATAGGCGCGAATGCGTCGCCGCAACGCACGAAGGAGGGTTTCTATTTGAGGAGGAATATTTTTCGAATTCATGTTTCTACTCGCTAAAAACTACGCACTATATGCCACAAAACAGGCGTTCCTCACTCCATCTCTTGTGGGGAGAGGAACCAGGCGTCATCACACGC
Organism: Planctomycetia bacterium; assembly: GCA_030527105.1. GTDB lineage: Bacteria > Planctomycetota > Planctomycetia > Pirellulales > Thermoguttaceae > RGIG3701. The sequence continues at coordinate 3,238 of JAUNBK010000062.1, forward strand.
ATCGTCGCTCCACTCCACGATATCTTTGGGCTTAAAAAAGATTTTGATTTCTCTTTTTGCGGATTCGACCGAGTCGGACGCATGGATGAGGTTTTTTTGTCCGCTGATGGAAAAATCCCCGCGGATGGTTCCGGGTTCCGCAAGCCAACCTTTCGTTCCGCCGACCATTTTTCGGACAGTCGCCACGACGTCGCGCCCCTCAAGGACTGCCGCCAAAACGGGTGCGCTCGTGATGTATTCGACCAAATGTGGGTAGAACGGCTTCTCAACGTGTTCTGCATAATGTCGCGCCGCCAGTTCTGGCGTGACGTTGAGGAGTTTCATCGCCACGAGACGAAATCCCTTTTCCTCGAATCGACTCAAAATCCGTCCCGACAATCGTCTCACCATGCAGTCTGGCTTGAATAAAATCAACGTTCGTTCGTTCATAAAAGTGTGTTTCCTACGTGTCTCTAAAAAAACTGACGATTTGCGCCGCTAACTTCAACATTCTCGCGCAGCAAACTTCAACATCAATATTAATATTATTAATTCTAGCAGAAAAAAGCAATTTTGTCCATACGCTAGCGGCAAAATTCCTAAAAGTTTAAGGATTTTTTTGACTTTTCCCTCCGAGATAAGAAAAATGCGCGGAGGGAGTGCGCAAAGTGCAGTACGTTTTCCCCTAACTTATAGACCGGGGGTTGAGAATGAGCGATCTATAAATACTCCGCCCGCCATTGAAGCTGCGCACCACGGCTCGTGAAACGTCGCGCAAAACGGGAATTTTAAAACACGATGAGTATAAAGGCGAACGAGTATATACTGGATATTTGGATATACTACGATCAAATTCAAAACTACTCCACGGGCGCCGGAGACAGGACGCTGCCATGCGCTGGGGGGGCGAGGATCTCCTGGTCTGTTGCGGACGACGTCGCAAACGATTGCGGATTCTTCGTCCCCTCTTTCGCAACTTCCGTTGGCTTCGCGTCCACATCGGCAGCTTCTGCGCCAGCGCCTTCCTTCGGAGCCGGCTCCATCTCGGCAACCTCGAGCGGAGCCGTCGGCGCGCTGGGAACCCTTCCACTCTCATAAAAGACTTGGTCGCTCACCAAAACAGGTTTCTCCTCCTCCTCGGAATTCAAGTCAACAAGCGGAAACGCAACCGGCGTGCCGTCGAAAGTGGCAGTGTCGTAGATTTCGCCAGTTTGAAAGGGACCCATGCCGAGAATCCAACGATTTTTCGCTCGACTTTCCGCGAGCAAATTCCCTGATTGCCAAAGTGGTCTGCGCGTCTCGGCATCGTACGCGAAGATTCCGATCTTTACGATAGCTTTTTGAACGGTTTTTTTCGCAATGGCAAACTCTGGCACGGCGGTTCCATCGAACCCGGGGAACGAAGGAATGGTCATTTCGTTGATTCCGACCATGGTGTCGTTCTGGTCCGTGCCGCTTGTTCCGACACGCACCTCCATCACGACCTCGGCGTCCTCTCGTTTTTCCATAAGTTGGCACCCACTGCCGAAAGCGTGCTGGCGAATGAGGCTCAAAAGGTACTTGGAGTCCGTGGTTCCGTCAACGGCAGCAGAGTCGATAAAGACTCTTTTTCCAGCGAGCGCGGCAAAATTGACCTGCGAGACCGTTCGATCCATCGCGTCGGAGATAAGGAGCTGCTCGGTAGCTGTTCGTGAAGTATTGGTCATTTTCGATGAGCCGCACCCAGACAGAGTGCACACCGCGAGCATGACTCCCAATGCGGAGAAAAAAGCAAAGTGTCTCAATCGAAATGAGGAATTACCGCGCATTGTTTTTTTCGCGAATGGATAGGTACGATATGAGTGTGCAAACGTTGAAACGAAAATCACGTACACTATACCAGATAAACACGAAGGACGCAAGCCCAATTTGGCGAAAAAGAGCGGTTGCTCGTCCTCCGTTAAAATTCCGGTTTTCACGAAGTTTCTGGAGCCGTGGTGCGCAAGCTCCAGCTGCGGACGGAACGAGAAATTTCAACGCGAAGTATTATAAAAATCACCCCGCGACCTTCTGCGCCTCGGCAATCGCTTCGCGAATCCTCTCGAATGGCTCCATGAAATCAAACTCAATGAGCAACTCACTCAAACACTTTTGCACCTCGTCAAGGTCGGACTCATGCTGTCGCGCGGGGGTGAGTATCTGCTTTTCTTTCCACACGATGCGATTTTTCTCGTCGCCAAGCTTTTGAGGCGCCGCATCGTCCTTCGTGCTTGCAGTCGATTGGATCAAGACGACCGGAATTTCAAGAAAAGACCGAACGCACAACGTCTCCGGCTGATCCAAACACACGACCCGAGGGAGTATCTTGGAACGCTCGATGAGGGTTCGCGCGATTTGTTCCCCGTACAAATACGGTTTGAGTGTGGAGCCGTATAATATTTCCTGCGCGCGATTTGATTTCACGGGCGCGGTGCAATGGAACTCGACAGGTCTCCCCGTGGGATTGAGGATCAAATATCCTCCGAACAAACCGTGCGAGGAATCGTCTACAATCGTCAAAAAACCGATTGCCGCTTTGATTGTATCTGGTGTAGGCACTCTTTTTTGTCTTTCGTATTAATTTTAGTTTTGAACCGCCGCCATCGCGCAGCCGACAATCATGAGCCTCAAACGTCATAAGTCACAATATGTACCTATGTTTGATACGTATCTGGGCGCTGGAGGGAAAATGAAGACATGCAGCGGTTAAAATGGAAGTCCCGCACGAAGAACGAGGATTTTCGACCAGTGCAAATCGTAACGTTCCCATCGTGCTTTATGATAACAAGGATTGAACCGCTTCATTCCATTCGTTGGCGCAAGTAATTGTCGGTGTTCGTCTCTCATAAAAACCCGCACACGCGCCACTTTGGGGCAGGTGGCACGAGGCATAAGCGTCATTGTATAGGCAGAGGCTCAAAAATCAAGGGGGAGTCCCTCCGCAAAATTCGAGATAACAATAACTATGCTCATCGTGCTTTAAAATTCCCGTTCGGCACAACGTTTGGGGAGCCTTGGGTGTAGCCGACGGCGGACGGAACAGGAAATTCGAACTCGAAGTGTTATATAATACTTCTCGTTGAAATTTCCGGTACCGTCCGCCGTTGGAGCTACGCACCACGGCTCGCAAAGCGTCGCATAAAACGGGGATTTTAAAGGAGAACGAGTATAACAACCAACTCTCAGTGGGGGGTGTTTTTTTTCTCAATTTGTGATATAATCGTCGCTCGTTTGTAGGTGTTTGTTGTAGGTACTTGTGTAGAGGAGGAGGTTGTATGTCCAAAAGAGATTTTCAATCCATTACCTGGTGTCAGGCGGTCGAAGATGATTTTCGGAGTATTCTGAGCCAAGCTATTCGCGAGGACATTGAATCTATCGGAGATCTCACCTCCTTGTCGTTGATTCCCCAAAACGCACTGGGGCGCGCCGCTATCGTCTCGAGGTCGCAGGGGATTATTGCTGGGATGCCTACGGTCGATATTATCGTGAAGGAAGTTTGCCCCGAATTGAAGTGGGAGCCTGCTATTGGCGACGGCGAGAGAATCGCGAAACGTCAAAAAATCGGCGTCCTCAGCGGTCCTGCCCGGGGAATGATGCAGGCGGAGAGGTTGATTCTCAATTTTCTCGCGCGCCTCTCGGGAATCGCTTCCACCACCGATTTATACGTCCAAGCGATCGAAGGTTTTCGAGCGGCGGTCTACGACACGCGAAAAACAACGCCTGGGTGGAGGCTGCTCGAAAAGTATGCCGTTCAATGCGGCGGGGGGAAAAATCATCGCTCTGGTTTATACGATGCCATTCTCATTAAGGACAACCACCTCGCGCTGGCGGCGGGGCGCGCAGGGATGGGCGCGTTCGAGTACAATCCTGCGGAAGCCGTACGGTCGGTGCAAAAGTATTTGGAGGAGCAGGACGCTTTGGGTCCCAAGCCGCCCGTCTTGTGCCACGGTGGGGTGCCTTCTACGTGCAAAATGAGGGCGTCTTTGATCGCTGCCGTGGCAGAAGTGACGGGGTCTGCCATGATAAGTTCGATCATCGCCAAAACTCCGTGCTACGTCATTGAGCAGGCGAGAGAACAGGGGGCGCAGGTGCCGAGGGAGCCTGCCTTGAATTTCCCCGCGAAAGATGTCATTATTGAGGTCGAGGTGGACACGTTCCAACAATTTCTCTCCGTCCTCGATGCGGATCCAGACATCATCATGCTCGACAATATGCCGATTGAAACGATGGCGGAGGCGGTCGAGATTCGCAACGCGCGGAAACCTCAAATCGAGTTGGAAGCGTCCGGGGGAATCAACCTCAACACAATTCGAGCGGTGGCGCAGACTGGGGTGGATCGGATCAGCGTCGGGGCGCTCACGCACTCTTTCAACATGTTCGATATCGGGTTGGATTGGGAAGAAATCTAGTCTCCTTCTTATACTCGTTCTCCTTTAAAATTCCCGTTTTATGCGACGCATTGCGAGCCGTGGTGCGTAGCTCCAACGGCGGACGGTACCGGAAATTTCAACGAGAAGTATTATAAAATGGAGTTGGTGTGGAAAAATGAACGAAGAGACGGCGGAATATCGAAAGATCGAGTGCGTCGATTGTGGGTGGAGCGACATGCTCGACACGGAGGGCGTTCGACAATGGCTCGTGCGTGAGCGCAAAATCGCGGCGCATCGTGATGTGGACGATGACGTCGTGTACGAGCTTTTTCACGCGCTCTTTTCGACGTTTCGATGTCCGGATTGTTTTTCGACACGTCTGACGTTGGAAATTGTCGAGGACGATTTTCGCGATTTGGACGCACGGCGGTGCCGGGGGTGCCGAAACGTGATTCCGGCACGGCGATTGGAGATTGTCCCTGGCGCGCAATATTGCGTTTCGTGCGAGGAAAAAAGAGAGCGAGGTGAAGCGCTTCCCATTCGGGCGGAATATTGCCCCGTCTGCGGATCCATGATGACGCTCGAGAAGACTCTGGTCGGGACCAAAACGTACTACGAGTGGCGCTGCCCCAAAATTCCTCCGTGTCGATATAAGAAAAAGTAACGCAAGACACCGACTTCCACCCCAAAAAAGAAGAGTGGAAGTCGGATTGAGTATAAATTCTCACGTATTACAACGACAAAACGAATTCCACCAAATCGTCCAATTCCTCGTCAGAGAGTTTGTCGACGGGACCTTTCTGGACGCCGTGTTTTCCCTCTTTGAACAGCTGCAGCATCGTTGTGTATCGTCCGTCGTGGAGGTACGGAGCCGTGCGCCAACACTCGCAGAGCGTCGGACAGTCCCAATCGCGACGCTGATCATAAATCGCTTTGGTATCCACGTCGTGCATCTGCATGTCGGTGTAGTACCACTCGGGATCGTGACACTCGTCGCACTTCACGCGGTAGAAAATCTCCTTCCCACGCTTCGCAGCTTCGGACAGCTCGCCATTGACGAGATACGGACTTGGGAGAGCCTTCATGCTTTTAAGATACTCGTCGATCGACGCGGGGTCCTTCTCGGGACGCACGGAGAAGAGAATGTGCGTGAATCCAGAGCGCACACAATGCTCTGCGTCCGCACGAATGCCGGAGATCATGGTAGGGGGCGTCTCGTGCGAAAAGAGAAGCGACTTCGCGTTTTTCGGATTGCCGAGACCGTCGTTCATGAGGTCCCAATTCAAGCTGTCGTTTCGCGTATATGGATGGCAGGAGGCGCAGCTTTGCCACTGTTGGAAGCAAAGAGTTCCGTCGTTAAAACACTGGTGCCCGTAGCGCTCAACCGTGAGTTCAAACTCGGGATTGAGAGCGATTTCTCCCGTCTGTTTTTTGGAGGGGAGATTCACAACCGCCACCGTGTCGGAGAAAAACATGGGGACGAACACCTTGTCTTTCGCGAAGACGACGGAGCGCGGACCGTTCCCAGAGAGCTTGACGCGCGTCCGCATTCCGACGAGAAACGCCAAATCGTTCGGGACATCTTCCACGCGCGCGGAGCTATAGCCGCTGTTGCTCTTTTGTCCATCGCCTTCCGCCTGATCCTGCGCGGCAATGTCGGCTAGTTTCTTGAACATCTGCGTCGCATCGATCACGCTCAACTCGTGCGTGCCTGCGTGCGAAACGACAAGAGTGGCTCCGTCGGTCGTCAATTTCACGCCCCAAGGATTGGCGGCACCGAGGTCGATGTCGTCCAAAAGCACTACGTTGATGAGCTTTCGATTCTCGGCATCCAAAATCGCAACGGCGTTCGTATTCATCCAACCGCGCTCCAACTGTGTGGTGGGCATTTGATACCGCGCTAGGTTGTTCGTGACGAACGCATACTTGCCGTCTGCCGAGACGCTCACTTCGTGCAGGGCGACGCAGCCATTCAGGAGCCGAATGTTGTCGGACTCGTACGTTTCCGTGTCGATCCACGTCACTTCGGCGGCAACGTCGTATCCATCCGCGCGATCAATCGGGATAAAGTTGGCGACGTAGACCGTCTTGCCGTCGGGCGTAATATCCACCGAGATCGGCTCGCGAAGCGTCGGAATTCGTTTGATTTCCTTCTGTGCCTCCAGATCGAGAACCGAGACGTCGGTCGAGAATCGGTTCGCGACGTACGCCATTTTGCCATTCGGATGAACGACGATGCTCTCGGGACAATATCCAACGGGGATGGTCCAATCGGTTTTTCCGCTTGCCAAATCGACGCAAGCGACGACGCCATGAGGTTGAGCGCTCGTCACGAGGAGTTTGGAGTCGTCTCGCCACAGGGCACACGACGTCGGAGTGGGAATCGCGTCCAACTCGCGCACGACTTTTTCGGTGTTGGTGTCGATTTGGATGATTTTCGCTCCATCAAAAGCGATGACGAAGATCGAATTTTGATCCTTCGAAGCGATTGCGCTATGGGGACCGACGTATCCAGGCGTGCGAGAATAATCCGCGTTCTCTGCCGAGGCAACGGACATACAGAGCAAAATCAGTGGAAAAACCGCTGAGATCAAAGTGCGTTTCATAAAAACTCTCCTTGGGGTAATACTTTTGCAATATATCGCGACGCGATGTGGAGTCACGATAAAAGCGGGATTTTATACTATACTGGCTATCCTTTAAAATTCCCGTTTTATGTGACGTTTTCGAGCCGTGGTGCGTAGCTCCAACGGCGGACGGCACCGGAAATTTTAACGAGATGCATCATAACCCTTCTATTTAATCCGAAATTGAACTTTTTTGCAAGACGGGGGGGCGCTTTTTTTGCGTTTTTTTTGAGATTTTATAATACTTCGCGCTGAAATCCCGCTTCCGTCCGCCGTCCGAGCTTGCGCACCACGACTCGCAAAACGTCGCGCAGAACGAGAATTTTAAACCACGAGGAGTATTTACGCATCGTACTTTGGAAACTCGATCTTCACGTCCTGAAGGTGGGGTTCTCCAGGTATTGATTTTTTCTCGAACTATGGTACAATGAGCGTGGTCGTGTCGTGTAGAAATGAGAATAACCCTGAGGAGTGCCGAATGGCTGCCTTTTATTTTTCCGTTGGACCTTTTCGCTATCGCATCGAATCGGAGATTCCCGAAGTGGCGCACACTCTCGAGCTTTTGTATGAGGACTTTCCGCGCTGCGACGAAACGAAGTGGTACGACTTCCACGTCCGAACGATACGCCGTCCCTTTCTTCAATCGTTTGGGCGCGATCCGTATCGCCTGCTGTTGGACCATGTGGAACCTTTTCTCCCGTTCCCTCGAAATCAAGCGGGCGCTATGCTCGAGTGGGGAATGAATTGGTGCCTGTGGCTCAATTTGCACCATTGGCTCATTTTTCACGCTGCCATGCTTGAGCGGAATGGTCGCGGACTCATTCTCGCTGCGGAGTCTGGCGATGGGAAAAGTACGCTTGCCGCAGCGCTTGCGTTTCGGGGGTGGAGGCTTCTCTCGGATGAACTCACGATTTTGGATCCAGACGATGTCGTTCGTCTGACGCCCAACGGACCGCCCGTGGCTCGGATGGTTCCGATTCCGCGTCCGGTCTGTCTGAAAAATGAGTCGATTCGCGTGGTGAAAGAATTTCTGCCCGAGGCAGTTTTTTCTCCCGAATATCCCGACACGGGCAAGGGACGGATTGCGCACGTGAAACCACCGCGCGCGGCAGTCGAAAGAATGGGGGAAAGAGTGATTCCTCGTTGGATTGTTTTCCCGAAGTACACCCCGGGCGCGCCGCCGACGTGGACGCCGTGGGAGAAGGCGGAGGCGCTCCTCCAGTGGGGCGGACACGGTCGAGGATATAGCGTCCTTGGGAAAAAAGGGTTCGAGTGCGTCGCGAACGTCATTCATCATTCCGATTGTTGGAAGTTCGAATATAGCAACCTCTCGGACGCCGTGGAGGAAATGAGCCAACTCGCGAATTCGTCCTTTTGAGGTCGATCTGCGCGAGTTGGTCTTGTTGTGACTTCGCTACTCAATCTGGAGATTCTGCGGAGATTCCTCCTTCATTTGCTTCCTGCACTCCTCGGAAATTTGATTTCCCTCCAAAATCGAGAGTCGGCGCAAGAGCGGCATTTTGAGAAGCGCACGCGCCCCGGCGTCGGAAAGATCGAGATTCTTCACAAGGAGCCATTCAATCGTTTGGTTTTTGGCGATTTTCTCCATGTCGGCATCCGTGAGATTCGTGCCGCTCAAATCGAGGATTTTGATTTTCGGCAGCGCCGCGATCAACTCAAGGTTCGTCCCATCAATCTGCGTGTTGGCAAGGTAGAGCGCGGAGATGTTCTCCATCTGCGCGATATGAACCAAAGCGCCAGAAGTGAGCGGATTGCCCGAGAGAACGACGGATTGCGCCAACTTGAGGTTCGCGAGATGGGCGCAATACTCGTCCGGGACGCCCACGGAATCGGCATGAAGCGCGTTGAGGAATTTGAGATGTCCAATCTCCGTGAAAACTTCGGGTCGGCACTGCTCGGTGGAAGAAACCCTCACGGCATTCCCCAGCCCCTGATCCATAGTGACCATGACCTCCATGTTTTCCAAAGACTCGCACGCGGCGCGATCGATGTGTCTTTCCTCCTCACTCAAACCACTCGGGTCGGAGACTTCGGCTTCCGAGACGAAAGGATTCGAGATGTTCCACTCCTTCATCTTCGCGTCACGCCATTGTAGGAACCAGGTCGGCTCACAAAGCAGGACGTATCCGACAAAACAAGCGACGAAGACGAAGATCGCCAACAACGCACCTAAACGATAAATGAACCACTGGTCCTCTTTTTCCTTCGACATAAATCACCCTTTTATCATTCTGAATAAAAAACTACTCGACAAAGACGCCGATTTTTCGGAATTTCTCGTACCGTTCCTCAATCAATTGATCCGTTGGGATTTTCGTGATTTCCCGGAGTGTGGTTCTGAGATATTTTTTCAAGTTGCCCGCCATGAGTCTCGGATCACGGTGCGCGCCGCCGAGCGGTTCAGGAATAATGGCGTCGACAATTCCCAACCTTGCGAGGTCTTTTGAAGTGAGTCGCAATTCTTTTGCCGCCTCGCGACGGAATTCACGACTTTTCCATAAGATACCGGCGCAGCCTTCGGGACTAATGACGGAATAATACGCGTGCTCCAGAATCGCGACGCGGTCGCCGACACCGATACCAATAGCGCCGCCAGAGCCACCCTCGCCAATCACGACGCACACAATGGGAGTCGCCAATCTCGACATCTCGAACATTCCCTGAGCAATGACGAACGCTTGCCCACGCTCCTCCGCGCCGACGCCAGGCCAAGCCCCGGGAGTGTCGATAAGGCAGACGATTGGGAGGTGGTATTTTGCCGCCAACTTCATTTTTAAGACCGCTTTTCGATATCCCTCGGGATGCGCGCAGCCATAATAACACGCAGTTTTTTCTTGGAGATTTTTTCCTTTTTGGTGCCCCACGACCATGCAAGGGATGCCGTCCAACTTTGCCCAGCCCGTGAGAATCGCGCGGTCGTCGCCGAAAAAATGATCCCCATGCAGCTCGACAAACTCGTCGAAAGCAAGGTTCAAATAATCGCTCGTGAGCGGTCGATTCGGGTGCCTCGACACCTCTACGGTTTCCCACGGTTGGAGATTCTGGTAGATGTTCCGCTTCAAGTCGACAAGCTCACGACGCAGGCGCTTTATCGAATCGCGCACTTCTGCGGAATCGCCAGCGGTCTTCTCCATTTCCTCCAACCGATTCTCAAGCTCGTAGATCGGCTGCTCAAATGAAAGGTGCATTTCCATATTTTTATTTACCTAACTATACTTATCGTGCATTAGAGTTCAATTGTCCGAATCTTTAACCACCGCCGAGGGATGAACGGGATTGCGCTTGAAGATTTTAACCATCTTCAAACTGGTTAGAAAACCGGTCGTCGTGGCGGGTCGCTCGTTTGCTTTTTTCGCCATAGCCTGACGCAGCAGCTTGGAAAACTCGGGCGTAACGTTCGCATTGATTGTCTCCGCCGAGGGAATCGGAGCGTTGAGATGTTTGTGGAGGAGCTCGTTTGAAGTGGCGCCAGTATAAGGAGGGCGCCCCACCGCCAGTTCGAAAAGCATGCACGCCAAACTGTATAAATCCGCCCTTTGATCGACCGCCTGCGCGCGAATTTGCTCGGGAGACATATAACTTCTCGTCCCTTGGACGGCATTTCCGGAACCGAAGAGGCGCGCCAGAAGCCCCTGCGTTCGTACCGCGATGGCAAAATCAATGAGCTTCAGACTGTTTCTCTCGTCGTCCACCATGAAATTGTCCGGCTTAATGTCTCGATGCACCCAGCCTTGCGCGTTAAAATACGCCACCGCCTCCGTCGCGGCAATCGCCAACTCCGGCACACGATACCCGTAGGCGTCCAAACCTTGTCGGACGATGTTCTTCATATTGCCATGAGGATACCACTCCATCACGAGATATGGACGCCCCGCATCCTCACCCCACTCGATCATTCGAATGATGTTTGGATGATCCATAGCTTTCCCCACAGCGTACTCGTGTCGCAGCATTGCCGCTGCTTTTTTGTCGTTTTTTTGCTTGTCGGAAAGCGTTTTAATCGCGACATAACGGTTTGCTCTATCGTCGCGCCCCTGCCATAGCTGCGTCGTCTGTCCCGTATTGATCGGGTTCAACAAACGATACGAGCCTAAATAACTCATTGCCATAAATCACCTGCTTATATATTGGCGCTCAAATGAACTTTATAATACATCACCCATTCGGGTCTCACTTCAAACATCGACCACACCCCCATTTTACCAGAAATTTGTTTTTTTTCAACTCCCAAACCCAAAATTCTTGCAATTTTCTCGATTTCTCCCTATCGTTTTTATATCCAAAGTACTTTAGTGTTCCTTTGACACTACGCATTGTAACTTGTGGAACGATTGAGTCCCATCAAAAAAGCGTTTTACTCGTCATGTGTGAGGCTAGTGTTTGACTCGCAATCTTCCAGCATCTTGAGAGGAAACATTTTTGAAAAATTGTTTCCTCTCAAACTCTCCTTCAAAAGCTTTTAGACCGCTCACTTCGTTCGCTAATAATATTTGTAATACTTCGCGTCAAAATTTCCCATTCCGTCCGCCGTTGGAGCTACGCACCACGGCTCGCAAAGCGTCGTGTAAAACGGAAATTTTAAAGGAGAACGAGTATATTTTTTGGACACAGCACAAGTATAACGAGAGGTACAATAAAGCCACGCGACACAAAATCGATACATTCAGAAATGTTTGTCTATTTTAATATTGTCAATCTGGATGATCTTTTTCTAATGTACGGGTTGTGCCGAAATTCCTGTTCTAAATTTCTCCAATTCCCTTCAAATTAGGTATAATCGAAATAAGTGGAAGAATGTTTCCATCCGATACCCCCTCTAGCAAATTAGGATATAAATTGTTTTTCTGGCAATTCGTTTGGTCGTGAAGGTGTCAACACGTTCCGGCGAAACAAAACAGGGAGGGTTTTATGAAAAGAGAAATCTTTAGTTTCTCGACATTTGCGACTGCTCTTGTGGTTGCAATTATGTTGGCGGGGTTTTGCCAAGCGCAAAGCTCCGTTTTGGTCGCGCAGACAGTTGCGCCCGAGGCAGAGGCTGAGGAAGCAGAAGCCGGGGCGGTAGTCGATACTGGTGCGCAAAGTGAGGAGCCGAAAGTCGTTCTGACTTATGTTGAGGCGGAGCCAAGCATTAAAGTCGGCGGTTGGATTCAGGCTGGTGGTTGGGCAAACGAACATGGAAATCCAGAATGGGTCGAAAACGGTCCGCTGTCGACCAACGTTCAAAACACAGGGATTCATGCGCAGCAAGTTTGGCTTTTTGCCGAGCGCGAAGTGGATACCACGTACGGTGCCGACTGGGGTTTTCGTGCAGATCTCGCTTATGGTTCCGAAATGACGGATGCTCAAAGCTGGGCTGACGGTTCCTTCGACGGCAAGTGGGGTTATAGCGGAGACGGATACGCTCTCGCCATGCCGAGGCTCTATTTCGAGATGGGATATGAAAATTTCCGCCTCAAGTTGGGTAAGTTTGACACACCTTTGGGGTACGAAGTGATGGACGCTCCTGAGAACGTCCTCTTCAGCCACTCCCATATGTACAGTCGCGAGCCACTTACTCACACCGGCGCACTCCTCACGTGGGACGCCACCGACAGGCTTTCGATGAGCTTCGGCGTCACCACGGGGCCCGACACCGGCTTTGAAAACGAGTATGGTGACTACGGCGGGCTTTTCTCCGTTACGTACCAGCTCACCAACAAAGTCTCCATCGGCTACGCCGCCATGTACAATCGCTTGCATGGAGGAGAGGAGCGACCTTGGACGGACTTGGTTGACTGCTCGTACCCTTCGGACGGATATGGATACTATACCGACGCCAACCAGTTTTTGCAAACCTTCCTCTTCCAATGGGACATCACCTGCCGACTGAGCTATGTCTTCCAGTGCAACTACGGATTCGCCGAGGCGCGTGATGTGTGGGATGGTGAAGGACATGCGAATGTGTACAACCAAGTTGGAATTAACAACACGTTCCTTTATCAGGCGACGGATCGCTTGGAGCTTGCGGCTCGATTTGAGTGGTTCAGACAGGACGCTGGAGACATGTCTAACGTTGATAATGTGTCATCTGGAACTCAAACGTGGTACTCCGTATCGCTGGGTGCACGCTACAAGATTTGCGAGAATTTGACCATCAACCCCGAGGTTCGTTACGACTGGGTGTTCGACAACGAGTACGACTACTACCCAAGCGGTTTCGGACGAGAAATGGCGGAAGATACCCAATTGAGCGGTGGCGCAAGCCTCGTGTGGACGTTCTAATCCTTCAAAGAAAGGACGCTTTGAATCAAACGGCAGGAGCCACCTGCCGTTTTTTTTCGCCTTGTTTCTCAGGACGAGGCAGCTTCCGTCGCAATAGGGAGCGTGAGAACGAACGTCGTCTCCTCGGCGGCTTCGTCCAGCTCGATCTCCCCACCATGCAAGTGCGCAATGGCGCGAGCTTTCGTCAGACCAAAACCAAGACCCCGCCCGGATTGGTACGAGGAAAAATATGGGTCGAAAAGAAGCTCCCGAATTTCAGACGGAATCCCTCCGCCGGTGTCCGAGACGCGAAAGACGATCTCTTGCCGAGCGTCGTCTCGTTCTGCACACAAAAGAATACTCCCTTCTGCCCCAATCGCTCGAAGGGAGTTTTTGAAAAGCGCGCGGAGTAAAATCTCCAGCTGAGTAGAGTCCGCGTAAATGTCGAAATCATGGGCGTCTACACCATTTGTTGCGATCCGAACGGCAAGTTCAATCTTCCGCCCAGCCCACTCACAGCGGCAACTGTCCGCCAAATTTTGAACAAACTCACGAACAGAGAAAACGGACTTCCTCGGCAAAGGAGGACAAGCGACAAGCCTCAAATCCGCGATCATGTCCTGCGCACGCCTGACGTGGTTGAGAATAAGAGCCAGCTCCGAGCGTTTTGCCGCGTCGCTCTCTCCACGCAGGAGCAACTGGACACGCCCGCTAATCGCCGCCAGCGGATTGTTCAATTCGTGCCCTGCACCGGCGGAAAATTCGACCAGCATCTCGACGCCCGTTTTCTCATGCGCCGTTTTCTCATGCGCCATTGCGGAATCCGTCTATCTTCTTTCGTCCATGTCGAGGAAGTGGCAAATCCGTTTGAGGAGATAATCGACGTCAAACGGCTTGTGGATGAAATCATTCGCACCGCTTGCCATGAGGTCCTCAATACGGTCTTGCTCAACCATACCCGAGATGCAAATAATCTGCACATTGTCCATAGATTTATCACTCCGAACACGCTGGCAGACTTCCTTTCCGTTGATATCGGGAAGCATCACGTCCAACACAATAAGGTCAGGATGGTACTCCTTTACCATCATTCCCGCCTCAAAGCCATTGTTGGCAGAGCGGGTTTCAAAGCGTCCGTCACGTTCCAAAACGTCCTTGATAAGAGACACGATGTCAAGATCATCGTCCACTAACAGGATTTTTCGTTTTCCATCCTCGAGAGCATCCGTGGGGATACCATTTTCTCGCATGAAAATGATTAGCTGTTCACGAGGAATGCGTCGAAAACGACTTCCGGGCACGCGGAAGCCCTTGAGCTGTCCGGTGTCAAAGCAACGAATGATCGTCTGTTGGCTCACCTTGCAGATTTTCGCCGCCTCGCCCGTCGTAAATACTGTCTTCAGGGTCATTCTCCTTTTCCTTCCTAAATTGTGCAGCAGCTGCACTGTACTTAAAGAACCTCAACCATACCGGCATTTCCGATTTTTCCAATAACGCCGATTATATCTATTTTACCCTAGATGTCAAGTCCAATTTCTTATTTTTTCTGGATTGCTTCTCTATTTTTAAAAATTTTTTACCTCTTTGGGGAAAATTTACCCTGATCTCCCATCTTTCAAGTCTTTTTTTGAAGAAAAACGGTGGCAATCGCTTGACTTTTTATCCCCCCACAGGTACAATGGGTACCATGGAGGTGTCATTTTCTTCCAACATATGCGAAAAATAAGAAAGTATAGAAGGAGTACCTAAAAATGAAATCGTATCGAAAAGAGTTGCACTTTCAACTCCCTTCGCGACGTGGTATCGTCAACATCACCAGGGACGTCCAAAAAGCGGTTGACGACTCCGGCGTTCTCGAGGGATTCGTCCTTATCAACGCCATGAACATCACGGCATCCGTCTTCATCAACGACGACGAGTCGGGACTCCACCAAGATTATGAACGTTGGTTGGAGAAACTCGCACCAGAAAAACCTTACGAGCAGTATCGTCACAATGGCTACGAGGACAATGCCGACGCGCACCTCAAGCGAACAATTATGGGTCGCGAAACCGTCGTTGCAATCACGGAGGGGCGCTTGGATTTCGGCACGTGGGAGCAAATATTCTACTTCGAATTCGATGGCAAGCGCGACAAACGCGTTTTGATCAAAATCATTGGCGAGTAGGAGTGGCATCACGTCACGTGCGCTTTTGTCTTCAGTGCCTCCACAAAGGCTGTTGCGATACCTCCCGATTTTAGGCGAGGAAGTCGAACTCATCCACCTCAAAGGCAATCTCGATCGTGAACTCCTCACGCTGCTGCGGCACCGATCCCGTTTCGCACGCAATGACCAGGTAGTAAGTTTCCTTGCTGTTGAATTTTAGGAACTTCAGATGAAAACTACGTCGGAACGTGCGTTCTGGATTGTTTTGCGAGCGTTTGTCGGCAATGATTTTTTGCGTGTCGCTAATTTGCTTTTCTTCCGAATCCACGAAATAGAGCAGATAGGTCGCTGGCTCTCGATTGTCGCTCACAGCTTCCTTCTGGTAGAAATTCAGCGAGAAAATCATGTTTCCGATTTTGCGGTTGGTTGATAGGAGACTCAGAACGACGGGCTTCGTGTCGTATTTCTTTTTATTGCGCTGGTACTCCTTATTCTGTTTCCTCAAATAGCGGTACTCCACCACGGGAACGACCATTTCCTGGAGGCTGATGCCGCCATGCACGAAGTTCAAGCCGCCGCCCTTTTTCTTGATACGGCTGTTCTCTCGTGGAGAGAAGGCGTCGTATGCAGCCTCGTCAGGCAGAAATTTCACTGGCAGCAGAGACTGCGGCACAGCCCCCTTTCGCGTGATGAGATACCGTCTGTCCACTTCCACATCTTCCTCGCCAACGGTGGTCTTATCCACCTTGCTGTCCTCCGAAAGGGGGCTGTAGGTATAAAGGAATCCGTGGTCGGCAGTGATAATGACATTCACTCCGCCGAAGTCATTCACGATGAGGCGCACCATGTTTTTGATTTCGTCTATGGCGTTCTCGCAAGACGGAAACACCAACGCTTCGTTCATATGGCTGGTTTTGTCAATTTTGTCGTGGTAGATGTAGACGACCTCGTTGCCCTTGATTAATTCGGAGCGCTCTGGGCGTTTCATCAGAACGATGTCACTATATTTCACCGCGATACTGGCAGGATTGGCCTTTTTCAAGATCGCATCTCGATACGCCGCCTCGGTGCTGGTGCCGTCTGCGCACACCACCAGCCCTTTTGCTTTTTCTTCCACGGTCAATTTTTTGTGCGGAAGAAGCGCAGCCATACCAAACTTCGTCACGGTGGGGAATATCGCACTGCAGCTATTCAACTCCACTCTCGCCTGTGTTTCGCGACGCAGTTGTTCCGTCAGCGTTGCAGCAACCTCATAGCGCAATGCGTCAGAGATGATAACGAACACGCGCGAGTCTGCCTTTTCGACTTTGTCCCGATAGAAGTCCGCCTGCCTCGGCACTCCCAAAATACGACCATGCTGCGCCAACTCATCGGCAGCGGCGGTCGACCAGTTATCGCCAAGCTGCCGGAGGTACCACGTTTCATACAGACCTTCTACCTTGTCCGCAACGTGTTTGAATAGATCGTCCAACAATGGCTGGGGATTTTCTACGCTTCGGGCAAAGGCGCAGTGGAACTGTCGATAGTAAGTATCCATTTTATAGTAATCTTCGGTGTACTCTTTCCAAACGCCCCGAGCCTCCACGGTATGGAAGCCAGCCGAGTGCGCGAGGAAAAATGCCTGCATGTTGGCTACTTGCAGAATGCCCTCGTAATAATCTTTGACACATTCATACCACGCGCATGTGCGTCGTTTCTCCACCATCGCCCTGATGGCGTCCACACGGATAATCTGGTTGCTGATTTCCGTCATAAAACTGCCGAGAATGCACTCGTTAATACAGGGAAACAACTCCGTTTCCGCCAGTTCTTCGACCGGGAGCTTCCCAAAACGAGCCGGCAGGTGGATTTCATTCTCGACATACCGCGCCAACTCGAACAGCCGTCCGCGTTCGTCGCTATGTATCCATTCGGAGACAAAGTCGAAACAATACGCCTGATGAGGACTGGAAATAAAATCCTCCAACCCTGCCAGATGCTCGGGGAGAAGGGTTCTTGCCGCCGCAGTAAGGAGGATATGTGCCGCCAGCTTGCCGAGATTCCCCTCCTCCTGATAGCCGAAGAACTGCGCGACCATTGCCCAAAATGCGCCGTTGGCACCGAAATCGACAAAATTCTGGTAGATACTATTATTCGTATCCTGATTCATTTCCGCCGCGAATATCGACCGAATGATGCCATTAGGGCGAATATCTTTCAAGCCGCAAAGCACCGCCATCACTGCGAGATGCAGCTGGCTCGGTTTTGTCACTTGCGAGCTCAGGTTCGCCACCTTCGTGCGATTCGCTTTCGTCTTGAAAAAGCTGCGGTACGCCTTGATCTGTTGGCGCAAAGAATTCGTACACACAATGTTCATTTCTTCCAGCCACATAGAGGCAAGGTCGGCACGGAATTCCTCGCTACAGAGTTCCAACGGCAGCAGCCAATTATCCTCATCCGCAATCTGTTCCGGGCAATACACAAGGTAATTTGATGTGGTGTCGTCCACGGTCAACAGCTTTTTCATGAAAAAATTGTTCGTTCCAGTGAGTCGCTCCAGTTTCGCATTTTCGAGCGTAATTTCACCGAGTTTCTCCTCAAACTCGCGGTCGTCATCCTTCCAGAAAATGATCCGTCGACGATAAAAATCCGGCAACGGTTCCGCAAA